>QHSO01000180.1 GCA_003220475.1 Candidatus Rokuibacteriota bacterium | reverse complement strand
AGCGACTCCCCGCCACGCTGCTCCTGGCCGGCACGGCCATGCTGCTCACGCTCGTGGTGGCGGTGCCGCTCGGCGTCGTCACCGCCGTCCGCCGCGACAGCGCGGTCGATCACGCCGGCACGGTGCTGACCGTGCTCGGTCAGGCGACGCCGGGATTCTGGCTCGGGCTCATGCTCATCTACGTGTTCGCTGTGCAGCTGCGCTGGCTGCCGACGGGCGGCATGGGCGGGCTCGCGCACCTCGTGATGCCCTCGCTCGTGCTGGCGGCCTTCTACGCCGCGCGCGTCGCGCGGCTCACGCGCTCCGCGCTGCTGGAGGCGCTCGGCGAAGACTACGTGCTCACCGCACGCGCCAAGGGCCTTGCGGAGCGGCGTGTGATCGGCAAGCACGCGCTGCGCAACTCCGCCATCCCGATCGTCACGCTCGCGGGGCTCGAGGCGGGCCAGCTGCTCGGCGGCGCCGTGGTGACCGAGACGATCTTCGCGTGGCCCGGCCTCGGCCGCCTCACCGTGCAGGCGCTGCTGAACCGCGACTTCCCCGTGGTGATGGCCGCCGTCTCGTTCACCTCGATCGTCTACACGCTCATGAATCTGGTGGTAGACCTGCTCTACAGCTGGCTCGACCCGCGCGTTCGATTGAAATGAGAAAGCGCAGGAGCGCACGGGGCCGGGCCGCACCTCGAGCAGGCCACCCACGGCACGAGCCGGTCTCGCGGACCCCGCTACAATCATGAAAAAATATCTCGGTCTGGTGCTCACCCTCGGCGTGCTGGGCGCGGCGCTGGGAGCGCCCTGGCTCGCGGCGAGCGATCCGATGACGACCGATTTCGCGCGCGGCCTGAACCCGCCGGGCTCGCCCGGCCATCCGCTCGGCACCGATCAACTCGGCCGCGATCTGCTGGCCCGCGTACTCTACGGCGCGCGGCTCGCGCTGTTCATCGGCGCGTGCACGGTCGCGGTGACCGCGCTGGTCGGCGGCCTCCTCGGGCTGATCGCCGGGTTCGTCCAGCGCTGGCCCTCCACGGTGATCATGCGGCTGGCCGATGTGCAGCTGTCGTTTCCGTTCATCCTGCTGGCGCTCACGATCAACGCGATCGTCGGCCTCGGGCTGCGCAACATCATCCTCAGCCTGTCCGCGGCGGGCTGGGTGGTGTACGCGCGCGTGGTGCGCGGCGAGGTGCTGTCGGTCACGCAGCGCGACTACGTGCAGGCCGCGGCCGCGCTCGGCGTCGGGCGGCTGCGCCTGCTCTTCCGCCACGTGTTGCCGAACGTCGCGCCGTCGATCATCGTCGTGGCGAGCCTGCAGTTCTCGCAGTTCGTGGTCGCCGAGGCGGCCATCTCCTTCCTGGGCTTCGGTGTGCAGCCGCCGACGCCGGCGTGGGGCAGCATGCTGAGCGAGAGCCGCGACTTCCTCTACGTGGCGTGGTGGCTGGGAGCGTTTCCCGGCGCGGCGCTGGCGCTGACGGCGCTCGGCGTGAACCTGTTGGGTGACTGGCTGCGCGACACGCTCGACCCGAAGCTACGGGTGTAAGTCAGGTTACATGGGGGGCCCCGATATGGCCCGCCGAGTCACATGGGGGGCTCCGATATGGCCCCCATACCCCCCGACGTTCGGAGCGCCCCAGCAAAGCTGTGGCGCTCCTCTATCGGCGGTCCCGCGCTACACTGCTGGCCGCCGTGCGTCGGGCCGAACGGCCCGCCACGCTCAGGAGGCCGCTATGCATCGCCGATGGACATCGATGGTCAGCGCCACGCTCGTCGCGCTCACGATCCTCGCGGCGGCGCGCGCCGACGCGCAGGATCGAAGCCGCACGAAGGAGGTCGTGGTCGGTCTCGGCGCGGAGCCGCGCACGATGCTGGCCGCCACGATCGTGGACTGGACGACCAACAACATGCTCGAGCACATCTACGACCGCCTGCTCGACCGTGATGCGAAGACCTTCAAGCCGAAGCCGATGCTCGCCACGGAGTGGAAAATCGTCAACGACACCACGTGGGAGTTCAAGCTGCGTCGCGGGGTGAAGTTCCACAACGGCGAGCCGTTCACGGCGGCGTCGGTGAAGGCCACGATCGACTACGCGCTCGATCCCGCGAGCAAGAGCCACTTTGCGACGGCCGCGTACTGGGGTCTCGTGAAAGACGTGCAGGTCGTCGACGACTACACGGTGCGCTTCGTCACCAAGCAGCCGTGGCCGAACCTCGTCGACAGCGCCTCGCTGACGAACTCGCTCATCATGCCCGCCAAGGCGCTCAAGGAGCTCGGCCCGGCCAAGCTGGCGGACAAGCCGATCGGCACGGGCCCGTTCAAGTTCGTGGAATGGCGTCGCGACGAGCGGCTGGTCCTCGAGCGCAATCCGGACTACTGGCAGGGACCGGCCGACGTGAGCCGCGTGACGTTTCGCTTCATCCCCGAGTTCAGTGCACGCATGGCGGCGCTGCTCTCGGGCGAGATCGACATCATGAAAGACGTGCCGCCGCACGCCGTGGAGGCCGTCGAGAAGAGCGGCCGCGCGCGGCTGCGGGCGACCGTGTCATCGCGCATCAACTATCTGGCGCTGGTCAACCTCAAGCCCGGCCCGATGCAGGACGTGCGCGTGCGCCGCGCGATGAACCACGCCGTGGACGTGGAGGAGCTGATCAAGCAGGTGCTCAAGGGCCGCGCGACGCGCATGTGCGGGCCGCTGGCGCCGCCCAACGTCGATTACTCGCCCGTCGAGTGCTATAAGCATGACCCCGCGCGCGCCCAGGCGCTGTTCAAGGAGGCCGGCGTGGATCCCAAGACGCTGAACCTCACCCTCGACACGCCGTCGGGACGCTATCCACTCGACAAGGACGTGTCGCTGGCCATCGGCGCCCAGCTGCAGCGGCTCGGCATCAAGACCAACGTGATCGTCAACGAGTGGGGCACGCACCTGGACAAGATCAAGAACCGCAACACCGGCGATATGTTCTTCCTGGGCTGGGGCCCCGCGCTGCACGGCCAGGGCACGATGCAGCCGCTCTTCCTCGCCGACCAGACGTATTCGTCGTACGGCAACAACAAGACGGTCGACGAGAAGATCGCGCGAGCCCAGACGCTCCTCGATCCCAAGGCGCGCGCCGAGGCGTACGCCGAGCTGCAGCGGCTGGTCCACGACGAGGCGCCGTGGGTGTTCCTCTGGCAGCAGCACGACCTGTACGGTCTGGCGCAGTCGGTGGAGTGGACGCCGCGCGCCGACGAGAAAGTCTGGATGTACGACGCCAAAATCATCGCGCGGTAACGGACGGAGCCACGCGTGCCGATCGCTCGCCACCTGCGGCCGTAGCCGACCCCGGGAGGTCGATACAAATGTCCCTGCATGTCTTCACCAATGCGTTTTTGATCGACTGCACGGGCGCCGATCCCGTCGAGGGCGCCACCGTGATCGTCGAAGACGACCGCATCAAGGAGGTCCGTGCCCAGGGCGGGCCGGGGCCGCTGCCCGGTCCGGTCACGACGATCGACTGCGCAGGCGCCACGCTCATGCCCGGGCTCACCGATGCGCACGTGCACATCTGTGCGGTGACCGAGAACATCACGGACCAGCACCGCTTCTACCCGCCCTCCTACATCGCGGCGCGCGCGATGAAGCGCGCCGAAGAGTGCCTGATGCAGGGCTTCACCACCGTGCGCGACGCCGGCGGCGCCGATTACGGGTTCCGGATGGCGCTGGAGGAGGGCCATTTCGTCGGGCCGCGCCTGCTCGTGTCCGGCCGCTACATCTCGCAAACCGGCGGCCACGGCGACAAACGGCGGCGTTCGGAGTGGACGGATCCGATCGACTGCTGCGTGGGCATGATCGGCTTCATCGCCGATGGACCCGACGAGGTGCGCCGCGCCGTGCGCGAGAACATCCGCCGCGACGTCGATCAGATCAAGATCATGGCCTCTGGCGGCGCGATGTCGCCGTCGGACGAGCTCGACACGACGCAGTTCACCGTGGCCGAGATGCGCGCGGCCGTCGAAGAGGCGCAGGCGGTCGGCAAGTACGTGCTGAGCCACGCCTACTCGGATTCCGCCGTGCGGCGCGCCATCGAGGCCGGCGTGCGGTCGATCGAGCACGGCAACCTGATCCGCGAGGGCGCCGCCAAGGCCATCAAGGACGCGGATGCCTTTCTCGTCCCGACGATGGTGACGTACGAGACGATCTATCGCGAGGGCAAGCGCTACGGCATCGGCGATCACCAGATCGCCAAGATCGACATGGCGCGCCAGCAGTCGCTGCAGGGGCTGACCTACGCGTACAAGGCCGGCTGCAAGATCGGCTCGGGCTCCGACCTGCTCGGCGACATGGCCACGCAGCGCGCCGTCGAGTTCGAGCTCAAGGGGCAGGTGATGAAGCCGATGGAGGTGCTGCTGTCGGCGACGAAGGTCAACGCGGAGCTGTTCCGCATGCAGGACCGCATCGGCAGCGTCGCGCCGAACAAGTACGCCGACCTCCTCGTCGTGCAGGGCAACCCGCTGAAGAACCTCCGCGTGTTCCAGATGCAAGACAATCTGCGGGTGATCATGAAGGGCGGGCGCGTCTACAAGAGGATGACGTGAGCGACGCGCATCGCGAGGCGATCCTCGATCAGTTCACGCGCCAGGCGGTGCCGTTCGCGACGGCGCCGTCGATCCGCGACGAGGCGGCGCTGCGCATCGTCGTCGACTTCAGCGCCGCCGGCCCCGACGACACCGTGCTCGACGTGGCCTGCGGGCCGGGCATCCTCGCCTGCGCCTTCGCCAGGGTCGCACGGCACGTCACCGGCATCGACCTCACGCCCGCGATGCTCGAGCGCGCGCGGCTCTTGCAGGCCGAGCAGGGCCTGACGAACCTGACCTGGCACCACGGCGACGTCCTGCCCCTGCCGTTCGCCGACGGCGAGTTCACGCTGGTCGTCTCCCGGTTCGCCTTCCATCACCTGCTCGAGCCGGCGGCGGTGCTTGCCGAGATGCGTCGCGTCTGCGCGCCCGGTGGCACGGTGATGGTGATCGACAGCGCGCCCGCGCCCGAGAAGGCGGCGGCGTTCAACGCGCTGGAACGGCTGCGCGACCCTTCACACACGCGCGCGCTCCCGCTGGCCGAACACGTGACCCTCTTCGCGCGGGTCGGCCTGGAGCCGCCGCGGCAGACGTTCTATCGGCTGCCGACCGACCTGGACGGACTGCTGGCGCGCTCGTTCCCCAACCCTGGCGATGCCGACCGCATCCGCGCCATGGTCGAGCGCTCGCTCGTGGACGACGGGCTCGACATGGCCACGCATCGCGTCGGCGACACGATCCGCGTGAGCTATCCCGTCGCCGTGCTCGCCGCGCGTCGCTGAGCCGACGTGGCCGGTCGCCATCGCGTGCGCCGTCATCGTGGTCGCGTTCGGGGTGCGCGGCGTTCCACGCTGGGTTAGCCTCGTCGGCCGCGACAGCCGCGCTAGAATGACCGGGTGAGCACGCTCGACCTCCGTCTCGCTCCGATGGCGGGCGTCACCAATGCGCCGTTCCGCCTCATCGCGCGCGAGTGCGGCGCCGGCCTCCTCACCAGCGAGGAGATCGACGCGCGCGCCCTCGTGCGCGACAACGCGCGCACGCTGGCGCTGACCGCCTACCTGCCCGAGGAGCGCCCGCTCGTCATGCAGCTGCTCGGCGAGGATCCGGACATCCTCGCGGAGGCCGCGCGGCGGCTCGAGGCCGCGGGCGCGGACGGCATCGACCTCAACATGGGCTGTCCGGTCACGAAGATCGTGGCCAAGGGCCAGGGGGCGGCGCTGATGCGCGATCCGCTGCGTGCCGCGGTCATCTTCCGCACGCTCCGCAAGGCGGTCGCGGGAACGCTGACGATCAAGATCCGCGGCGGCTGGGACGATCGCACGGTCAATGCGCCGGACATCGCGCGGCTCGCCGAGAGCGAGGGCGTCGATGGCCTCACCGTGCACCCACGCACGCGCTCGCAGCAGTACACCGGACGTGCCCCGTGGGAGGTGATCGCGTCCGTCGTGGCCGCCGTCCGCATTCCCGTCGTCGGCAACGGTGACGTCCGCTGCGTCGACGATGCACGGGCGATGGTGGCGGCCACCGGCTGCGCGGCGGTCATGATCGGCCGCGGCGCGCTCGGCCGACCGTGGATCTTCCGCGGCGTGGACACGTCGCGCGACGAGCGGGCGGCGATCATCCGACGGCACTGCGTCCTGATCGAGACGCACCTGCCCGAGCGCGCGGCCCTCGTCCAGCTCAAGAAGCACCTCGCGTGGTATTCCGACGGCCTGCCGTTCGCGGCGCGGTCGCGGCCGGCGATCTTCTCGGCGCGCCGCGCGGCCGAGGTGGCCGAGCTGTTCTGGCGGCTGTGGTAGGCGCGCAGCGCTGGTTCGAGGATTTCAAGGTCGGCGATCGGTTCGAGAGCCCGTCCAAGACGCTCACGGACGCGCACTTCCTGTTCTTCGCCGGCATGACGGGTGACGCGCATCCGATCCACTACGACGACGAGTATGCCAAGCACACGCGCTACGGACGCCGGCTCGCCCACGGGCTGTTGCTCACCTCGATGACCGCCGTCGGCGCCTCCACGCTGGCGCCGATCATCGAGGCGTCGATCGTCGCCTTCGTCGAGCAGACGACGCGCTTCCGGCACCCCGCGTTCGTCGGCGACACGCTCAAGCCACGCCACGAGGTGACCGCGCTCGAGCGCAAGCGCTCGGCCGGCCTCCTCACGCTGCGCGTGACGCTCGAGAATCAGCGCGGCGAGACGATACTGGAGGGCGAGCACCGTTACCTTATCGCCTACCATCCCGGCACGTGACCCGCGCCGCCGACGCCGCCAGTGACGACCAGACGTTCGTGGATCTGGCGCTCTTGCAGCTCGAGTGGAGGCGGCGCTTCGATCATTGGGGCGCCGCGAAGATCATCGCAGAGGCGCGCGCCGACGACTTCGGTTACACGCGCGGCCTCCATTTCCAGATTCCCGAGACCGAGCCGCGACGCTCCTATTTGAGCCTGAAGGAAGCGACACTGTCGGCGCAGCGTGGGCCCCTAGAGGTCACAGTCGGCAAGCAGATCTTCGCCTGGGGCACCGCGGATGCGTACAACCCGACTGACCGGCTGAATCCCTACGACTACCTCGACCCGCTGGACAACGAGAAGATCGGCGTGTGGTCGGCGGCGGTGCGGCTCAGCGCGCCGCGCGTCAACCTTGTCGTCGTCGCGGTGCCGTTCTTCACGCCGAGCCGCTTACCGCTGGAGCACAGTCGCTGGACGCCGACCGTGCCCTCGACATTCGTCGCCGTCGTCGACCATCCCGAGCGGCCCGAGCAGGATGCCAGCGCCACCCAATGGGCCGCACGTCTCAAGGGCACGCTGGCCGGCTGGGATCTCTCGTTGAGCTACTACGAGGGATTTGAGCACACGCCGGTGTTCCGCGGCTCGACGATGGCACTCGCGCCGGGCGTCGTCCTGCCACGGCTCTCGCCGGTCTTCACGCGCGAGCGGGTGGCAGGCGCGGATTTCTCGACGACGTTCGGGCGCTTCGAGCTGCACGGCGAAGCGGTGGCGCGGCTGGTCGAGGCCAACGGTCGTAACGATCGCTTCCAGGCGATCGTCGGCTTCAACTACACGCTGGACGTCAACCACCGATTCCTCGACCAGATGCTCTTCGTCGTCGAGTACGCGCGCGAGACGGTGCTCCGTCATCACCGTGGGTCCGACATCCTCGACAGCGACCGCGTGCCTCTGGTGGGCGCCCGCCTGGCGAACAACGCCTTTCGCGATGCTGTCGTCGGTCGGATCCAGGCCAAGGTCAGCGAAGACACGGTCCTGAAGCTCAGCGGGATCGCCGATCTCGGCGGCACGCCGAGCCACTACATCCAGTTCAAGGCGGCCCATCGGATCACCGACGCGCTGCACGTGGAGGCGGGGCTGGACTTCCTGACGGGAAGGCCCGAAACTTTCTGGGGCCGTTGGGGAGACAACGATCGCTTCTTCGCCGTCGTCCGCTATTTCTTCTGACGGCGGCCGTGTGAGTCGGCGGCGATGGCTCGCGCTGCTCGTGGCTGGGGCAGCGAGCGCGCTCCTCGCCGCGCCGGCGGGCGCCCGGTCGGCCATCGACATCATGAAGCGCCGGCGCG
>QHSO01000021.1 GCA_003220475.1 Candidatus Rokuibacteriota bacterium | reverse complement strand
AGAGCCGTCTGGTCCGGGCGGGCGACACGCCGTCGCGACTGGCGCGCGCACCGTCCGAGCCGGTCGTTCAGTACTACTTCCAGGGCGCGGCCGCCGATCTCGACCTGTACCTCCTGCGCAACCCGACCACCGGACTTCTCGTCGCGCGCGACGACACGATCCTCATCGAGCGTTACCAGTACGGCCGCAACGATCGCCATCGTTTCACGTCGTGGTCGATGGCCAAGACCGTCACATCGATGCTCGTCGGCATCGCGATCGCGGAAGGGCGCATCCGCTCGGTCGACGATCCGGCCGCCGCCTACGTGCCCGGGCTCGTGGGCACCGAGTACGGTCGGACGTCGCTCCGTGATCTGCTGCAGATGTCCTCGGGGGTACGATTCGTCGAGAATTATTCGGGGCGTGACGACGTGGCGCAGCTCGCGCGCGACACCTTCCTCCTGCGCGGACCTGGCGGCGTGGAGGCAGTGACACGCTTCAACGATCGCGCGGTACCGGCCGGCACCAAGTTCTCCTACGCGTCTGTCGAGACGCAGGTGCTGGGACTCGTGTTACGCAACGCCGTCGGGCGACCCGTCGCCGAGTATCTGTCCGAAAAGATCTGGAGGCCGATCGGCGCCGAGGCCGACGCGACGTGGCTGGTAGATCAAGCCGGCCAGGAAGCGACGTATTGCTGTATGAACGCGGTACTCCGCGACTACGCTCGACTCGGACTGCTGCTGGCGCACGACGGCAACTGGCGCGGCCGCCGGATCGTCCCCACCGCGTGGATTCGGGAGGCGACCACCGTGCGGCCCGAGCAAGGACATCTCAAGCCCGGCGTCGCCACGCCGTTTCTCGGCTACGGCTACCAGACCTGGATCCTGCCCGGCGACCGCCGGATGTTTCTGCTCTCCGGTGTGCGCGGCCAAGCGATTCTCATCGATCCAGCCAGCCGCCTCGTCCTGGTCCACACCGCCGTCCGCAAACAGCCCGCCGGCGGCAGCCCCGAGCTCCGCTACCTCTGGCAGTCCCTCGTCACCACCCTCGCCAACTAACCTCCGAGCAACAGTCCGGCGACCATGGCGCGAGCGCCCCGCTGCGATGCGGTGTCGGGACATCGCATCGCAGCGACTCCGACGGCCGAGCCGCACCGCATTGTTTGCGCACCCAGCAAAATCATCAGAGCGAGTACCACCCGAGAACCAGACCTGGCGGGTAGGGCGGGGCGGCGGGGGCCGCTGCCCCTGAGAGGGCCGTGTTTGCACCTAGGCAGGCGCACCGTACTGTCGACTAGCGTGCCCGAGCAGGGGCAGCGGCCCCCGCCGCCCCGCCCGGGCCACCGAGACTAGTTTTCGACGAACGCCTTCAGATTGCGCCCCCGCAGCGGATGGCGAAGCTTACGGAGCGCTTTGGCCTCGATCTGCCGAATCCGCTCGCGGGTAACGGCGAACCGCTTGCCGACCTCTTCGAGCGTGTGCTCGCCCTCTTCGCCGATGCCGAAGCGCAGACGAAGGATCTCCTTCTCCTTCGGCGACAGCGTGGCCAGCGCGCGCTCGACCTGCGTGGTGAGGTCCTGCCCCAACAGGGTGTCGTTCGGCGAGCCGGCCGACTTGTCCTCGAGGAAGTCGCCGAGCTCGCTGTCCTCGCCGATCGGCGTCTCCAGCGACAGCGGCTTGCGCGAGGACTCCAGGATCAGCCGCACCTTCTTGGCGGGCACGCCCGTACGCTGCGCCAGCTCTTCAGGCGTGGGCTCGCGGCCCATCTCGTTGACCATGTTCCGGTTCACGCGCGAGATGCGGTTGAGCGTCTCGACCATGTGCACCGGAATCCGGATCGTCCGCGAATGGTCCGCGATGGCGCGAGTGATGGCCTGACGGATCCACCACGTCGCGTACGTCGAGAACTTGAACCCCCGCCGATACTGGAAGCGGTCCACGGCCTTCATCAGGCCGATGTTGCCCTCCTGGACGAGGTCGAGCAGCGACAGATCGCTGCCGAGATAGCGCTTGGCCACCGACACGACGAGCCGGAGGTTGGCCTCCATCAGCTCGCGCTTGGCCTGCCGGACGGTCCGGTCGCTCGTCTCGATTTCGACCAGCAGCGTCTGCAGCTGCTTGCGCGGCAGTCCCGCCTCCTCTTCGAGCTTCTTCAGCTCTCGGGCCAGCGCTGCGGTCCGGGTGCGCCGCGACTCCTGCGCGAGGCCGTCGATACGCTGGCAGAGGCGCCGCACCTTGCCGACGAGGTCATCGATCAGCGCCGGCTTGAGCGGCATGTCGGCGACGGTCTTCTGGATCCCCGCGCGGTGCGTCGCGATCTGCTTCTGCACGTTCGCCCGGCCGGTCGCAGAGCGCCGCTTGTCGGCCAGCGACTCTTCGAGGCGCGCGATCTTGCGCTCAAGCCGGCGAATGCGACCGAAGGCCAGGAGCACGGGGCGGATTTCCTTCGCCTCGAGCTCGCCACCCTCCGGAAGAACGATGACGTCGTCGGCGGCGATGTCGTTGTGACGGAGGCGGTCACCGACCTCGAGCAGCGCGCGCACCGCCATCGGGATGCCCGCCAGCCCGCGACGCAGCGCGATCTGGCCGACTTCGATCCGTCGGCCGATCTGAACTTCCTGCTGCGCGGTTAGCAGCGGGACCTTTCCGATCTCCTTGAGATAGAGTCGGACGGGATCTTCGCCCTTCGCGGGAAGCGGAGTGAGCGCCTCCTCGGGGACCGGCTGAACCTCGTCGGCCTCGTCGTCGTGGATCGCGGCGGGCGTCGTCTCCTCTTCCGTGGCAAGGGCCGCCGGCGGGACGAGATGCTCTGCCTCGTTGTGATTCTCTCGTGCCTGTTCGCGAAATGTCATGGTGTCACCGGGTCGAGTTGTGTTTACCTGTAGGATGCTTCTCTCCCCTGGAACGTTTCTTTGAGCCGCATTGGGGCTTCAAGAAACACGCCAACAATTCCCAACTTTTCCTAACCGGTTGTAAGTCCTACGCCTCGTCCGCTATGGCGGGGCGCGATGTCACGCCTTCGATGGGAATTTCTCTTCACGTATTCAGGTCTTGATTGGCTTGTTATCCTTTTCCACCTCGGCTCAGCGCCGGGAGCGAGCCATTGCCGTCGGGTGTACGCATGCCTCGTGCGCCTGCCGCTGGCCGAGCGTCTTCTACAACCTGACTACCGAGAAGTGCATCGCCGGCCCACTCAACAACATCGGTTCCCCACCGTCGGGTTCCCGACGCCGATCCGCCGCAAGTTGACTTGGCTCCGGCCGCAAGGGTAGAAGCGAAGAATGTCCACGGTTGCGCCGAGCGCCAGCTATAGCCTTACCGTCCGGGTGGCGATCCAGAATCGTCCCGGGATGCTCGGCCGCGTCGCCATGGCGATCGGCGACGCCGGTGGCGACATCGGCGCGGTGGACCTGGTCGAGTCCGGCCGCGACCGCATCATCCGCGACATCACGATCAACGCCCGCGACAGCGTGCACGGCACGCAGATCGTGAATCGCCTGAAGCAGGCGCCGGGCCTGCGGGTCATCAACATCTCCGACCGCACGTTTCTCATGCACCTCGGCGGCAAGATCGAGATCCAGAGCAAGGTGCCCATTCGTACCCGCGACGACCTCTCGATGGCGTATACCCCCGGGGTCGCACGGGTCTGCCTGGCCATCAAAGAAGATCGTCAGCGCGCGTTCGCCCTGACGATGAAGCAGAACACCGTCGCGGTCGTCACCGACGGCACGGCCGTCCTGGGGCTCGGCGACATCGGGCCGGAGGCGGCGATGCCGGTGATGGAAGGCAAGGCGATGCTCTTCAAAGAGTTCGCCGGCGTCGACGCCTTCCCCATCTGCCTGGCCACCAAGGAACCGGACAAGATCGTCGAGACGATCAAGTACCTGGCTCCGGGGTTCGGCGGCATCAACCTCGAGGACATCGCGGCCCCCCGCTGCTTCGAGATCGAGGACCGGCTGCGCAAGGAGCTGGACATCCCGGTGTTCCACGACGACCAGCACGGCACCGCGGTCGTGGTGCTGGCGGCGCTCTTCAACGCGCTGCGGATCGTCAAGAAAGACCTCAAGAAGCTCCGCGTCGTGGTCACCGGGGTCGGCGCGGCCGGGACGGCGACGATCAAAATCTTGTTGTCCAGCGGGGTCCGCGACATCATCGGTGTAGACGAGTTCGGCACCATCTATAAGGAGCGGACGAAGGGGATGGATTTCATGAAGCGGTGGGTGGCCGGCGCGACGAACCCGCGCCAGGTGAAGGGCCGTCTCGCCGACGCGCTGGAACGCGCCGACGTCTTCATCGGACTCTCGGTGCCGCGCATTCTCAGCGTCCGGGATCTCAAGCGGATGGCGCGCGACCCCATCGTGTTCGCCATGGCCAATCCGGTGCCGGAGATCCAGCCGGAAGACGCCGCACGTCACGCGCGGGTGATGGCCACGGGCCGGTCGGACTATCCCAACCAGATCAACAACGTTCTGTGCTTTCCGGGGTTCTTCCGCGGGCTGCTCGACTCTCGAGCGCGGATGGTCAACGACGAGATGAAGCTGGCCGCCGCGCGCGCGATCGCCGCCTGCGTGGGGCGCTCGGAACTCGGTGAGGAATACATCATCCCCAGCGTGTTCAACAAGGCCGTCGCGCCGGCGGTGGCGGCGGGCGTCGCGCGCGCCGCGCACGCCACGGGCGTGGCCCGGCGTCGGCGGCAGGTCGACCTGTCGGTGATCCCCTCGTGAGCGGCGGGCCGGGTTCCGGCCGGACTTCGGTGCAATGGTCGGTGGTGATCCCCGCGTTCAACGAGGAGGCGCGGCTGCCGCGCTATCTCGAAGAGGTCGTCTCGTACCTGCGCACGCGGGGCGAGCCGTGGGAAGTGCTCGTCGTCGATGACGGCTCCACCGACGGCACCGCCGAGGTCGTCCGTGCGATGGCCGTCCGATGCCCGCAGGTGCAGCTGCTGCGACAGCGGGCGAACGGGGGGAAGGGGGCGGCGGTGCGCGCGGGGATGCTCGCCGCGCGTGGAGGGTGGCGTCTCTTCGCCGATGCCGACGGCGCGACGCCGATCGCGGAGCTCAAGCGGCTCGAGGCGGCGCTGGCCGCCGGCGCCGACGTCGCCATCGGCTCGCGGGCGATGACGGCCGCCGGCATCGTCGTGCGCGCACGCCCGCATCGCGTGCTGGCCGGCCGCCTCTTCAACACGCTCGCTGAATCGCTCGGGCTCGTCGGCATCCGCGACTCGCAGTGCGGGTTCAAGGCGTTCACGGCTGCCGCGGCGGCCGACCTGTTTGCCCGCCTCGGGACGAGGGGCTTCGGCTTCGACGTGGAGCTCCTGCTGCGCGCCCGCGCGCGCGGCTGGCGCATCGCCGAGGTGGCCGTCAACTGGGAGGATCAGCCCGCCAGCAAGGTGGGCGTCGTCACGGACGGACCGCGGATGATGTGGCAGATCATCACGGCGCGACTCCGCGTCGCACGCGAGGAGCGCCGGCGCTGAAGGCGGGCATCGCGCGTCGCGTCCGCGAGATCGAGCCGTTTCTCGCCGTCGAGGTCGCCGAGCGCGCCGGCACCTTGGAGCGTGCGGGAGTCGATATCGTGCATCTCGAATACGGCGAGCCGGACTTCGAGGCGCCGCCGGTGGTGCGCGACGCCCTCGAGAAGGCGCTGAAGGACGGCCGCGCGCGCTACACGCATAGTCTCGGCATCCGCGAGCTGCGCGAGGCGATCGCCGAGCACTACGCGCGGGCCTATGACGTAAGCGTGTCGCCCGACCAGGTGCTGGTCACGCCCGGGACGTCGCCCGCGATGCTGTTGTTGTTCGGGCACCTGCTCGATCCCGGGGACGAGGTGGTGCTGTCGAATCCGTACTACGCGTGCTATCCGAATTTCATCCGCTACGCCGAGGGCGTGCCCGCGGAGGTCGACGTCACCGAGGCCGATCGGTTTCAGTATCGCCCCGAGGCGATCCGCCAGCGCCTGAGCGAGCGGACCAAAGCCATCATCGTGAACTCGCCGGCCAACCCCACGGGCAGCGTGCTGGCGCCGGATCGCATGGCCGCCATCGCCGCGCTGGCGCGCGAGCGCGACATCCCGATCGTCTCGGACGAGATCTACCACGGCCTCACCGAGGGCGGCCGCGATCACACGATCCTGGAATTCACCGATCAGGCGTTCGTGCTCAACGGCTTCTCGAAGGCCTTCGCGATGACGGGCTGGCGGCTCGGGTGGGTGATCGTCCCGCACGAGCACGTGCGCACGCTGCAGACCGTCTACGGCAACTTCTTCATTTCGACGAACGAGTTCGTGCAGTGGGCGGGCGTGGCCGCGCTCCGCGATGCCGTCGACGAGACGACGCGCTTTCGGCGCATCTTCGCCGAGCGGCGGCGCGCGATGGTGGACGGCCTGCGAGCGATCGGTCTCGGCGTCGGCTTCGAGCCCCAGGGCGCGTTCTACGTGCTCGCCAATGCGCGCCGCTTCACGCGCGATTCGGTCGCCTTCGCCTACGACATCCTCGACCGCGCGCATGTCGCCGTGACGCCGGGCGCCGCGTTCGGCAGCAACGCCGAGGGCTATCTGCGCTTCTCCTACGCGTCGTCGATCGAGCGCATCCGCGAAGGCCTGCGGCGCCTCGGCGACTTCCTCGCCGCCCGGTGACGACCGCGGAGTGTCGGGCCTGCGCCGGCGAGTGGCCGCCGGCCGAGACGTTCATCGCCGAGTGCGGGCCGGCGAACGCATACCTGCACGTCGATCAGTTCTTCCCCGGCTGGACGCTGCTCGTGCTCAAGCGTCATGCGACCGAGCTCTGGGAGCTGGAGCGCGCCGAGCGTCACGCGCTCGTGGACGGCGTGGCCGACGTCGCACGCGCGCTCGCCGCGGTCTACGACGCCAGGAAGATGAATTACGAGCTGCTCGGCAACGAGCTGCCGCACATCCACTGGCACCTTGTGCCGCGCCGGGCCGATGACCCCGCGCCGCGGCGACCGGTCTGGACGCACGCCCACGAGACGCGCCGGCTGGCCCCCGACGAGCAGCGTGCGTGCATCGACGCCATCCGCGGTCTCCTGAAGGCATGACGCCGGCGCGCGGCGCGAGCCGCGAGTGGGCGCTCGTCGGCCTCGCGTGGCTCGCGATCGCCGTCTGCGCCACCGTCTGGATGGCCATCGACACGCGGCCACCCGAATGGGACCACGCCACCCACCTCGAGCGCGCGGTGACGTGCGCGCGCGACCTCGCCGCCGGCGACTGGCGGATGATCCTCACGCGTTCGTCGTTCTATCCGCCCGTCGTGCCGTGCGCGGCGGGCGTCGTGTATCGGCTGCTGCCAACGGACGCGGCGGCGGCGGAGATCGTCATGCTCCTGTTCCTGGCCGCCGGGATGGCGGCCACGTACGCGCTCGGTCGTGCGCTGGCCGGCGGGACGGCCGGCGTGGCCGCTGCGTGGATCTTCGGCACCGCACCGTTCGTCGTGTTCAGCGCGCTGCGCTTCCAGCTGGACCTGCCACTGGCGACGCTGGTGGTGACGAGCGTGCTGCTCCTCGTTCGCACCGATGGCTTCACGCGGCCGGGCTGGTCGGTCCTGGCCGGCCTCGTGTTCGGGGTCGGCATGCTGACCAAGCCTCCGTTTGCCGCCTATCTGCTGCCCGCCGTCGTCTGGGTGATCTTCCGCGAGCATCGTCGACGCGCGGTCGCCAACGCCGCGCTCGCCGCGCTCGTCGCGGCCGCCGTGGGCCTGGCGTGGTACGGGCCGCGGGTCGTCGGCATGCCGCGACAGATCGCGCTGCGCGCGGTGACTCACGGCGCCGAGGAAGGAAAACCACCCACGCTCTCGGCCACAGCGCTCGCGTTTTATCCCACGTCGCTGTTCATGCAGCTGGGTGTCCTCGCGACGGCCTTGCTGCTGGCCGGCATCGTCGTCGCGCTGATGCGGCGCGACGGCTTCGTCGTCGTCGCGTTCGTGGCGCCGTTCGTCCTGTTCGTGCTGCTGCGCAACAAAGACCTGCGCTATACGCTGCCGCTCCTGCCCCTCGCGGCGGTGCTCGGTGGCATGGCGGTCGCGGCCCTCGGCCCGCACCTGCGCCGCGTCGCGCTCGGCGTGCTCGTGCTCGTCGGCGTCGTGCAGATCTCGGCGGTCGCGTGGGCGGTGCCGCCGTCGCGGACGCTGCCGGGGCTCGGCGTGCCGTGGGTGCTCCCGAGCCGGCCCGTCCGCGCCGATTGGCGCCAGCGGGACTTCTTGCGAATGATCGTGCAGGACCGGGCGGGACGGCCGGCGACGGTCAGCGTCGTGCCCAACGACAACTATTTCTCGGTGAGCAACTTCCGCTATTACGCCGTGCGCGATCAGCTGCCGCTGCACCTCACACGGCCGTGGGACGGCGAGCCGCTCGGCATCGACTACATGATCCTCAAGAGCGGCGATCAGGGCCCCGATTTCACCGAGGCCAAGAGCCGCCGCGTGATCGAGCGGCTGGCGCGCGATCCCGCACTGGCGCGCGTCTATCCGGTGATCGCCGACCTGCCGCTGCCCGACGGATCGACGGGTACGCTGCGCGCGCGCCGAATCGGCGACGGCGTCGCCGCGGCGCCGGAGACGCTCGCCCGGACGCTGGAGGCGGCGCTGCGACAGCGGGTCGGCGAAGTCGCGCGCGATCTCGACGCGCTCGACATCGGCCTCGCCTATGACGCGGAGATCACGCGGGGCCGCGTCCGGCGCCTGGAGGTCACCGCGC
Source organism: Candidatus Rokuibacteriota bacterium (assembly GCA_003220475.1). Lineage (GTDB taxonomy): Bacteria > Methylomirabilota > Methylomirabilia > Rokubacteriales > CSP1-6 > AR12. The sequence continues at coordinate 17,574 of QHSO01000021.1, read as the reverse complement.
GCGCCGCCGCGATCGGCGAGCTGCGGGCCCGCGACGCGCCGACGCTCCGTGTGCACGACCTCAAGGTCGTCATCGACGACGTGCTCGTCAATCCCTACGCGCTGGAGGCCGGACGCGTCCAGGTGCTCGACGTCGGACGCTTCCGTCTCGAGCGGATGGAGGTCGCCGCGGCGGACGTGCAGGCGTTCGTCGCCGGGTTCAAGGCCTTCCGCGGCAGTCGCGTTCACCTGGGCCCCGGCTGGATCGACGTGGTCGTCGAGCAGCCGGGCCCCGACCTCGCCGCGCGCGTGCGGGTGGTGCCCGCCGCGGACCGGCCGTTCGGGCTCGCCGTCGACCGGGCGCGCGTGGGCTGGCTGCCGCTGCCGCGATTGCTCGTCGATTGGGTGGCGCGTAACTACGATCCGACGGGTCAGATCGCGGCACGGCTGGCGTTTCCCGTCGAGGTCGCACGCGTCGCCACGAGCGAGCAGGCGATTCGCGTAGGAGACTGACGGCGATGGCGGAGAGTCGCGCGGCCAGGCAGGCGCGGGCCAAGAAGATCCTGGAGCTTCTGGACCGCGCGTATCCCGACGCGAAGATCGCGCTGAACTTTCGTACGCCGTTCGAGCTGCTGGTCGCCACGATTCTTTCCGCCCAGTGCACGGACGAGCGCGTGAACATGGTCACCCCGGCGCTCTTTCGAAAATATCCGACCGCGCGCGAGCTCGCGCGGGCGCGACCGGCGAGCCTGGAGAAGGACATCCGCTCCACGGGATTCTTCCGAGCCAAGACGCGCTCGCTGCTGGGCATGTCCAAGGCGCTCGTCGAGCGGCATGGCGCGGAGGTGCCCAAGGCACGCGAGGCCCTCGTCGAGCTGCCCGGCGTGGGACTCAAGACGGCGAACGTCGTCATCGGCAACGCCTTCGGCGGCCAGGCGCTCGCCGTCGACACGCACGTGTTCCGCGTGTCGCAGCGGCTCGGTCTGGCGCGCGGGGACGACCCCGACGAGATCCACGACCAGCTCGTCGCCGTGCTGCCGCGGGAGTCGCTCACGCACGCGACGCACCTGATGATCACGCACGGTCGTCGCACGTGCGTCGCGCGCAAGCCGGCGTGCCCGGCGTGTCCGGTCCGCGCGCTGTGCCCGTGGCCGCACAAGACCGGGGCGCCGTCCGACACGTGAGCGCATCGACGAGCGCATCGGCGTCGAGGACGCCGGCGTGAGCCGGTCAGCGTGAGCACGCCGACGCCCAGCACGTTGCCGTCGAGCGTGTCGACGATATCGACGTGAGCAGCAACGCCGAGCTGGTCGCGCTGCAGCGCGCGCTGTACGAGTCGCGCAACCCGACGCGTCGCTGGCTGCACTGCACGCGGCGCGACTGGATCGTCGAGCGCCTCGCTCGGCTCGCCGCCGAGGGCCGGCGCAATGCGCTGGAGATCGGTCCGGGCTCGGGCGTGTACGTGCTGCGGCTGGCTCGCATGTTCGATCGCGTCACCGTCAGCGACGTGCAGGATGCGTTTCTCGACGCCGCTCGAGCCCTCACCGCGAATCACCGCAACGTCACCGTCGTTCGGGACGACATTCGGCGGCCGGCGCTGCCCGCCGCGTCGTTCGACGTCGTCCTCTGCACCGAGGTGATCGAGCACGTCCGGGAGTCGCGCGAAGCGCTGGCGGGCATGCGGCGTCTGCTGCGTCCCGGCGGCGTGCTCCTGCTCTCGACGCCGCAGCGTTTCAGCCCCCTGGAGATTTGCGCCACCATTGCGTTCTTGCCCGGGGTGATCGAGTTCGTGCGTCGCGTGTACCGCGAGCCGATCTTGCCGACCGGACACGTCAATCCCATGACGGCGCGTGCGGTGCGGCGCCAGCTCGCCGAGGCCGGCTTCACCATTCGCGAGGCGCACACCTCCGGCGTCTATCTCCCGGTGCTGGCCGAGGCGGGCGGGGAGCCCGCGCGCCGACTCGCGGCGTGGCTCGAGCGTCGGATTCGCGGCGGAGCGCTCGATTGGCTGCTGTGGACGCAGTACTACGTGGCGGTCGCCGGCGGTCGGCACTGATTGACAGAGGGGCCGGGCCTCCGTTATCATCCGACGTTGCGATTCTCCCGGTAGAACGCCTAGTTACAGCCGCGAATGACGCCGAAAGGGCCGTGATGAGCGAGATCGAGCGCAAGTGGTACGTCGTCGACGCCGACGGACAGGTGCTGGGACGCCTGGCCACGCAGGTGGCGACGATCCTCCGAGGCAAACACAAGACAAGCTTCGTCCCGCATCTGGACGTCGGCGATCACGTCGTCGTGCTCAACGCCGCGAAGGTCCATCTCACCGGGCGCAAGCTCAAGGACAAGCTCTACCGCTGGCACACCGGCTACATCGGCGGTCTCAAGGAAGTTTCCGCCGAGCAGATGCTCGACAAGCATCCCGAGCGCGTGGTCGAGTGGGCGGTGCAGGGCATGCTTCCCAAGAACCGGCTCGGCCGCGCCATGGCCAAGAAGTTGAAGGTCTATCGCGGTGCCGAGCATCCGCACAGCGCCCAGCAGCCGACCGCGCTCGCGTTGCGGACGTCACGTTCGTCGAAGTCGGCGGAGGGGCGATAGATGGCGGCCGTGCTCGACAGGTTCTACGGCACTGGGCGGCGCAAGACGTCGGTGGCCCGTGTGTGGATCAAGCCCGGCGCCGGACGCATCGTCGTCAACCGCCGCGCCTTCGAGGACTACTTCCCGCGCGAGACGCTGCGGATGATCATCGCGCAGCCGCTGGCGATCACGAACACCGTCGGACAGTTCGACGTGCTCGTGACGGTCAAGGGCGGCGGCCCCACCGGCCAGGCCGGCGCGGTCCGCCACGGACTGTCGCGCGCCATCGCGCGTTTCGACGACAAGCTTCGCCAGCCACTGAAGAAAGCGGGGCTGCTCACGCGCGATCCGCGCGCCCGCGAGCGGAAGAAGTACGGTCAGCCCGGCGCCCGTCAGAAGTTCCAGTACAGCAAGCGGTAGCGTGAGGGGCACACCTTCCATCCGCGTCGCCGTTGCCGGCGCCAGCGGCTACATGGGCGCCGAGCTGCTGCGATTGCTGCTCGTGCACCCGCGGGTGACGCTCACCGGCGTCACGTCCGAGCGCCTCGCCGGACAATCGCTGGGCAGCCTGTATCCGCATCTGCGAGGCCTGAGCGAGCTCACGTTCCACGACCTCGATGCCGAGTGGTTGGCCGGCGCGTGCGACGTGGCGTTCCTGGCGCTGCCGCACATGGAGTCGCAGAAGGCCGTGCCCGTGCTGCGCAAGCGAGGCCAGAAGGTGATCGACCTCTCCGCGGACTATCGTCTGCACGACGCCGCGGACTACATGACCTGGTACAAGACGCCGCACGTCGATCCCGCCGGACTCGCCGAGGCCGTGTACGGGCTGCCCGAGTTGCACCGCAAGGCTATCGCCGCCGCGTCGCTTGTGGCCTCGCCCGGCTGCTATGCCGTCGGCGCGATCCTCGCGACGGCGCCGCTGCTCAAGAACGGTCTGGCGCGGCTCGAGGGGATCGTGGTCGACGGCAAGTCCGGCGTGAGCGGCGCCGGCGCCCAGGGGCGCAAGGTCGATCCGATGTACCTCTACACCGAGGCCAACGAGAACGTGCAGGCGTACTCGATCGGTGGTGTCCACCGGCACACTGCGGAGATCGAGCAGGAGCTGTCCGCGCTCGCCGGCGAGACGGTGCGCGTGTCGTTCACGCCGCACCTGTTGCCCCTCACGCGGGGCCTCTTCACGACCGCCTCGGTCCTGCTGGCGACGCCGCTCGGCACCGCCGAGCTCGTCGACGTGTACCGCGAGTTCTACGCCGGCGAGCCGTTCGTGCGTGTGCTCGGCGAGAGCGAGCGACCGACGACGCGCTCGGTGGTCGGCTCCAACTACTGCGACGTCACCGTGGTGGCCGATCCGCGCACGGGCCGCGCCGTCTGCGTGTCGGCGATCGACAATCTCGGCAAGGGCGGCTCGGCCAACGGCGTGCAAAACCTCAACGTCCTCTTCGGCTGGCACGAGCGGACCGGCCTCGAGGCTCCACCGGTGTACCCCTGATCGGCGTCGCGAGCGGCGGATGACCGGGGACATCGAGTGGCTCGACGGCGGCATCACCGCCGTGCCCGGCATCCTCGCCGCGGGCGTGGCGGCCGGCATCAAGCCGAGCGGTAAGAAGGACCTGGCTCTCATCCACTCGCCCTCGCCGGCGCGCTCGGCGGCGGTGTTCACGACGAACCAGGTAAAAGGCGCGCCGGTGCTGGTCTCCATGGAGCACGCGCGTGGCGGCGCCCTGCAGACGATCGTCGTCAACAGCGGCTGCTCCAACGTCTGCAACGGCGAGCGCGGGCTGAAGGACGCCCGCGAGATCGTCAAGCAGGTCGCCGACCTGCTGCGGGTGCCGAGCTCGCACGTGCTCGTCGGCGCCACCGGCGTCATCGGCCATCCGCTGCCGATGGACAAGATCCGCGCCGCCATCCCCACGCTGGTGAAGTCACTCTCGCCCCAGGGCGGCCACGCCGCGGCGGAGGCGATCCTCACGACCGACACGCGCACGAAGGAAGCCGCCCTGCGCTGTGAGATCGGCGGGCGGACGGTGACGCTCGGTGGCATCGCGAAGGGCGTGGGCATGATCGAGCCGCATATGGCGACGATGTTCTGCTTCGTGACGAGCGACGCGGCCGTGGCCCGGGGGGCGCTCGACCCGATCCTCAAGCGCGCGGTCGATCGCTCGTTCAATCGCATCGCCGTGGACGGCGACACCTCGACGAGCGACACCGTCGCGGTCATCGCCAACGGGCTCGCCGAGAACGCGCCGGTCGACCACGGCAGCCGCGGCACGCGCGAGTTCGGCGCGGCGCTGGAGGCGCTGACGACACGCCTGGCGCGCATGCTGGTGCAGGACGGCGAAGGCGCCACCAAGCTGGTTTCGATCACCGTGCGGGGGGCCGCAAGCCGGCGGGATGCGCTGGTGGCCGCCCGCAGCGTGGCCAACTCGCCGCTGGTGAAGACGGCCATCAACGGCCAGGACCCCAACTGGGGCCGGATCATGATGGCGCTGGGCAAGTCGGCGGCCCGCGTGGAGCAGGACAAGGTGGCCATCGTGTTCGGCGACGAGCGGCAGCAGGAGCGGCTCGTCGAGCGGGGAATGCTCCGCGAAGGCGTGCTTCTGCCGCGGGTTCGGGAGATCATGGGAGGGCAGGCCTACGACATCACCATCGACCTCGGCATCGGGCGGGGCGAGGAGCGGGTGTGGACGTGTGACCTGAGCGAGGAGTACGTGCGCATCAACGCGAAATACACGACGTAAGCAGTCATCACGCACGCCGCGCGCGATTCGGTCGGCGCCCGAGAGGCGTCGGAGCGCGGCGGAGGAACCAACCGAAGGAGGACGAATGGCCGCACTGACAATGAAGGAATTGCTCGAGGCCGGAGTGCACTTCGGCCACCAGACGAAGCGATGGAATCCGAAGATGCAGAAGTACATCTTCGGCGAGCGCAACGGGATCTACATCATCGATCTGCAGAAGACCCTGAAGAAGTTCCGCGAGGCGTACGCCTTCGTACGCGAGCTGGCCGCCGGCGGCGGCAGCCTGCTGTTCATCGGCACCAAGAAGCAGGCCCAGGACACCGTGCTGGAGGAGGCCACTCGCTGTGGCGGCTTCTACGTCAACCAGCGGTGGCTCGGCGGCACGCTGACCAACTTCGCCACGATCCGCAAATCGATCGCGCGTCTCAAGAAGCTCGAAGAGATGAAGGAGACGGGCGAGTTCGAGCGCGTGCCGAAGAAGGAGGCGCTCGAGCTGGATCGCGAGCGCCAGAAGCTGGAGAAGGCGCTGATCGGCATCAAGATGATGGAGTCGCTGCCGTCGGCCGTCTTCATCATCGACCCGCGCAAGGAGAAGATCGCGGTGGCCGAGGCCCAGCGCCTGGGCATCCCGATCGTCGCCATCGTGGACACCAACTGCGATCCGACCGGGATCGATTACGCGATTCCCGGCAACGACGACGCGATCCGCGCCGTGCGCCTGATCACCTCGCGCATCGCGGACGCCGTCAACGAGGGTCGCGGGACGCTCGGCAAGGAGGACGGGGCCGCCGCGTCGGCGGCCGATGCCGAGGACAAGGAGCTGGCCAGCGCCGAGGCGGAGGTGTCGTGATGACCGCCGACGCGAAGACCGTCATGCAGCTGCGCGAGCGCACGGGAGCTGGCGTGATGGACTGCAAGACCGCCCTCACGGCGTCCAACGGCGATCTCGACGCGGCCGCCGAGTATCTGAGGAAGAAGGGCCTCGCCGACGCCAAGAAACGCGAGGGCCGCGAGGCCAAGGAAGGCATCGTGCACGCCTATCTGCACCCCGACGGCAAGCTCGGCGCGCTGATCGAGGTGAACTGCGAGACCGACTTCGTGGCCAAGACGGACGGCTTCCGCGAGCTCGTCCGCGATCTCGCCATGCAGGTGGCCGCCACCAATCCGAGCTACGTCGCCCGCGAGGACGTGCCGGCCGCCGTGCTGGAAAAGGAGCGCGAGATCTATCGCGGCCAGATGGCGGATCAGAAGAAGCCCGCCCAGGTGCTCGACAAGATCGTCGAGGGCAAGCTCGAGAAGTTCTTCGCCGACCAGTGCCTGCTCGAGCAGGTCTTCATCAAGGACACCGCGGGCAAGACGAAGATCAAAGACCTCGTCGACCTGACGAACTCCAAGACGGGCGAGCGCATCGTGGTCAAGCGGCTCGCCCGCTTCAGGATCGGAGGCTGAGCTGGTGACGCCGGCCCCCGCCGGCGGGCCCGTCTATCGACGCATCGTCCTGAAGCTCTCGGGGGAAGCGCTCGCCGGGAGCCAGGGCTACGGGATCGATCCGCCCGTGCTCGATCGCGTGGGGGCCGACATCCGCGAGGTGATCGATCTCGGTGTCCAGGTCGCCATCGTCATCGGCGGCGGCAACATCTTCCGTGGCATCGCCGCCAGCGCGGCCGGCATGGATCGCGCGACCGCCGATTACATGGGGATGCTGGCGACGATCATCAACGCGCTCGCCCTGCAGGATGCGCTCGAGAAGGCCGGCCTACAGACGCGCGTGCTCTCCGCCATCGAGATGCGGGCGGTGGCCGAGCCCTACATCCGGCGGCGCGCGATCCGACATCTGGAGAAGGGGCGCGTGGTGATCTTCGCCGCGGGCACCGGCAATCCGTTCTTCACGACGGACACCGCCGGTGCGCTCCGCGCCGTCGAGATCGGCGCCGACGCCATCGTGAAGGCGACGAAGGTCGACGGCATCTACACGGCGGATCCCAAGAAGGATCCGACCGCCCGACGCATCGAGAAGCTCAGCTACATCGAGGTCCTCAACCAGGGCCTCGGCGTCATGGACACCACCGCCATCTCGCTCTGCATGGACAACAAGCTGCCGATCATCGTGTTCGACCTCACGCAGGCCGGCAACATCAAGCGCCTCGTGCTCGGCGAGCCCGTGGGCTCGATGGTGTCCTCGTCAGCGGGGTAAGGAGGAGACGGCATGCAGACCGTCCTCAAGGATCTCGACACGCGCATGAACAGCGCCCTCGACGTGCTCTCTCGCGAGTTCGCCGGGGTGCGCACCGGACGCGCTTCCGCGGGCCTGCTCGACAGTATCCGCGTCGACTACTACGGCAACTCGACGCCCATCAGCCAGATGGCCTCGGTGTCCGTTCCCGACGCGCGCACGCTGATGATCCAGCCGTGGGAGGCCGCGCAGCTCAAGGAGATCGAGAAGGCGATCATGAAGTCCGATCTCGGCATCCAGCCGGTGAACGACGGCAAGGTCATCCGCCTCAGCATGCCGACGCCCACCGAGGAGCGCCGCAAGCAGCTCGTCAAGAACGTCCACAAGATGGCCGAGGACGCGCGCGTAGCCGTGCGCAACGTGCGCCGCGAGGCCAACGACAAGCTCAAGGCACTCGCGAAAGACAAGAAGACGCCGATCACCGAGGACGAGGAGCGCCGCGGCCACGACCAGATCCAGAAGACGACGGATCGCTTCATCGCCAAGATCGTCGAGCTCCTGAAGAAAAAGGAGCAGGAGATCATGTCCTTCTGATGGCCGTGACCGCCGAGTCCGCGCTGCTGGAATCCGTGCGCGCGCAGCCGGTGCCCGCGCACGTCGCCATCATCATGGATGGCAACGGGCGCTGGGCCACCCAGCGCGGCCTGCCCCGGGTGGCGGGCCACCGCGAGGGCGTCAAGGCGGCGCGCGCCATCGTTCGCGCGGCGGACGCGGTGGGCCTGCGGTTCCTCACGCTCTATGCGTTCTCGACGGAGAACTGGAGCCGGCCCGAGGACGAGGTCACCATGCTGATGCGGCTGCTCGAGGAGTCGATCTATCGCGAGCTGCCGGAGCTGATGGAGAACAAGGTCCGGCTGCGCGTGATCGGCCGCACGGCCGGCGTGCCGCTGCCCGTGCGCCGCGGACTCGAGCACGTGGCGCGGGAGACACAAGACAACACCGGGCTCACCCTGCTGATGGCGTTCAACTACGGTGGGCGCGACGAGCTGCTCGACGCCTTTCGCGCGCTCGCGCGTCGCGTGCAGGCCGGCGAGCTGGCGCCGGAGGCCGTGTCGGAGGCCGACGTGAGCCGCGCGCTGTACACGGACGGCGTCCCCGACCCCGATTTGCTCATCCGCACCAGCGGCGAGATGCGTGTCTCCAACTTCCTCCTGTGGCAGATCGCCTACACCGAGCTTTGGGTGACGCCGACGCTCTGGCCCGACTTCGAGCCCGCCGACCTCTACCGCGCCATCGCCGACTACCAGCGCCGCGACCGGCGCTTCGGTGGAGTCTGACGTGGCGATTCCCACGAGCGTCACGCTGGACACGCCGCGCAAATCGGGGCTGCTGAAGCGTCTGATCAGCGCGGTGGTGCTGTTGCCGGTGTTCCTCCTGATCGTGATCAAGGCGCCGGGGTGGATGTTCAACACGCTGGTCGTCGTCGCCAGCGCGGCCGCGTTGTGGGAGCTGGTGCGTCTGTTCGAGCAGGCCGGCCGTCCCGTCGATCGGGGGCTGGCGCTGGTGGCCGGTGTGGCCGTCACCGCATCGTTCGCGACGGCGCGGCTGGTCGATCCGTTCGCGCTGCCCGTGTTCAGCCTGCTGATCGCCGTCGTCGCCGTGCTCGCGGCACCGGTGTGGCGGGGCACGCCGGACGTCGCCCGCTCGGCGAATACGCTGCTCGCCATCACCTATATCGGCTGGCTGCTCGGGTTCGGCATCCTGCTGCACCACACCTCGGCGCTCGGCGACGAGCTCTTGCTCTACGTCGTCGGCGTCACCTGGATCGGCGAGACCGCCGCGTATGTGGTCGGCTCGACGATGGGCCGCCACAAGCTCGCGCCGGCGATCAGCCCGAAGAAGTCGGTCGAGGGCGCGGTGGCGCAGCTCGTGGCCTCCGTGGCCACGGGGGCCGCGGTGGGCGCGTGGCTGCTGCCGACGTGCGGTGCGGGCGTCTGGCTCGGTGGCGGCGCGCTGCTCGGCGTCGTCGGCCAGTTCGGCGATCTCGCGGAATCGGCGATCAAGCGCAGTGCGGGGACGAAGGACACGGGCGCGCTCATTCCGGGCCATGGCGGCGTGCTCGACCGGATCGACAGCCTGCTCTTCAATCTGCCGGCGTTCTACTACTTCTCGCGACTGGCGGGGTGCGCATGAAGCGAATCACGTTGCTCGGCGCCACCGGCTCCATCGGGCTGCGCACGCTGGATCTCGTCTCCGGCTTTCCGGAGGAATTCTCCGTGGCCGGCATGGCCGCGCGCGGCTCGAATCCAGACAAGATCGCGGACCTCTGCCGCAAATACGCGCCGCAGGCCGTCGCGCTGCTCGAGCCCGCGGCCGTCGACGCGCTCGCGCGTCTGCTGCCCGCGCCGCGTCCCGAGCTGCTGTCGGGCATCGAGGGACTGGTGGCGCTCGCGCGCGACGTGGACGCCGACGTCGTCCTGTCCGCGCTCGTCGGCGGTGTCGGTCTGTTGCCGACGATGGCGGCGATCCAGGCCGGGCGCACGATGGCGCTCGCGAACAAGGAGACGCTCGTCATGGCCGGCCGCCTCATGACGGCGGCGGCCCGCGCGCGCGGCGTCTCGCTGCTGCCCGTGGACTCCGAGCACAGCGCGGTCTTTCAGTGTCTGGTCGGCCATAACCGCGGCGACGTGCACCGCGTGCTGCTCACCGCGTCCGGCGGGCCGTTCCGCGAGCTGCCGACGGAAAAGTTCGCGACGGTGACGGTGGAGGACGCGCTGCGCCACCCGACATGGAAGATGGGCGCGAAGATCACCATCGACTCCGCCACGCTCATGAACAAGGGGCTCGAGGTGATCGAGGCGCGCTGGCTCTTCGACCTGGCACCCGACCAGGTGCAGGTCGTGATCCATCCGCAGTCGATCGTGCACTCGATGGTCGAGTACATCGACGGCTCGGTGCTCGCCCAGTTGGGCGTCGCCGACATGGGCATCCCGATCCTCTACGCGCTCACGTTCCCCGAGCGGCGGCCGACACCGGCCGCGCGGCTCGATCTCACCCGCACCGGCCCGCTCACCTTCGAGGCGCCCGATCCCGAGCGCTTTCCCGCGCTGCGACTGGCGCGCGCCGCGCTCGAGCAGGGCGGCGCGGCGCCCGTGGTGCTGAACGCGGCCAACGAGATCGCGGTGGCCGCCTTCCTGGAGCGGCGTATCGGATTCCCCGAGATCACGCAATCGATCGAGCGCGCGCTGGCCGCCGAGCCGGCGGGCGAGCTCGGATCCATCGAGGAGTGCGTCGAGGTCGACGCGCGCGCGCGGCGCCGCGTGCGCGAGTGGATCGCCGCGCGCTCCGGAGGCAGGTCGTGACAGTCACAGTCGACGTTCTCGTCATGGTGCTGCGGTTCATCGTCGTCATCGGCGTGCTGATTCTCGTCCACGAGCTGGGACACTTCATCGTGGCGCGCCTCACCGGGGTCGGCGTCGAGCGCTTCTCGATCGGCTTCGGTCCCGTCCTGCTGCGCTGGCGTGGCAAGGAAACGGAGTACTGCCTGTCGCTGATCCCGATGGGCGGCTACGTGAAGATGATGGGCGAGGAGAACCCGCTCGAGGGCGGCGAGACGATCGCCTACGATCCGGCGAAGGCGTTCGCGCTCAAGCCGCTGTGGGCGCGCTTCCTCATCGTCTTCGCGGGCCCCGGCATGAACTTCGTCCTGGCGGTCGTGATCTTCACGCTCGTGTTCGCCACGTTCGGACGCCCGGTATGGCCCGCCGTCGTCGGCCGCGTGCTCGACGGAAGCCCCGCGGCCGCCGCCGGGCTGAAGACCGGCGATACCGTCGTCGAGGCGAACGGACGTCCGGTCGCGTACTGGGAGGACCTCGAGCGCATCCTTGCGGACTCCGACGGCAAGCCACTCACCGCGCGCGTGAAGCGCGGTACCTCCGAGCAGCCGGTGACGATCACGCCGCGGCGCAAGTCCACGACCGATCCGATCTTCGGCGAGCGACGGGAAGTCTGGGATATCGGCGCCGGGCCGCAGCTCATCCCACAGATCAGCTCGGTGCTCGCCGACTCGCCCGCGCAGCAAGCGGGGCTGCAGCCGGGGGACGTCGTGCTCACCGTGGCCGGGCAGCCCGTCTACACGCCGGAGGATCTCGTCGACGCCATCCGCACGCGTCCGAGCCAACCGCTGCCCGTCACCGTCGAGCGCGGTGGCAAGGTGCTGTCGCTCACGGTCAGGCCGCGCGCGGTCAGCGAGAAGTCGCCGACCGGACAGGAGACCACCGTCGGGAAGATCGATGCGGGCATCGCGACGAAGTCGGTGCGGTTCGAGCCCTACGGGCCGCTGGCCTCCGTCGAGCACGGCGTCGTGCGCACGTGGGACGTCACGACGCTGACCTTCAAGGGCTTCTGGAAGCTCGTCTCGCGGCAGATCGACTCGTCGAACATCGGTGGGCCGATCCAGATCGCCACCGAGGCCGGGCGCCAGGCCAAAGAAGGCTTGGGCCCGCTGGCCATCTTCACCGCGTTCATCAGTGTGAACCTGGCCGTGCTCAACCTGTTGCCGGTGCCGATGCTCGACGGCGGGCACCTGTTCTTCTTCCTCATCGAGGCCGTGCTCGGCCGCCCGCTCTCGCTCAAGAAGCGGGAGGCCGCGCAGCAGCTCGGCTTCGTGCTGCTGATGCTGCTCATGGTGTACGCGCTGTGGAACGACCTCAACCGACTCGGCTGGTTCAAGTCGTTCTTCGGAGGCTGAGAGGGAATGATCAACCGTCGCAAGACGCGGCAGATCCAGCTGGGCAACGTCACGGTGGGTGGCGGCGCGCCCATCACCGTGCAGTCGATGACGAAGACCGACACGCGTGACGTGCAGGCGACGCTGCTCGAGATCTGGGCGCTGGAGGCGGCCGGCTGCGAGATCGTGCGCTGCGCGGTGCCGGTGCGCGAAGCGGCGGAGAAGCTGGGCGAGATCAAGCGGCAGATCCGCATCCCGCTCGTCGCCGACATCCACTTCAACTACAAGCTCGCGCTGATCGCCCTCGAGCAGGGCGTCGACGGGCTGCGCCTCAACCCCGGCAACATCGGCGGCAAGAAGTTCGTGATGGAGGTCGTCAGCCTCGCCAAGGATCGCAAGATCCCCATCCGCATCGGCGTCAACGCCGGCTCGCTCGAAAAGGATCTCCTCGAAAAATACAGCGGACCGACGGCTCAAGGCATGGTGGAGTCGGCGCTCCGCCACATCCATATCCTCGAGGAGTGCAATTACCAAGAGATGAAGGTGTCGCTCAAGGCCTCCGACCCGCCGATGATGATCGAGGCCTACGAGATGCTCGCCGACAAAGTCGACTATCCGTTCCACCTCGGCGTGACGGAGGCGGGGACGCCCGGGGTGGGCACGATCAAGTCGGCGGTCGGGCTCGGCGCCGTGCTCTCGCAGGGCATCGGCGACACGATCCGCGTGTCGCTCTCGGCGGATCCGACCGAGGAAGTGCGCGTCGGCATCGATATTCTCAAAGCGCTCGGCCTGCGCAAGGGCGGGCTGACGTTCGTGTCGTGCCCGTCGTGCGGCCGCGCCGACGTGGATCTCGTGAAGCTCGCCAAGGAAGTGGAGGACGAATTCCGCGGCCTCAACGAGGAGATCCACATCGCGGTGATGGGATGTGAAGTGAACGGTCCCGGCGAGGCGCGCGCGGCGGATATCGGGGTCGCCGGCGGCCGCGGCATCGGGCTCATCTTCAAGGGCGGCGAGGTCGTCCGCAAAGTGCCGGAGGCCGAGATCGTGAGCGCGATGCGCGAGGAGGTCGACAAGTTCGTCGCCGAACGGAAGGCGGCGAAGGCGGCGGCGGGAGCGGCGGACTGATGGGCCAGTACGACCTCCACCGCAGTGCGGCCATGGCCCGATGATCGTCGCCTATCCCGAGAACGTCTGGTACGCCGGCGTGAAGCAAGAGGACCTGCTCGAGATCGCGCAGTCGCACATCCTCGGCGGCAAGCCCGTGGCGCGGCTCGTCTACGATCCCGGCGTGAAGGGCGCGAACAAGACGAAAGACGCGCTGTAGATGCGGCTGTCGAAGTCGTTGGTGCCCACCCTGCGCGAGGATCCCGCCGACGCGGAGGCGCTCAGTCACAAGCTCATGCTCCGCGCCGGCCTCGTGCGGCAGCTCGCGGCCGGCATCTACGTGTGGCTGCCGCTGGGCCAGCGCGTCCTCGACCGCATCAACGCGGTCATCCGTGAAGAGATGAACGCCATCGGCGGGCAAGAGATGACGATGCCGGTCCTGCACCCCGCCGAGATCTGGCGCGACAGCGGCCGGTGGGACGCCATCGGTCCCGAGATGTTCCGCTTGAAGGACCGCAACGACCGCGACATGTGCCTGGGCATGACGCACGAAGAGGTCATCGCGTGGCTGGCGGCGCGCGCCATCCGCTCCTATCGCGATCTCCCCCAGATCTGGTATCAGATCCAGACGAAGGAGCGCGACGAGGCCCGGCCCCGCTCGGGCGTGCTGCGCACGCGCGAGTTCGTGATGAAGGATTCCTACACCCTCGATCCCGACGTGGCCGCGCTCGATCGTTCGTACGCCGCGCACGAGGGCGCGTACCGCAAAATCTTCGAGCGCTGCGGCCTGCGCTTCCGCGTCGTGCAGTCGGACACGGGCATGATGGGTGGCCTCGGCGCCCACGAGTTCATGGCGCCCAGCGCCGCGGGCGAGGACGAGATCGCCATCTGCAACGGCTGCGGCTATGCCGCCAACGTCGAGCTCGCGCGCGGCATTCCGGAGCCGCCGGCGTTTCCGCAGTGGACGCGCGAGGAGGTGGCGACGCCGAACGTGAAGACGATCGCCGACGTCGCCGCCTTCCTGAAGATCGATCCGCGGCTGACGATCAAGTCGCTGCTGTTCGTGGCGCCGAAGACGGGCCCCGTGCTCGTCCTCGTGCGCGGCGACCACAGCTTGCACGAGCGCAAGCTCGCGCGTGCGCTCGGTGAGGAGGCGCGGCCGGCGCATCCGGACGAGGTTCGCCAGCACCTCGGCGTTCCCGTCGGCTCCGTCGGTCCCGTCGGCGTGCGCGTGCCCATGCTCGCCGACGAGACGCTGCGCGAGGGCACGTTCGTCGTCGGCGCCAATCGCGACGGCTTCCATGTCCGCGGCGTCGTGCCGGGACGCGACTTCCAGGCGCGGTTCGTCGACCTGCACACCGTGGCGCCGGGCGAGGCGTGTGTGCAGTGCGGCAAGGCGCTGGAGGTCGAGCGCGTCATCGAGATCGGCAACATCTTCAAGCTCGGCACGAAATATTCGGAAGGACTGAACGCCAAGTATCTCGACGAGTCGGGGCAAGAGCGGCCGATCGTCATGGGATCCTATGGGATCGGGCCCGCGCGCATCGCGGCGACCGCCATCGAGCAGGGCGCCGACGCCGACGGCATCGTCTGGCCCGCGTCGATCGCGCCGTTCGACGTTCACGTGGTGCTCGTAAGCCTGCGCGATCAGGCCCAGGTTGCGGCCGCCGAGAACATCTACGCCGCGTGCCGCGCGGCGGGCCTGGAAGCGCTGCTGGACGACCGCGACGAACGGCCTGGCGTGAAGTTCAAGGACGCCGACCTGCTCGGCGTGCCCGTGCGCGTCACCGTCGGCAACGCGCTCGCCAAGGAGGGCGTGGTCGAGATCAAGGAGCGCCGCGCGCCGCGGCGCGAGCAGCGTGTCGCCCCGGGCGCCGTCGTCGACGCGATCCGGGCGCTCGACGTCCTTCACGCCCGGCCGCGCTGACGTCCAATCGTCGCCGCCGCGGGGTGCAAACTTGCGTCGATCGCTCCCTCGTGCTAACTTCTCGAAAAAGTGGGCGTTGCCCACTTTTTTACTTTTGAAGTGGCGAGTGATGCAGGACGACGAGAAGCAGCTCGAGATCGAGGGAGTCGTGCAGCCCGTGCTCCGCGATCACGGCATGACGCTCGTCGACCTGGAGTGGCGGCCACGCCGACCCCGGGGCGTGCTGCGCTTGTTCGTCGACAAGCCGGGGGGCGTGGGCATCGAGGACTGCCAGCGGCTGAGCCGCGAGGTGGGCGACGTGCTCGACGCGTCGGCGTTGATCGAGGAGGCGTACGATCTCGAAGTCTCGTCGCCGGGGTTGGATCGCCAGCTCCGAACGGATCGGGAGTTCCGCTGGGCGAGCGGCAAGCGCGTGCGCTGCTGGCTCGCCGGTGGACAGGAGGTGCGCGGGACGCTGCTGGGCATCGACGGCGGCTTCCTCGTCCTCGCGCAGGACGAGGGGACACAGGTCAAGCTGGACAAGACGAGCATCACGAAGGCGCGGCTGGACGCGGACGTGCCTTGGAGCAAACGGTCGCAGGACAGATGAATCGCGAATTGATCATGGTCATCGAGCAGCTCGGGCGCGAGAAGGGGATCGACAAAGAGGTCCTCTTCGAAGCGCTGGAGACTGCCTTGCTGTCGGCCTCCCGCAAGAGCCTGGGTCCGGGCGACAACGTTCGCATCCATATCGACCGCAAGACCGGCGACTTCCGCATCTATCAGCGCAAGCAGGTCGTGGACGAGGTGAGCGACCCGGAGACCCAGATCGCACTGGCTGACGCCAAGGCCCTCAATCCCGAGGCCGAGGTCGGCGTCGAGCTCGAGCTGCTTCAAGACAAGCCGCTGCAGGATCTCGGACGCATCGCCGCCCAGACCGCCAAGCAGGTGATCCTCCAGAAAGTCCGTGACGCCGAGCGGGAGGGCATCTACTCCGAGTTCGTCGGCAAGGAAGGCCAGATCCTGCGCGGCGTCGTCCACCGGATCGAGAAGCGCAACGTCATCCTCGAGATCGGCAAGGCGGAGGCGATCCTGCCCGAGCGCGAGCAGATTCCGGGCGAGCGCTACAACCCCGGCGACCGCGTGCGCGCGTACGTGCTGGAGGTGCGGCGCACGGCCAAGGGTCCGCAGATCTCGCTGTCGCGCACGCACCCGGGCTACCTCGCGCGGTTGTTCGAGACGGAGATTCCCGAGATCCAGGAAGGCATCGTGATCGTCAAGGCCACCGCGCGGGAGGCCGGCGAGCGGGCCAAAGTCGCCGTCGCCTCTACCAAGCGCGACGTCGATCCGATCGGCGCCTGCGTGGGACTGCGCGGGACGCGCATCCAGGTGATCAGCCGTGAGCTGCGCGGCGAGAAGATCGACATCATCGAGTGGTCGAACGATCCGGCGTCGTTCGTGGCGCGTGCATTGTCACCCGCCAAGGTCTCGTCGGTGACGATCTCCGAGGAGACCGATCCCGAGGGCGGAGAGCTGCAGACGGCGGCGCTGGTCGTCGTACCCGACAACCAGCTCTCGCTCGCGATCGGGAAAAAAGGGCAGAACGCGCGCCTCGCGGCGAAATTGACCGGCATGCGGATCGACATCAAGAGCGAATCCGAAGTCGAGGCCGAGCGCGCGGAGGCCGAGCAGGCCGAGGCCGCGCGCGCGGCGTTGGCCACGCTGCCGGGGATGACGCCGGAGATGTTCCACGCGCTGATCGAGACGGGGCTCGTGTCGCCACGCGCGGTGGCGGCTGCGGGGCGCGAGCGCCTGGCGTCGCTGCCCGCGATCGGTGCATCGGCCGAGGCCATCGTGGCGGCGGCGGAGGCCTGGTTGGCGGAGCGCGAGCCGAAGGACACGCAGGAGGAGGACGGTGCGGTGGCGGAGCCGGAGCATCCGCCCGCGACGGCGTGACGAAGAAACGATCGGAACCGATTCGGACGTGCCTGGGGTGCCGCCGCCGGCGGCCCAAGGGGGAGATGCTGCGACTGGTGCGCGCCGCCGATGGTGTGATCCGCGTCGACATCACCGGGCCGGGACGCGGCGCCTATGTGTGTCGCGACCCAGAATGCCGCGAGCGCGCGCTGAAGCCGGCGCGTCTCGCGCACGCGTTCCGGCGGCCGAGCGAAGTGAGGACGGAGTCGATCGAAACCGCGGCTGTGGGGAGGTGAGGGGACTGTGGCGGCAACCAAAGTAAAAGTCATCGATCTGGCGAAAGAGCTCGGCGTGACGAGCAAGGACCTGATGCTCGCGGCCGAGGAGATGGGACACAAGGGCGTGCGCGCCATGACTCCCCTCGACGCGCAGCTGGCGAACGACCTGCGCACGAA
>QHSO01000020.1 GCA_003220475.1 Candidatus Rokuibacteriota bacterium | reverse complement strand
CCAAGCGCGGCGCCGGCGGCCGCGAGCTGCGCACGCCGCCCGAGAACGCGTACGTGCAGAGCCTGATGACGCAGCTCGATCAGGCCACCGTCGAGGCCAAGACGACGTCGGAGGAGATGCAGAACATCAACGCGCAGATCGCGACGGTGACGCGCCGCCTGGACAGCACACCCAAGCGCGAGCAGGAGCTGGTGCTGCTGACACGCGACTATGACACCACGCGCGAGCTGTTCAAGTCGCTCCTCACCAAGCGTGGCGAGGCCAACATGGCCGCCGAGCTCGAGCAGAAGCAGCAGGGCGAGAGCTTCCGCGTGATCGAACCGGCGCGGCTGCCGGAGCGCCCGGCCGGGCCCAACCGCTTCCGCCTGCTGCTGGTCGGCCTCGCGCTGGCCATCGGCGCCGCCGGCGCCGCCGTCGTGCTCGCCGAGCAGGTGGACACGTCCTTCCGCCGTGTCGACGAGGTGCGCTCGACGCTCCCCCTGCCGGTGCTCTCGGCCATTCCGCGCATCACCACCGAGCACGACCGCACGCACGGCCTGCGTCAGCGCCGCTGGGCGACGGCCGCGATCTGCGTCGGGCTCTGCGTCGTGGCCGGCACGTCGTTCATGGTCGCGCACGACAACGAGGGCCTCGTCGCGCTGCTGACGGGCTCGACGTCGCAGACAGCGACCGCGAGCGGGAGGTAGGTCATGTACCTGAGCTTCTACGGTCTGCGTGAGGCGCCCTTCGCCCCGACGCCGGACCCGAAGTTCCTCTTCCAGTCCCCGCGTCACCGCGAGGCGCTGGCCCAGCTGATCTACGGCGTGCGCGAGCGCAAGGGCTTCATCGTGCTCACCGGCGAGATCGGCACCGGCAAGACGACGCTGCTGCGCACGCTGCTCGAGCGCCTGGACGCCACCACGCCGGTGGCCTACGTGCACAACTCCGCGCTCGGCATCGAAGGTCTGCTCGAGTACATCCTGCAGGACTGGGGCGTGAAGTCCACCGCGAGCACGCACGCCCAGCGGCTGTTCGAGCTCAACGAGTTCCTCATCGATCAGCACCGCAAGGGCGGCAGCCCCGTGCTCGTCATCGACGAGGCGCAGAACCTCTCGGTGGAGACGCTGGAGGCCGTCCGCCTCCTGTCGAACTTCGAAACGACGAGCCAGAAGCTGATGCAGATCCTGCTCGTCGGCCAGCCGGAGCTGCGCGACAAGCTCAATCTGCCCGAGCTGCGCCAGCTCAAGCAGCGCATCGGTCTGCGCTGCCACATCGGCCCGCTCTCGCCCGAGGAGACGCGGCTGTACATCCGGCATCGGCTCCGGATCGCGGGAGCGACCGACGCCGGCATCTTCACCGACGCGGCGATCCAGCGGATCGCCGAGTACAGCCAGGGCACCCCGCGCGTTATCAACATCGTGTGCGACCACTGCCTGCTGTCGGGCTACGCCGACAGCAAGCGGCGCATCGACGCCGCCATCGTGCAGGAAGCGGTCGAGTACCTCGAGGAGGGCGAGCGCCGCGAGTGGAAGCGGCGGCGCAGCATCAGCCTCGTGCCGAGCCAGGGCGCCGTATGGGCGGCGCGCTCGGGCGTGGCACTCCTCGTGCTCGTCATCGTGTTTCTGCTGGCGTTCGCGGCGAACGCGCTGGGCTGGTTCGCCGGTACCCATCCCTAGGAGGTCAGGCCGTGAGCAAGTTCTTCAAGGCCCTCGAGAAGGTCGAGCAGGAGCGCGAGCCGGTGGTCGCCACCGTGCCGCCCGTGGCCGATCCCCCGGTCGAGCCGGTCATCGAGCCACGCCGCGAGACGCCGCGTCCCGAACGGCGTCCGGAGCCGCGGCCCGAGCCCGCGCGCGTCGAGCCGACGCCCGAGCCGTTCCGCGAGCCGCCAAAACCGGAGGCCGCGCGGGTGGCCGCGGCGCCGCCAGCGCCGGTCGTGTCGCCGCCCGCGCCGGCACTCACGCCGGCACCCACGCCGATCTACGGCGCGCCCGTTCGTGAGAACGGCGCCAGCTTCGGGCGCAAGGGCTTCGCCTTGCAGATCGACGGCGAGGTCGATTCCGAGCCCGGTCAGCTGGACGACCATCTCGTCAGCCTGCTCGAGCCCACGAGCCACGCCGCCGAGCAATACCGTGCGGTGCGGCTGGCCATCGAGACGTTCCGCCACGAGCGCGGCACGCGCACGGTGGCCATCACCAGTCCGGGTCGGGGCGACGGCCGCACGATCACCGCGCTCAATCTCGCCGGCGCGCTGGCGCAGGCGCCCGACGCACGCGTCGTGCTCGTCGAGGCCGATCTACGCCATCCCGGCGTCGCGCGCGCCCTCGGCCTGCCCTCCGCACGTGGGCTCTCGACGTATTTGCTCGACGCCGCCATGAGTGTCGATGGCGTCGTCACCCGACCCGCCGGCGTGGCCTTCGCGGTCGTGCCCGCGGGCACGGCATCGTCGATGCCGTACGAGCTGCTGAAGTCACCACGCCTGGCGAGCCTGCTCGCAGCGCTGCGCGATCGCTTCGACTACGTCGTGCTCGACACGCCGCCCGCGTTGCGCTATCCCGACGTCGGCATCCTGCGCGACCTCGTGGATGGCTTCGTCGTCGTCGTCCGGGCCAATCGCACGCCGCGCGAGATGCTGCGCGACTGCATGAACGTGGTCGGCCGCCAGCGCGGCCTGGGCCTGATCTTCAACGACGACGAGCGCAGCACGGTCACGACCGTCGATGACGAGCCGACATGGTGGCGGCGCGTGCCGCGGCCGCTCGGAGGCCGGGTTGCCTGAGACGATCGTCAACGCGCTGACCGTCGACGTCGAGGAGTACTACCACGGGTACGAGTTCGAAGCGGCCCTTGGCGTCGACGGTCTCCGCCGCCTGCCCAGCCGCGTGCTCCCGCAGACCGAGCGCCTGCTCGATCTGCTCGACACGCACCGCGCGCGCGGCACGTTCTTCGTCCTCGGAGTCGTCGCTCAGCGCTATCCGCGGCTCATGCGCGAGATCGTCGAGCGTGGGCACGAGATCGCCAGCCACGGCTGGGATCACACGCCGGTGTTCCGGCTCGGCCCCGCGGGCTTCCGTGCCGACGTGCGGCGCGCGAAGCACGCCGTCGAGCAGGCGGCCGGCCGTCTCGTGCGCGGCTATCGCGCGCCCAATTACTCCATCCGGCGCGACACGCCGTGGGCCTTCAGCGTGCTGGTCGAGGAAGGCTTCGTCTACGACTCTTCGATGTATCCGGTGGTCCACGACCGTTACGGCTTTCCCGACGCGCCGCGCTTTCCGCACGTCGCGCAGCACATCGACGGCATCGACTTCTGGGAGGTGCCCGTCGGCACCGCGCGCTTCGCCGGCGTGAACCTGCCGCTGGGCGGCGGATTCTTCCGGCTCTTCCCCGTCGCGCTCGTCCACGGAGCACTCGCCAGCGTCAACGCGCGCGAGCGGCGCCCCGTCGTGTTCTACGTGCATCCATGGGAGCTCGATCCCCAGCAGCCGCGACCGGCGATGACGCTCATCCAGCGCTTCCGGCACTACACGGGCCTGGCGAGCGCCGAGCGCAAGCTCGCCGGTCTGCTCGCGGCGTTCGCGTTCGGCTCGATCGAGGCCGTGTTCGCCGAGGTTCGCCCGGCCCGCCGGGTCGCGGCGCGCGCCTCGTAAATCCATGCGGCTCCTGTTCGTGACGCCACGGCTGCCGTTCCTGCCGTGCCACGACGCCGCGCGTCTCGCGGTGTCGCGCGTGCTCGACCATCTCGTCGATCGCCACACCGTCGCCGTGGTCGCCGCCACGAGCGCCGGTGACACGCCGACGCAGCGCGCCTGGCTGGCCGAGCGCGCAGCGCGCGTCGAGACGGTGCCGCTCGGCGCCTGGCGCCACGCGTGGACCGGCCGTCCCGGCGATGGCCTGCTCGCGCTCGACGCGCTCGCGCGTCACGTCGCCGATCGCTTCGCGCCCGACGTGATCCATCTCGAGGGCAGCGTGCTGGCCCCGCTCGCGCGGGCCGCCGCCGCGCCGACGCTGCTCGCCTGCCACGAGGCGGCGACGCTGCGCGCGCGCGACGTGCGCCGCGCCGGCGAGTCGGCGTCGCGGCGGCTCGGGGCGTGGATGGACGAGCGCGCGGAGACGGCGTGGGCGCGCGAATGGTGCCGCTTCGCCGCAGTGTGCGTGGTGGACTCGGAGGAGGACCGGCAGGCGCTGCTCGAGCACGTCCCGCTCCAGCAGGTCGCCGTCGTGCCCGGAGGCATCGACGACGTGACGCACGCGTATCGTCGCCGCGGCGAACCGTGGCGTCTCGTCTTCACCGGAGACCTCTCGGCGCCGCGCGACGTCGCGGCCGCGCGCCGCCTGGCCACCGCGATCCTGCCGCGGCTGCGGCGTGCGATGCCGCGCGTGGAGCTGCTCGTCGCCGGGAGCGATCGTGCCGCCGACGGCGCGCGCGCATTGGGCGCGTTGCCCGGCGTGCGTGTCGCGGGCGGGCTCACCGACCTGCGCGCGAGCATCTGGGGCGCCGCCGTGTACGTGAGCCCGCTGCAGGCCGGTTTCGGCCGCAAGACGCGACTGTTCGAGCCGATGGCGCTCGGCACGCCGGTGGTCGCCTCGAGGCCGACGCTCGCCGGCGTCCCCTACCTCGAGCCCGATCAGCACGTCCTCGTCGCCGACAGCGACGACGAGTTCGCGCAGGCCATCGCGCGGCTGCTGCGCGAGCCGCTGGTCGCCAACACGCTCGCCCGCAACGCGCGCACGCTCGTCGAGCGCCGCTTCACGTGGGTCGCGGTCGCCGAGCGCTACGCGGCGCTCTACGCCGGGCTCGTGCCGTCGCGCGCAGTGGAGGTTGCGGCATGAGCACACCGTTCGTCGTCGGCGTGGCCGGAGGCAGCGGCGCCGGCAAGACGGCGCTGTGCCGCGCACTGGCCGGCGCGCTGGGCCCGCACCGCGTGTCGATGCTCTGCCACGACGCGTATTACCGCAACCGCAGCGAGCTGCCGGCCGCCGAGCGCGCCGCGCTCAACTACGACGTGCCGGACGCGCTCGATACGCCCCTCTTCGTCGAGCACCTGCGCGCGCTGCGCGCCCTCGGATCGGTGCGGCCGCCGCGCTATTGCTTCGTGACGCACCGGCGTATCGGCGACGACGGCCTCGTCGAGGCGCGTCCCGTCGTGCTCGTGGAAGGCATTCTGCTGCTGCACGAGCCCCAGGCACGTGCGCTGCTCGATCTCGCGTTCTTCCTCGACGTGCCGGACGAGGTGCGGCTGGCGCGCCGCATCGCGCGCGACACGGCCGAGCGTGGACGGACGCGGCGCTCGGTGCTCTCGCAGTTCGAGGCCACCGTGCGCGGCGCGCATGCCGCCTATGTCGAGCCGACCAAGGCGCTCGCCGACCTGGTGCTGTACAACGTCGGCCGCGTGGACCGCGTCGCCGAGGTCGCGGCGGCCGTGGTCGTCGAGCAGATGGCGCGACGGCGCCTGGCGGAGGTCGCGTGAGCGCGCCCGTTCAGACCTGCGCGTCGGAGTTTTCGCTGTGCCGCGATCCGCAGCACGACGGCGCCCTCCGTCGGATCGTGGACGGCTGCGCCGGCTTCCTCGCCGAGCGCCTGCCGGACAAGCTCGTCGCCCTCGTGCTCACGGGCAGCTTCTCGCGCGGCGAGGGCACGGTGCTGCCGGTGAACGGCCACCTGCGCGTGCTCGGCGACATCGAATTCCTCGTCGTCGTCCCGCGCCTGACCGACTATCGCGCGTTGCGCCGCCGCGTCGGCGGCTGGGGACGCGAGGCGAGCATGCGCCTGGGCGCGCCTGCGGTGTCGGTGGACATCGAGTTCGGTCCCGTGGAGATCGGCTACCTGCGCCACCGCGCGCGGCCATCGATCTTCGTGTACGACCTCGCCACCCACGGCAAGGTCGTGTGGGGACCCGCCGATCTCCTGCGCGCGATTCCGGCCTTCGGTCCCGAGCGCATCCCGCGCGAGGATGCGCTGCACCTCGTGTTCAATCGCACGATCGAGCAGCTCGACGCCTACGACCGTCTCGATGGCCTCGCCGGCGAGGCCTTGCTCGACGTCGCCTATCAGCGCATGAAGCTGGTGCTGGACCTCGCCGGCTCCGCGCTCGCGTTCGCCGGGATGCACGCGACGTCGTACGTCGAGCGGCCGGCCGCGTTCGCGCGGCTGCTCGCGGGCACGCCGCAGCTCGCGGCTCGACTTCCCGCGACGTTCGAGTCCGAGCTCGAGCGCGCCGCGCGCGCCAAGCTCGATCCCAGCGCCGAGCCGCTGCTGCCCGAGGGCGACGCGGCGAGCCAGCGCGCCTGGCTGCGTCGGCGGATCGTCGACGGCGTGCCCGCGGTGTGCGCAGTCCTGGTCTGGGAGCTCGAGCAGCTCACCGGCGCACGGGCGCCGCTGGACGTCCTCCTGACGCGGTGGGCCGGCGCGACGTCACCGGCGCGGCGCCTGCGCGAGTGGGTCAAGCTCGCCCTGCACCCGAATCGCGCGCCGCTGCCCGTGAGCCCGCTGCGCGCGCTCGCGCTGGCGCGGCGCTCGACGCCGCGCGCGCTGCTCTACTCCGCCGGCGCGCTCGCCTATCTCGATCTCGCGCGCGGCGGCGCGTCGGGACTCACGGAAATCGCGGCGCTGCTGCCGCTGGCCGGCCGTGCCGCGCCGCGCATGCCCGTCGCCGCCCGGGGCGCCGTGACGGCGCTCTGGCGCTGGTGCATCCGCAACAACTGAGGGAGACATGGACACGCCGCTGTCGATTTACGTGCTCGTGGACGCGCTCGGCTGGGAGGTCGTGCGCAACCGCCGGTTCCTGGACGACATCCTGCCCGACCGGCGATGGCTCACGACGATCCTCGGCTACAGCTCCGGCGCCATTCCCACGCTGCTGTCGGGACGGATGCCGAGCCAGCACGGGCACTGGAACCTCATCTATCTGGATCCGGAGCGCTCGCCGTTTCGCTGGACGCGCGCCCTCGCGCCGCTGCCGCGGCCGCTGGTCGAAAACCGCGTCGCGCGGCGCGTGCTGAAGTCGGCCGCACGCCGGCTGTCGGGCTACTCGGGCTACTTCTCGCTGTACGACTATCCGGTGGCCCACCTGCCGTACTTCGACCTCACCGAGAAGCGCGACATCTATCAGCCGGGCGGTCTCGACTGCCCCTCGCTCTTCGACGCCTTCTGCGGCGGCGGCGTGCGTTACGAGTGCTACACCTATCACGGCCACACCGACGCGCAAATTCTAGAGGCGGCTCCGCAGCGCGCGGCCGTCACCGACGCGCGCGTGCTCTTCCTCTATCTGTCGGGCCTCGATGCCGAGCTGCACTGGCACATCCACGACCCCGAGCACGTGAAGCGCACGGTCGACTGGTACGAGGCCGGCCTGCGGCGCGTATGGGAGGCGGCGACGCGCGCGCGCAGCGACGTGCGGATGTTCGTGTTCTCGGATCATGGCATGACGCCGATCCGCTGGACGTGCGACCTGCGGCGCGACGTGGCGACGTTGGGGCTGTCGGTGCCCGGCGATTACCTGCCCGCCTACGACTCGACGATGGCGCGCTTCTGGGTCTGGAACGACCGGGCGCGTCGCGTGCTGAGCGAGTTCCTCGCCGAGCATCCGTGCGGGCAGCTGATGACGCCGGCCGAGCTGCAACGCCTCGGCGTGGCGTTCGAGGACGGCCGCTACTATCACCTGCTCTTCCTGCTCAAGCCCGGCATGCTGCTCTGCCCGAGCGACATGGGCGCCGTGCGCTTCGCCGGCATGCACGGCTATCACCCGAGCGAGCCGACGGCCGACGCCGTGCTGCTCGCGAGTGTCGCGGTGGACCGTGGCGTCGATCACATCACCGGCGTGCACGACGTGCTGCTCGAGGATGCGGGCCTGCGCCAGGGCGCGCGGCGTCAGGATCCGATCCCGGTCGCCCCCGTTGGAGGGGCATAGATGAAGCGCGTGTCCGTCCTGTTCGCGCTGACGCAGCCGGTGCGCGGCGGCGTCGAGGAGGTCGTGCTCGCCCTCGCGCGCCGGCTCGATCCGTCGGAGTTCCGGCTGGCGCTGGCCGCGCCCGCGCCGCTGCTCGAGGCGTTCGCGCCCGACCTCGCCGGCGTGGCCATCGAGACCGAGGCCGTCGAGGCCGAATCGTGGCGCCGACGCGACGAGATCGCACGCCTGTCCAAGTTCATCGCGCGCTTGAAGCCCGACATCGTGAACGCGCACCTGTTCCGATCCACGGCCGTCGCCGCCCCGCTCGCGCGCTGGCACGGCGCGCGCGTGGTCGAGACGTACCACGGCCGCGAGGGTTGGCGCCGTGGCCTGCTCGGCGGCAGCTTCCTGCCCGATCGCCTCCTCTCACGACTCGTGGACCGCGTCATCGCGGTGTCGGAGGCCGCGCGCGCGTTCCTGATCGCCGGCAAGGGTTACGATCCGCGCAAGATCGTCGTCGTGCCGAACGGCCGCGACCTTTCGGTGTTCCGACCCGGCGCGGGCGGCCAGGCCGTGCGCAAGGAGCTGGGGATCGATCGCGCGACGCCGCTGGTCGGCGTGATCGGCCGGCTCGAGGAACAGAAGGGCCACGTCTACATGCTCGAGGCGTGGCCCTCGGTGCTCGCGGAGTTTCCGGACGCGCGGCTGCTGCTGGTCGGCGACGGAAGGCTGCGTGGCGCCCTCGAGCGCCGTGCGCAGGACCTGGGCATCGCGGCCTCCGTCCGGTTCGCGGGCTTTCGCAGCGACGTCCCGCGCGTCCTCGATGCGCTCGACGTGCTGGCGCTGCCCTCGCTGTACGAGGGCATGCCGCTCACGGCGATCGAGGCCTCCGCGATGGCCAAGCCGGTCGTCGCGACGGCCGTCGACGGCACACCCGAGGTCATCCGCGAGGGACGCACGGGCCGCCTCGTGCCGCCCCGCGACGTCGTCGCGCTGTCGCGCGCGCTGCGCTCCGTGCTGCGCGATCCGGCGGCCGCGCAGCGCATGGGAAGCGCGGGTCGCGACCTCGTGTTCAACCGCTTCGATCTGACGCGCCAGGTGGACGCCACCGCGCGCGTCTACCGCGAGACGGCGGGCGTGCTGCCGCAGCGGGTCGCCGCGTGACCGCACTCGCGGTCGTGTTCTGGACCGCGGCCGCGCTGCTCGCCTACACGTGGCTCGGCTATCCGCTGCTGCTGCGCCTGCTCGCGCTCGGGCGGGCCGCGGTGACGGCGCGGCGCGGGGCGCCCAGCGTCTCGGTGATCGTCGCGGCGTACAACGAGGGCGACTGCATCACGGCGAAGCTCGACAGCACGCTCGCGCGCCAGCGCTACCCGCGCGACAAGCTCGAGGTCGTCGTGGTCTCCGACGGCTCGACCGACGACACGGACGCGCGCGTGCAACGCTACCCCGACAACCGCGTGCGTCTGGTGCGCCAGGAACGCACCGGCAAGTCTCCCGCCCTCAACCGTGGCGTGGCCGAGGCGCGCGGCGAGGTGCTCGTGTTCACCGACGCGAACGCGCTGTTCGCGCCCGACGCGATCGCGCGGCTGACCGCGCCGTTCGCGGATCCCAGCGTCGGCCTCGTGAGCGGCCAGGGGCTGTACGGCGCCGGGGGCGACGCGCGTGCCGCCGCGAGCGGCTACGTCCGCTACGAGGCATCGATCAAGACCGGCGAGGCCGCCCTCGACTTCGTGGCCAGCGCCGACGGCGCCATCTACGCGCTGCGCCACGCGTTGTATCGCGACCTGGCGGCGTCGGAGGTGAACGACCTGCTGCACCCGATCCAGGCCTGCCTGGCCGGATACCGATGCCGCTTCGACGCGGACGCGTACACGATCGAGTCGCCATCGACCGATGGTGGCCAGGAGTTCCGCCGCCACGTGCGCATCATCGCGCAGGGCGCGCATCTGCTGCGTCGCTGGCTGCCCGCGCTGGCGCGGGCGCGACGCTGGCGCGCGATCTGGATGCTGCTCTCGCACCGCGCACTGCGCTGGGTGACAGCGCCCTGCCTGGCTGCGGCGCTCGTCGCCAACGTGCCGCTGCTCGGCGCCGGTCCCGTGTACGGCGTCACGCTCGCCGTGCAGGGCACGTTCTACGCGCTGGCCGCCGCCGGCTTCGCCGCCGACCGTCTCGGCCGCCGACTCGGCCCACTGGCGCTTCCGTATTACTTCTGCACGGTCAGCGCCGCCGGCGTCGCCGGCCTGGCGCGCGCCGCGCGTGGCGGCGCCGAGGCGGTGTGGGCGCCCGCCGGGCAGGCGCTGCCGGAGCGCGCCGCGTGACGACCGAGACGCCGGCCATGAACCTGCGCACAGCGCTCGTGCGCAACACCGCGTGGTACGGGCTCGTGACGTTCATCGGTCTGGGCTCGGGCCTCGTGATGTCGATCGTGCTGGCCCGCGGGCTCGGCCCGAGCCTGATGGGCGATTACTCGTACCTGCTCTGGGCACTGCGGATGCTCACGGCCGTCGCCACGCTCGGCTGGACGCTGGCGACCGCGCGCTACACGGCGGAGGCCTACGCGAGAAGCGAGCCCGAGCGCGCCTGGGGCTTCGTGCGCTTCTTCATGCGCCGCCAGCTGGCGACGACGGCGCTCGTGGTGGCCGCCGTCATGGTCATCGTGCTCACCGAGGTCGAGCCGCGCCTGCGCGTGTCGTTCGTCATGCTCGCGTTTCTGCTGGTGCCGATCACGGTCGAGGGCATCTACACGCACGCCGTCTACGGCGCGCAGCGCTACGACCTGACCACGCAGACGAGCACGGTCAAGATGGCCCTGCACCTGCTGGCCGCCATCGTCGTCATCGCGCTGGGCCTCGAGATCTTCGGCCTCATGATCGCGCTGGCGCTCACCACGGTGCTGTCGTGCCTGATGCAGCGCGCCCGCGCCCGCGACGTGCTCGGCGGCGTCGCCATCGATCCATCGCCGGCCGTGCGGCGCGAGATCCGCACCTACGTCGCCTCACTCGCCGTGGTGGCCGTGCTGGAGGCGCTCGTGCGCGACCGCTCGGAGATCTTCTTCCTGCGGCTGTACGCGAGCCCGGAAGAGATCGCGTTCTACAGTCTCGCCTTCGGCCTCGCGTCGCGCGTGATGGTCGTGCCCGAGATCGCGGTGGGCGCGCTGCTACCCGCGCTGGCGGCGCTGCACGGGCGCGGCGAGCGCGACGAGTTCGCGCGGGTGTATCGCACGGCCATGCGCTACGTCGCGCTCTCGGGGGCGCCGATCGCGGCGCTGGTCGCCGCGCTCGCACCCGGGGTCATCCACTGGCTCTACGGCGCCGCGTACCTGCCCGCCGCGCACCTGCTCGGCGTGCTGGCGGCGGTGGCGGTGCTCGGCGCGCTGCGCAAGGTGGCCGCCTCGTCGCTGCAGGCCGTGGGCGATCGGCACTGCGCGCTGACGGCCACCGGCGCCGCCGTCGCACTCAACGTCGTCCTCGCGTACGTCTTCATTCCGACCTACGCGACGACGGGCGCCGTGCTCGCCAACACCGCAGCGCAGATCGTCGCCTCGGTGTGGGCGTTCGTCGGCATGGCGCGCGTGCACGGTGCGCGCGTGCCGGTCGGCGAGATCATGCGTATCGGCGTCGCGGCCGCTCTGCTCTTCGCGGTGACGCGCCTCACCGCCGGCGACTCCCACGACCTGCCTCGCCTGGCGCTCGCCGCCGCGGCCGGTGCCGCCGCGTTCGTGGCCGCCGCGCTCGCCACGCGAGCGCTCGGCCCGCGCGAATGGACGCTGCTCACCACTTCGACGCGTCGACTGCTCGCCGCACGGGCGGGCAGCGCGTGAACACCGGAGCGCGCGCATGCGGATTCTGATCACCGGTGGAGCGGGCTTCATCGGCTCTCACGTCACCGACGCGTACCTGGCGGCGGGGCACGAGGTCGCGGTCGTGGACGATCTCTCCTCGGGGTCGGCCGACAACGTCGATCCTCGCGCACGCTGGTACCGCATGGACGTCCGCGACCCGGGCCTCGACGCCGCGTTCGTCGAGGAGCGGCCGGAGATCGTCTGTCACCACGCCGCGCAGGTGAGCGTGCGCCGCTCCGTGGAAGCGCCGCAGGCCGACGCGGACGTCAACGTGCTGGGCTCGCTCAATCTCTTCGAGGCCGCGCGCCGCCACGGCGTGCGGCGCATCGTCTTTGCGTCCACCGGCGGCGCGATCTACGGCGAGCAGAGCGGCCCGCCCGCAGACGAGACGCATCCGTGCCGGCCGCGCAGCCCCTACGCCGTCGCCAAGCTCGCGGTCGAGCACTACCTCGACTACTTCTGCGACACGTTCGGCCTCCAGGCCGTCGTCCTGCGTTACGCCAACGTCTACGGGCCGCGGCAGGATCCGCACGGCGAGGCCGGCGTCGTGGCGATCTTCATGCAGCGCATCCTGGCCGGGCTGGCCCCGACGATCTACGGCGACGGCGAGCAGGTGCGCGACTTCGTCTACGTCGACGACGTCGTCACGGCGAACGTCGCCGCGCTCGACAAGGCTATGCCGGACGGCGCGATGGCGACGTTCAACGTCGGTACCGGCCGGGCCACGAGCGTCAACGCCCTGTGGCGGGTGATCGAGAGCATCGCGCGGCCGAGTGTGGGCGCCTACCACGAGCCCGCGCGCTCCGGCGACGTTCGCCGCAGCGTGCTCGATCCCTCGCGCGCGGCGCGCGAGCTCGGCTGGCGGGCGGCGGTCGACGTCGAGAACGGTCTGGCGCGCACGTGGGCATGGTTCCTGGCCCAGGCGGGCCGCACGCCGGCGGAGGCCGCGTGACGCGCGCCACCACGCTGGCCGCGCCCCGACGGCGCGTGGAGACGACGGCGGCCGTCACCGTCGGCGCGGCGGTGCTCACCCTCTATCTGCCGGTGCTGCGCGACCTCGTCGGCGTCTGGCTGCTGGTCCCCTACTACAGCTACGGCTTCGTCGTGCCGCTGTTCAGCGCCTATCTCGCCTGGGACGTGCTCGAGGCGGACGCGCACGGCGACGAGGCGGCGCAGTCCGAGCCGAGCGGCTTCGTGATGATGGCCGCGGGGCTCGCGACCCTCGGCGTCGGCATCGCCGCCGGCAGCCTCACGCTGCGGGCGCTGTCGCTGCCCGTCGTGCTCATGGGTCTGGCGCTCGCCACGCTCGGCGCGGTG
Organism: Candidatus Rokuibacteriota bacterium; assembly: GCA_003220475.1. Lineage (GTDB taxonomy): Bacteria > Methylomirabilota > Methylomirabilia > Rokubacteriales > CSP1-6 > AR12. Next base: position 20,465 of record QHSO01000020.1, on the reverse strand, counting down.
CCGGCGCGGCGCCTGGCGTTTCCCATCGGCTTTCTCGTGTTCATGGCGCCGCTCCCTGACGGCGTGTTGCCCGCCCTCTCGCTGCCATTGCAGCAGCTGGCCGCGGTCGTGTCCGAGCACGCGCTGCGCCTGCTCGGCGTGCCGGTGACGCGCGCCGACCTGTTCCTCGTCCTGCCGAGCGTCACGCTGCACGTGACGGAAGCGTGCAACGGCCTTCGGTTCCTGTTCGCGATGATCGTGATCGCCACGGCGTTCGCCGGCACCACGCAGCGACACTGGCGCGGCGCCGCCGTGCTCGTCGTCGCCGGGGTCGTGCTGGCCATCGTCGCCAACCTCGGGCGCGTGATAGGCACGGGCATCATGGCCGAGCTCTGGGGCGCGCGTGCGGCGATGGGAATTTCCCACCTCGTGTGGGGCAAGGTCGTCTACGGCCTCGCGCTGGTGCCGTTCGTGGCGCTGGTGCTGTTCATGAGACGTCGATGACCGTCAGCGCCGTCGTGCCGACCAAAAACCGCCCGGCGCTGCTGGCCGAGACCGTCCGCGCGCTGCTGGCCCAGACCGTCGTGCCCGCGGAGCTCATCATCGTGGACCAGAGCGCCACCGACGACGGGCGTCGAGCGGTGACGGCATTGGTGGACGCGGCGCCGGCGGCGGCCCGCCCGTCGCTCGTGTACGTGTGGGATCGCGCCATCAACGGCGCGGCGGCCGCCCGCAACGCCGGCCTCGACCGCGCGCGCGGCGACATCGTCGTGTTCTGCGACGACGACGTCGTGCCCGAGCCCGTCGTGATCGAGCGCCTGCTCGCCCATTACGCGGCGCTGCCGGAGCTCGCGGGGTTGGCGCCGCTCATCATCAACTACGAGCGCCCGGGCTGGATCGGCCGCCTGGGGCACCGCATCTTCCGGCTGGGGCCGTTCCGCGACGAGCGCCAGCCCGTGTACTGGAACTGGCAGCGCTATCCCGAGGGCGTGCTGGTGCCCGTGCGGATGTTCACCGGCGCGCTCATGTCGTTCCGCCGCGCCGCGCTCGCCGGCGTGCGCCACGATGCGCGCTATCGCGCCGCCTCCGTCGGCGAGGACATCGACCTCTGCTGGTCGGTCGTCGCGCGGGGCGGGCGACTCGCGATCGCCACCGACGCGCGCATCGTGCACAACAAGGCGCCGCGGCCGGCACGACGTCCGGAGGAGGCGGTGCTGACGTCGTGGGCGTTCCTCTACGACAAGCACGTGCCCAAGACGCCGAGCACGCGCCTGGCCTTCGCGTGGTTCGTCGTGGGCGTGTTCGCCGGCGCGGTGAACGCGACCCTACACACGCGGTCGTCGGCGCCGTTCCGGTCGGTCTGGGCGGGGCTGCGCGGCGTACGCAACGACTACGCCGGCTCGACGTTCCTGGCGCCGCGCGCGCGCACGTCCTGAGCACGGCGGCGGCCGCACAGCGGCTGTTGCTGGAGGGTCCGTTGTGTGACTGCGGATCGACCCGGTCGGCGGCCAGTTACTGCGGCATCGGCCGCCGCCGCTTGACCGCGCGAAATCCCGGCGGCAACGGCTCGATCGGCGGCAGCACGCCGCGCGCGAGCGCGTACTTGATCAGGCCCGCGTAGTTCTTGAGCCGCAGCTTGCGCATGACGTTCGCGCGGTGCGCCTCCGCCGTGCGCACGCTGATCGAGAGCCGTCGCGCGATGCGCGTGCTGCTGTAGCCCTCGGCCACGAGCTGCAGCACCTCGCGCTCGCGGCTCGTGAGCGACTCGTAGGAATCGCCGGTCAGCCGCTCGGCCTGCAGCAGCCACGACTGCACGTCCTCCGGCGACAGCGGCGAGCTCAGGTAGCGTCGCCCCTGCGCGACCATTCGCACCGCGCGTGTCAGCTCGTGCGCCTCCGCCTGCTTGACGACGTAGCCCGAGGCGCCGTTGCGCAGCGCTTCGGTGACATACCACTCGTTGACGTAGCGCGAGAGGACGATGACCGCGGTCTTCGGGGAGCGCTCGCGCACCTGACGCGTGACCTCGAGCCCGTACAGGCCGGGCATCGCCACGTCGACGATGAGCACCTCGGGCTTGAGACGGTCGACGAGCGAGACGACCGAGAGCCCGTCAGCGGTTTCGCCGACGACCTCGAAATCCGCCTCGAGCTCGAGCAGACACTTGATCGCTTCGCGGACCACGTTCTGGTCGTCCGCGAGCACGATCCGGGTCGTGGCCTGGCTGCCCGAAGCTTTCTCGCTTTTTTTCACGGTCTCGGTCAAGTCCACGCTGTCCCTCGGGGCGGGGGGACCGCAGAAGAAATACGCCGGGTCCACTCCCGCGTCTATTCGTACACCTACGAGTGCAAGGGGCGTACCGGCGCCGAGCATTGGTCACCTTACGTATGAGAGTCGGCAAAAGTTCTCTCAATCGACGACGCTCAATCTCAGCGCGACGCGCACTTACGCATGGCACGCGGCTGGCAAGCGTTGGCTCGACTCGCCCGCGCGGAGGGTGCATGGCAATAATCGGAAAAACGTCTCGGCCGCGAACGCTCGATGCTCTCCCCGCCACCGCGCGTCCCGCCACCACCAGTCTTCGGCCCCCGCCCGTTCACATCCTCGTCGTCGAAGATCACGACGACACGCGCGACGTCCTCGACGTCCTGCTCCGCACGGAAGGCTATGAAGTGACGCTCGCGAGCGACGGCCAGGACGGCCTCGACAAGTACCAGCAGCGTCCGGCCGACATCGTCCTCGTCGACGTGTTCATGCCGCGTAAGAACGGCATCGACACCATTCGCGAGCTGGTGCGCGACTATCCCGACGCCGTGTGCATCGCGATGTCGGCGGACGGCGACCCGATGCGGCGCAACGCGCTGGAGTTCGCCCGCGAGGCGGGCGCGCGGCTGACGTTACGCAAACCGATCGAGCCGTGGGTGCTGTTGCGAACGCTGGAAGGCGTCGTCGCCGGCCGCCGCTCCGTGACCCGGCTCACGGCGGCCGGCTGAAGCCGCGTCAGCGGATCAGGTAGCGCTTGACCTCGTAGGGACCGAAGCTCGCGGCGAAGCCGTTGCCCTCGATCTTGGGACCCGCCGCCTGCGCGTCGAGGTCCATGATCGCTGTCGCCGACGCCGCGAGCGTCCACGTCGCCGTCACCGGCGCGGCACCCGTGTTGTACGCGAACACGTAGCGCGCACCGTCCGCACCGCGCTTGCCGAGCACGCGGACGGCGGCGGGGCTTCCGGTGACCACGGTCGTGTCCGGCGCGAGCAGCACGGGCTCGAGCGCGTGGATCTCTTTCGTGATCTTGACGAGATCGGCCCACTTGCGCTCGCGCTCGCGCGGGTCCTTCACCCACGCGAGGCCCTTCTCGCCCCAGGACCAGTACAGGAGCCCGCGCGCGCCCTCGATGATGGACATCCAGCTCATCGCCTTGATCTCGGCGCCCGTCGGCCAGCCGCCGGCCGTCGTGAGCGGGAAGTACTGGATGACCATCCACACCGGGCGTGCGCCCTTCACGGCGTCCTGGCCGATGCGCGTCCACTCGCCCACCATCGCGAGGTCGTTGCGGCCCGTCGGCTGCACGATCGGATAGGGATCGAGGCCCATCACGTCGACGGCGTCACGCCACAGCGGCGCCTGCCGCTCGAGCCCGTCGCCGAGCACGGCGTAGGTGACGGTCCCCGGCGCGGCCGCGGCGAGCGCGCGGTGCTGCGCGAAGACGCGCGGCACGATGTCGGCCGGCCGCTCGTCGGCCGTGTAGAAGCCGGCGAGGCCGGGATGCGCGGACAGCGTTTTGGCCACCCAGCGATTCAAGGCCTCCTCGCCCTCGCGCGCGGCGGGATAGTCGATCTCCTTGTACTGCGGGTCGTCGCGGTAATAGAAGTTGACCGTCTGCATATAGCGGATGCCGCGCGACGACAGCTCGTCCATGTACGTCGACAGCGCCGGGATCGGCGCGCGTCCGAGGTGGTAGTTGATGAGCATGTTGATGGGCGCCTCGGACATCTTGGTGATGCCCCAGCCGTTGTCGCCATGCGCGTAGGTCGCGCGCGACGTGGAATAGCCGCCCGTCGTGTACAGGCCGAGCACGAAGGCCGGCTTGCCGTCCATATAAAGGACGTTGCGCTCGTCGAACCAGACACGAAGCTCGTCGCGCGCCTTGGCCGACACGCGCACGATGCGGTGATCCGGATAGCGCGCGGTGGCCGCGCCGGCGGCGTCGAGCAGCTCGGCCCGCAGCAGCCAGGCGTTACCGCGCAGCCCCGCGGCGTCGAGCTCGACGGTCCCCGGCCCCGTCACGACACGCTCCCGAGCCACCGCGCCGCCCGGCTCTTCCACCAGCGCCAGGCGCACGCGCGCTCCCTGCGCCGCGCCGACGGCGACGCGCACAACCTGCGGCCGCCCCTCGAAGAGCATGCCGCGGAAGTTCGGATAGAGGAGATAGACGTCGAGCGCGGGCTTGCGACGCGCCGTGAGGCTGATCTCGTCGAACCACGCGCTGCCGTCGGGCGCGCCGTAGGCACCGACTGCGATCTTGTACGGGCCCGGATCGGAGACCGCGATGCCGCCTTGCGAGAGCTGGCTCCAGTCGGCGGTGCCGCGCGCGACCGGCGTGCAGTGCCACCAGTTGAAGCGCGGCCGCGCGTCGAGGCAGACGCGCACGCCGCTACGCGTGTCCTTGGTGCCGAGATTCTCGGCGCGGACCCATCCGCTCACCGTGTACACGCCGGGCTCGAGTGTCACGGTCTGTTCGAGCTGCGGCACCATCTGCTGCGCGTCCGCCGCCGTCAGACGCAGGGCCGAGCGCCCGCCGCGCCCCGCACGATCGATCGTCCACGGGCCCGCCGCGCGTGCATTCCACGCCGTGAGGTCGCCGCCGGCGGGCGCCTCGAAATTCGGATTCTTCACGAGGTTCGGACCCGTCCCGTCGGCGCCGGGCAGCGCGGTGAGGCCACCCGCGGGAACCGCGCGGGTGTCGGCACCACGCACGGCCAGCGGCGAGGCGACGGCAAGCGTCAGCAAGACCACGGCGGCGGCGCCGCGGCAGACGGCACGCGGCGTCACCGTGTCGGCTCGGGCAGCGGTTCGAGGACGAGCTCGTCGTCGCCGGCCGGTTCAGCGGCCTCGACGGCCCGGACCTCGGCGGCGAAGCGACCGAGCACGATCGTGACGAAGACGGCGAGCCAGAGCATTTTCTCGTACTGCGCGCTGATGAAGCAGCCGGCCACGAGGAACCCGGTGATCCCGCTGCGCAGCCCTTCCGCCCAGCCCGCGAGCAGCTGGCCGTCCGGCGACGATCCCAGTCGCGTCGCGCGATTCAGGATCTTGAAGACGGCGGCGAGCAGCAGCACGAAGATGACGAACATGGGCAGGCCGAACTCGGCAGCGACTTCCAGGAACGAGTTGTGCGCGATGTTGCCTTGCTCGAGCCCGGTGTAGAGGGTGCTCAGCGACTTGAAGTTCAGCGGGCCGACGCCGAAGATCGGGTTGTCGGCGATCATGCGCAGCGCCGCGAAGAACAGCGCGACGTGCGCCTTGTTCGACGCCTCGAGCCCGGCCGGCGCGCGCGTCTCGGTATCGAACACCGTCCACATCCGCGAGCCCAGATCGGTCGGCACGATGATGAGGCCGAGCAGGAGCACGACCATCACCGCGGCGGCGCCGGCGATCCCGCGCTTGCGGTAAACGTAGATCATCCCCGCGACGAGAAGTCCGAGGAAGCCGCCGCGCGAGGACGTCAAGAACAGCTCCAGCACGAGGACCAGTCCCGCCGCCGTCCAGAGCCAGCGGCGCATGGGAATCGTCGCCTGAGCAGCGAACACGAAGGCCAGCGGGATCACGAGCACGAGGATCGTCGCGAAGTAGTTCGTCTCGTACAGCCCGACCCCGAGCCGCTCGCCGAACCGGATCATCTGGCGCAGCGCATACGGAAAGACGAGAACCATGCTCAGCGTCATGATCCGTAGCACGCGGCCGAGATCACGCTGCGTCTCCACGCTCACCAGCACGAACGGCAGGAACGTGAGGAACGCGAGGTAGCGGGAGATCGCCAGGAAGCCGCTGCCGCTCAAGAGACCGGCGAAGAGCACGCCGCAGAAGAAGAGCAGGAACAGGACGGCCGGCCGCGAGCTGAGCAGCGCCCCGTGGGGGTGGCCGCCCGCCAGGCGGATCACCGCCCAGGCAAAGCCCGCCAGTCCCAGCAGCTTGATCACGGTGAAGTCCGGGAACACGCCCAGGAAGTTCGGGGCGATATAAAGGTAAGGACTCGATTCGTACGGCATGATGAGGATCATCAGCGCGAGGAGCCACATGGCTCCTGTTGTCTCGCAAGACCCGTACCGCACCCAACACCCGGACTTTCAAGGAGTTGGGCGCCGCGGCCTGCCAAGCCGGTCGTAGATGACGGTAGGCGGTTGCAGCCTCAGGCCTTACGGGCTCGCACGAGCAGGAACATCGGTCGCCGCCGCTCGTCCGCGGCCTGCGGATGGTCACGCAGCCACTGCTCCCCCGGCATGGGCTCGACGAGCCGCTCGAGGACCAGCCCGGCATCAAGGACGCCATTGATCAGCGTCGCGAGCATGCGGTGGACCTTGCGCACGCCCGGCACGAACCAGCGCTCCTCGCGGGCGCCTTCCTCGGCGTAGCGGTCGAGGCTCCAGCCTGTGCGCCGGCCTGCCTCCCCGACGACCCACCCCTCGCCCGGCAGCCGCGCGGTGTAGATCGGATGCTCGGTGGAGTACACCAGGATGCCTCCGGGCGCCAACCAGCGGGCGATGCGCCGCAATAAGCCCGCATAGTCGTCGACGTAATGGAACGCGAGCACGCTGACGATGAGGTCGAATCGTGACTCCGCGAACTCGACGTCCTCGAGCGCAGCGCGCGTGTACGTCACACGCGGATGCGCGAACTCCGCGCGGGCGAGCGCGAGCATCCGCTCGGACACGTCGACGCCCGTGACCTCGGCAGCGCCGCGCGTGGCGAGATGGTGCGCGAGCTGCCCGCCGCCGCAGCCCAGATCGAGCACGCGCCGCCCCCCGACGTCAGGCAGCAGTCCGAGCAGCTCCGCATGCTCCATCGCCCGGTTCCATCCCGCCCCGAACCGCTCCAGCGTGGAGTAGCCGGCGAAAAACTTCGGGTCATCATAAATATTCTGCGGCTCACCAACATTCCGCGGCTCACGTGAAGGCTCAGACATGACCCAGATCTTGCCTGAAAAGATCACCGCTCCGAGCGCCGGCTTTGCCGGCGCAATCCTGTTCTGGGGGACGGTCGGAGGGGGGCAAAACCCCCTCCGAGGTCAATTGCGAATGCTCACGCTGATCGTCGTGCTGCCGGTGTTGCCGGTCGCGTCGCGCACGGTGGCGCTGAGACTCACGGCACCATTCGCGGTGCCCGTCGTGATCCACGGGATCGAGACCGGGCCGCGGCTCGATGTGACCTGGCTGCCCAGGACCTGCCCGTTGACGGAGATCGTGAAGGTGTTCGACGTCCCGCTCTGGCCCTCGACCCACAAGGTCGGCCACACCGTGCCCGTCACCGTCCCGCCGTTCTGCGGCTGGGTGACGAACACCCGGAGCGTGCCCGTCGGCGACGGCGATGGTGACGACGTGACGGTGTTGGCGACCGTGACCGTCCGCGTCGCGGTCGAGCTGACCCCGGCGGCATCGCGCACCGTGAGGCTCAGCGTGTGCGCGGCGTTGCTCGCCGCGGTCGTGTTCCACGCGTAGCTCGCCGCGGCGCCGGAGACGAGCGGCGCGCCGTCGAGCGCGAGCGTGTACATGTATGGCGCGGTGCCGCCGGTCGCGGACATCGTCACCGTCGTGGTGCCGCTCACGGTCGCACCGGCGGCGGGCGTGGCGAACGCCGCGATGAGCGCCGCCGGCGTGGGCGCGGGCGGCGGCGTCGGTGCCGGCAGCGGCGTCGGCGCAGTCGCGCCGTTCGCCACGTTGAGCGAGACGCTCGAGACTCCGCTGTTCCCACTGGCGTCGCGCGCGCTCGCAGTCAGCATCTGGGCGCCGTCACCCGAAAGCGCGGTGTTGTACGGCAGCGAGATCGGTCCGCTTGTGCTGCTCGCCGAGCCGACGGTGCGGCCGCCGAGCGCCAGCGTCACCGTCCTTGACCCCTGAGCGCCGTTGACCCAAACGACCGCCCAGGCGGTCCCCCTCACCGTCGTTCCCGCCGTGGGCTGGGTGACCGCGACCCCGAGCGTGCCGGTCGGCACGGGCGTCGGCGCGGGCGGCGCTGTCACGGTGTTCGCGACGGTGACCGTGCGCGTGGCTGTCGCGGTGGCGCCGGTGGCATCGCGCGCCGTCAGCGTCAGACGGTGCGACGCGTTGCTCGTCGTGGCCGTGTTCCACGCGTAGGTGGCGGAGGCGCCGGAGACGAGCGCCGTCCCGTCGAGCGCGAGCGTGTAGGTGTACGGCGCGCTGCCGCCGACTGCTGACATCGTCACCGTCGTGCTGCCGCTCACGATCGCGCCCGCCGCGGGCATCGTGAACGCGGCCGAGAGCGGTGTCGGTGCGGGCGGCGGCGCTGTCGTGGTCCCGTTCGCGACGGTCACGCTCACGCCACCGCTCCCCGTCTTGCCGCCGGCGTCACGGGCAGAGACGGTCAACGTCTGCGCCCCGTCGGCGGCCGGCGTGGTGTCGTAGGCCAGCGAGATCGGCCCGGCCGTTGCGCTCGTCGTCGTGCCGACCGTGCGGCCGCCGAGCGTGAGCGTGACATTGTTCGACGCGCCCGTCGCACCCGTGAGCCAGATCACCGCCCACGCGCTGCCCTTCACGGTCGTTCCCGGTTTCGGCTGCGTGATCGATATCTGAAGCGAGCCCGTCGGGGGCGTCGAGCCGTTCTGCACGGTCACCGACTGCGAGGCGCTGGCGGTGCGCCCGAGCCCGTCGGTCACCGTCGCCGTCAGCGTGTGCGCGGCATTCGCGATGCCGCTCGTGGTCCAGGCGTAGGTCGCGGCGGTGCCGGAATAGACGATGGCACCGTCGATGGCGAGCCGGTACGTGTAGCCGCTGCCGCCGGTGGCGTTCAGCGTCACGGTCGTCGTTCCGCTCACCGTCGCATTGGGCGCGGGTGCCGCGAAGCGGACGGCGAGCGCGCTCGTGTTGAACATCGCGGTGACCGAGGTCGCCGCGCCCAGCGTGATCGCGCAGGTGTTCGTCGTGCCGCACCCGGCGCCGGACCAACCGCCGAACGTCGAGCCCGCCGCGGGCGCCGCCGTCAGCGTCACCACCGTGCCCGGCGCGTAGCGTTCGGTGCAATCCGCGCCGCACGCGATGCCGGCCGGCGCGCTCGTGACGGTTCCGCCTCCGGCGCCGGCGCGCGTGACGGTCAGCGCCGCGGCCGCGGCAGGATAGAGGTAGCGCAGGCCGGCCAGATCGCTTGCGTGGATCGACGCGCCTCGGCCGTCGAAGTGTGCGTAGGCGTACATCGTCGCGTCCGTGTCGGTCGGATGATCGAGGCCGAGCACGTGGCCCAGCTCGTGCGTGGCGACCTCCGCCAGGTTCGCGTACCGCTCGTAGAAGCCACAACCGTCCCAGCCGTCGGCGAAGACGACGTCGCCCTCGATGATCCGGTAGAAGGACCGGCCGTTGACGACGCGCGTCTCGTCGCTGCGGAAGTATCCGCCATAGGCGAGCGTGCCGGTGCAGTTCACGGGCGGGTCGATGTCACCGAGCGGATCGCGGAACGCGACCGCGCTGACGCCATCGCTGCGAAAGCCGCCCGCCGTCGTCGTGCCGGCGTCCTCGTAGCGAAACGACGAGCCCGCCACACCCGACCACGCCGCCATCGCGTCGCGCACCTGCGCGAAGCCGGAGCCGGGCGCCAGCGGCTCGCCGCGGCCGTTGATCAATATGCGTACCGGCTGGCCGGCGTCGGGCTCGAACCAGCGGGACGGCAAGCCGAGCAGTGCGAACGTGTCCGCCGCCTCGGTGCCCGCCGTGGCCGGCGCGCGTGCGCTGGTCAGCGCGCCGCCGCGCGCCGCCGGCGAGGCGCTCACGTGGGCGCGGATGGCGTCCCGGAGGTGGCGCAGGTGCCGGGGCGCCGTCGCGGGCACCGCGGCGCCGCTCGGCAGGTGGACGCCGGCCGGCGTCTCGCGCACGGCCACGTCTTCCCCGCCGGCGTCACGGATGATCGAGAACTTCCCCTGATAGAAGTGCGCGACGCGCGCGGTCCCGTCGCGGTAGGCGCTGACGAACAGCAGCACGCGCTCGCCGCGCCGGAACTCCGGACTGCCCTCCACCCACGCGGCGTGATTGCCGACGCGCCCGCCGAGCACGCGCACGGTGAGTGTGGGGACGCTGTCGCCCTTGAGCATCTCGTCGACGTCGACGGTCACGTCGGTGTAGATGCGTCCACGATCGGCGTGGCTCGCGATCGCGGCGACGCGACCGACGAGGACGGCCGCGGACTGCGCAACCAGATCGGCTTCGGCGACGGGAATGACGACGGTGGCGGTGGCGGGAGCGCTCGCGAGGACGACGGCGAGCAGCACGAGGACGGCGAGCGGCGCGCGGTGCATGATCTTCCTTGTTGTTCGGAGTTGTTCCGAAAAGCGGCGACGCCGAACGCGTGGGGGGCCGGGCGGCCCCCCACGCGCGACCGTCGCGGCGTTGGCGACGGTTCAGCGCTCCACGATGATCGACGCCCCGGCCCAACGACCGAGCGCATCGACCGCGCGCGCGGTGACGGCGTGCCGGCCGGGCGCGAGCCGTTCGGGCGACGCATCGTACGTCGCCTCGACGTCGACCCACGTGTCGGCCAGGTCGCCGTCGACGTAGAGATAGAGCCGCGTCGGCGTGCGCGCGCCGTTGACGCGGAGGCGGATCACGGTTTGCTTCTCTTCGAGCGTCACCGTCGGCCGTGCGGGTCGGGGCGAGCGTCCCGACACCGCACGGGCACGATCGCGGTCGAGCGGACTGACGGTACCCATCAGTTCGCCACCCACACGCTGATGCTGCGGCTGCCGGTCTTGCCGGCCGAGTCCTTCACGCTGACCGAGAGGGTGGTCGCCCCGTTCGCGCTGGACGCGGTGTTCCACGGCAGCGTCGCCGGGCGATCACCGTTCGTCTCGGTCCACACGGTGCGGCCGTTGGCCGTCACCGTGAACGTCTTGTTGCCGGCGGCGGCGTTGTCCACCCAGATCGTCACCCACTGGGTGCCGCTGACCGTCGCGCCGCCACCCGCGGGCTGCGTGACGGAAACTTGCAGCGTCCCCGTCGTCGGCGGCGGTGAGGTCACCGTGTTGCTGACGGTCACGCTGCGCGTGGTCGTCGCGCTGCCGTTGGCGGTGTCGGTCACCGTCACCGACAGCGTGTGCGAGCCATTGGCGACGCCGGTCGTGTTCCACGCGTACGAGACGCTCTTCGCGCTCACCGTCTGCGTGGAGACCACGGTGCCGTCGACGCTCAGGCGATACGTCCGAGACGTCGCCGTCGAGCCTCCGGTCGTGGACATCCCGACCGTCGTGCTGCCCTTGACGGTGGCGCCCGAGGCCGGGCTGGTGAACGTCGCCGTCAACACGGGCGTGGGCGACGTCGTGATGCCGTTCTTCACGGTCACGTTGACCGTGGAGCCGCCGGTGCTGTTCGACGAGTCCTTCACGGTGGCCACGAGCGGCTGCGTGCCGTCCACGACCATCTTCGTGTCGAAGGGCATCGAGACGGGGCCGTTGCTCGCCGTCGTCGTCGAGCCCATCGCCTTACCGCCGAGCGTGAGCGTGTACGTCTTCGTCGGCGCGGTGCTGCCCTCGAGCCACATCGTCGCCCACCCGGTGCTGCTCACCGTGGTCCCGCCCGTGGGCTGCGTGACGAAGACCTTGAGGGCGCCCGTGGTGGGCGGCGGCGTCACGGTGTTCGACACGGTCACCGTCTGCGTGGCCGTGCCCGTGCCGCCCATGGGATCCGTCGCGGTCGCCGTCAGCGTGTGGCTGCCGTTGGCGACCTTCGTCGTGTCCCAGGAGAAGCTCGGTCCGGTGCCGGCGATCGCGGTGCCGTCGACCTTCACGCCGTACGTGTACGTCGTGCCAAAGCCGATGCCATTGCCGCCCGTCGCCGACAACGTCACCGTCGCGGTGCCCGTTACGGTGGCGTTGGCGGCCGGAGCCGTGAAGCTCACCGTCGGGTTCTGCGAGGGCGGCGGCGTCGTGGTGTTGCTCACCGTCACCGGGAGCGTGGCCGTCGCCGTCCTGCCCGCGGAGTCCGTCACCGCGGCCGTCAGCGTGTGGTCGCCGTTGGGGACGGTTTTCGTATCCCACGAGTACGTCGGACCTGTGCCGGGCACCGTTGTGGTCGTCGTGCTACCGACCGTGAGGCTGTACGTGTAGCCGGTGCCCGAGCCACCGCTGGCGGCGAGCGAGATGGTGGCGGTGCTGCTGAGCGTCGCGTTCGATGCCGGCGCCGAGAAGGCGACAGTCGGGTTGGACGGCGTGGGCGTGCCGCCGGTGCCGCCGTTGCCGATCACGTAGACGTGCGCCGCATACGGGCCGAACGAGTCGGTGAAGCTGCTGCTCGAGGCGGTGAGCGTGCGGTTCTCCGCGTTCACCGTCACCGCGCCGGGCGCGGTGGTCCAGGTGAACGTGGCGTTCTGGTTGGTGTTGGTGGAGTTGTACGAGAACACGTAGCCCTTGCCGCCGACGACCTTGACCTTGGTCTTGATCGCCGTGTTGGAGTTCCCGGTCAGCGACCCCGTCGAGTCGTCCGCGAGCAGCACGGGCTCGAGCGCGGCGATCTCGTTCACCACGCTCTTGAGGTTGTTCATGTAGCCGGTCCGCTCCGGGTACAACGTGTTGTTGCAGACGATGCGCAGCGCGTTGTCGCCGAGGCTCCACCACCACAGCCCCTGCGCGCCTTCGACGATCGCCATGTAGGCGTGGCTGCGCATCTCCGAGAGCGTCGGCCAGCGGCCCAGCGAGGTGAACTGGAAGAACTGCAGCACGGTCATGATCGGACGCGCGTCGTTCACGACGGCGCGCGCGTTGGCCGTCCAGTCGGCGACCTGCTTGTGGTTGTAGCCGCCCGCCGGCTCGGCGCCGAACATCGGGTACGGGTCGGTGGCGACGATGTCGGTGGCGTCACGCCACAGGCTGAGGTTGCCGTCGCCAAAGTTCGCCATGAAGGTGATCGTGCTGGGGGCCAGGCGACGCAGACGGTCGTACTGCGTGAAGGCACCCGGGATCAGCGACGGGAGGCACTCGTCGATCGTGTAGAAGCCCGCCGTGCCCGGCTGCGTGGCGAGGTCCTGGACGTAGCTGTCCGAGTTGTTGATGAGGAAGTTGGTGCCGGCGGCGAACTTGTCGAAGCAGTTGCCGGTCTGCAGATACGTGACGCCGTGACTCTGGAGGTTCGTCATCAACGCCTTGATCGAGTCCGTCGGCGTCTCGCCGTACCAGTAGTTCAGGTACATGTTGATCTTCAGACCGTTCATGCGGCGCTCGCCGGTGTCCGACCAGAGCGTGTTCTCCCAGAAGGTCGGGTCGGTGCTGTAGCCCATGCCCGAGTCGTAGACGCCGAGCACGAAGCGCGGCTGGCCATTGACGAGGACGCGGTTCTTGGCGCTGAACGACACGTTCATGGACTGGCGGGCCGCCGCCGGCGCCTTAGAGACGCGGTAGGGCGGGTACGCTGCCACGAGGGCGTTGCCCGCGGACTTGTCGACGAGCGAGAACGTGGCGAGATAGCCGCGTCCCGCCTGCATCCCGCCACCGTCGAGGTCGGCCACGAAGTGATCGGCGGCCGCGTAGCTCTGCGTCGCGATGACCTGGCCGGAGGCCTCGTCCTTGAGCGTCGCGGTCAAGCCGTAGCGACCGAAGTCACCGCCGGGGGGCGTCGTCTTGACGTCGAACTTCAGCGTCGACGGGCCGTCGTCGAAGAGCATGCCGCGGAAGTTCGGATAGAGGAGAAAGACTTCGACGCCGCTCGCCGAGAGCTTCGTCAGCGTCACGTCGTCGAACCAGACCGTGCCGCCGGGCCCGTTGTACATCTCGAGCATCAGCGCGGCAGTGCGGTCGGCATCGACCACGATCGGCCCGATCTCGACACGCTGCCAGTCGTTCGTGCCGCTGATGACGTCGGACGGCGTCCACGCGTTGAGGCCGCTTGGACGGAAGTCGAGGGTCAGGCGCGCGCCGCTGCTCGCGCCGCTGCCGAGGCCCTGGGTCTTCATCCAGACCGAGGCCTTGTAGGTGCCGGCCTTGAGCTGGAAGGTCTGCTGCGCGGTGCCGCCCGAGTCACGGCGGTAGCTGAAGGCGCCGCCATGCTTCTGCAGCTGGTCGAGCGACCAGCCGCCGCTCACGGGCCAGCTGGCGGGACCGGCCGTCTCGAAGCCCGGATTCTGAACGAGGTTCGGCCCCAGGCTCTCGGTCGGTAGCGCGGTGAGACCGCCGCCGATCAACGGCGTCGACTGCGCGCGAGCGGCCGGCGCGGCCGACGACATCGTCAGCATCATGATCAAAACCCCAGCTATCCAACGTCGCATCTGGCCCTCCACCCTTCTGTTCTCGTGTCGCTCTTACATCGGTGGGAAATGGATTTCCCAGCCGGCGGGCCACGGGCAAGGGCAGGGCCAAACGCGCTACCGGACTCATGTGTGCGAAAACTCGGAAGTTACAAGTTCTACGTTCTCGAGCGGAGCGGCGGTGACTTGACACCTGACGCTGAGAATCAAGACAGTCGGCGGGGGTCGAGGCGGTCAGGGCACCGGTATGCAGGCGGAGCGCGAATCGCGCGAAGTCGGTGCCGCCTCACTGACTGCGCAGCCGCCGATGGCGCGGATTTAGCGCGTCTGGCAACGCACCGGGCCTGGTACGACCCTTGCGCTTCCCACACGGCATGTTGAATCTTGTCCGCGACGAGTCCGCTGGAAAGTCCTGGGATCGCTTCGTCGAGCAGCACCCCGCCGCGACCGTGGCGCACCTGTCGGCGTGGGGGCGTATCGTGGCCGGCGCGTACGGTCATGCGAGCGTCTACCTCTCGGTCGACGACGACGGCGAGACGCTCGGAATCTTGCCGCTGGTGCACGTCGAGAGCCGGATCTTCGGCCGCCGTCTGGTGTCGATGCCGTTCCTCGACTACGGCGGCGTTCTCGTCTCGCGTGAGGCGCTGCCCGGCGCGGTCGAGCAGGCCCTCGTCGACGCGGCACTCGGCGTCGCGCGTGAGCGCCGCTCGCAGGGACTGGGCCTGCGCCAACTGCACCCCGTGCCGCTGCCCTACCCGCTCGCGAGCGATCGCGTCACCATGCTGCTGACGCTGACGACGAAGGACGCCGTCTGGAAGGCGCTGCCCTCGGAGCGGCGCAACCGCGTCCGCAAGGGCGAGAAGAACGGACTCACCGCCGCCTGGTGTGGCGCCGAGGCGCTCGACGACTTCTACCGCGTGTTTGCCGTCAACATGCGCGACCTCGGCTCGCCCGTTCACAGCCGCGCCTTCTTCCGCTTGATGCTCGAGGAGCTGCCGGGCACGGCGCGGGTGCTCGTGGTGCGCGACGGCGGCGGGCGCGCCGTCGGCGCCGCCGTGTGCCTCTTCTTCCGCGACACGATCATGGTGCCGTGGGTGTCGTCGCTTCGGGAAGCGTTCGCGCTGTGCCCGAACTTCGTCCTCTACTGGGAGGTCATCCGGTACGGCTGCGAGAACGGCTATCGCACGCTCGATCTCGGGCGCTCGTTCAAGAACGCGGGGACTCACGAGTTCAAGCGGCAGTGGGGCGCCATCGATCACACGCTGCCGTGGATCTCGATCGACACCGTGCCCAGCGCTGCGCCACCGGTCGATCGCGACGCCAGTCGCTTCGCGCCGATGATCGCGGCCTGGAAGCGGCTGCCGGTCCCCGTCGCCAACCTCGTCGGCCCGTGGATCCGTGGCCAGGTGCCCAACTGAGACCGCAGCGGTGAGCACCCCGGTCACAATCGCGATCCTGAACTACCAGCGCCGCGACGCGCTCCGCCGCGCGCTCGAGGCCGCGCGCGGCCAGCGCTACGCGCCACTCGAGATCCTCGCGGTCGACAACGCGTCCACCGACGGGTCGCAGGAGATGGTCCGCGACGAGTTCCCGGACGTCCACCTCGTCGCGCTGCCCGCCAACATCGCCGCGGCCGCACGCAACGAGGGCGTGCGCGCGGCCAAGGGCGAGATCGTGTTCACGCTGGACAACGACGTGCTGTTCACCACGCCCGAGGACGTCGCACGTGGCGTGGCCGCGTTCGAGCGTCACCCGCGCGCGGCCGTCGTGAACTTTACGATCCTCGGTCCCGACGGTGTGCTGTCGCGCCGCGACTGGTGTCACCCGCGCGATCCCGACCGCTGGGCGAACACAGAGTTCGTGACCGACTACGTCCTCGAGGGCGCGTCGGCCTGTCGCCGCGAGGCGTTCGTGGCCTCCGGCGGTTACTGGGCGCCGTTCTTCATCGGGCACGAGGGCTGGGATCTCGCGCTGCGCCTGCTGGATGCGGGACACGAGCTCGTCTACACGCCGGACGTCCGCGTGCGCCACATGGTGGACCCGACGGTGCGCCCGTCGAGCCGCATCTACTACACGTTCACGCGCAACGCCGTCTGGGTCGCGCTGCGCCGCCATCGTCCACGCGCGGCGGCCGCGTCGATCGCCCGCGACCTGGCCCTGATGGCGTTCGCGGCGGCGCGCGCCGGCGAGCTCTCCGCGTGGACGCGCGGCGTGATCGACGCCGTGCGCGGCAGCGGGCGGGCGCTGGATACCCGGCGCGCGATGTCGCGGGAGACCGCGCGACGGCTGGCGCAGATCCGCGCGCTGAAGCCCTCGATCCTCGCGCGCGCCCGGCGTCATGCACGCGAGCGACTGATCTAGTCGTTCGATCGGATACGCGAGACGCCGCCCATCGCGGCGACGTCGTCACTGCGGCGTCCGGCGACGACGCGGGGCCCATGTCTCGATGACGTCGCGGTAGTTCGACGAGGAGACGGGCTACGCCGCGCGGCGCGGGATCGCGGCGCGGCGCCAGTGGCCACGCGCGGCGCGCGCCGGCTGCCAGCTCGAGGACAGCCCGAGCAGGGCCGCGAGCGCGCGCACGAGCAGTCCGGGCGAGAGCGTGATGACGAAGCCGCGCAGGAACACCGAGGCGGCGGCGCGGCGCCGGCCGGCGTCGCCGTGATGCCAGCCGAAGTGCTTGACGCGCGTCACGAGCCCGCGCTGCACGGCCACGCGCGCCTCCGGGTCGTCGCGCAGCAGTCGACGCTCGCGTAGCAGCAGGCGGATCATCGCGCTGTCGCCACGCGCCTGGTCGGTGCGGTGCAGCGAGTCGTCGCCCACGCGAAGCAGCGCGAGCGGCAGATCGATATAGCCGAAGCGGTGCGCGCGCGAGAAGCGGAGCAGGAATTCCCAGTCCTCGGACGACGACCACGTCTCGTCGAAGCGGCCGGCCTTCAGGAACGCGCTGCGCCGCAGCGTCAGGGCCGAGGGCTTGATCGGCACCTCCTCGAGCAACAGGAGGAACACCTCGCGGCGGCTGAGGGCCACGCCGTCGGGATACTCGCGCTCGCCGAGCAGCCCCGAGAACACCGCCGTCTCGCGCATGAACGACAGGTAGACGTCTCCGCCGTCCTGCTTTTCGAGGTCACTGAACACGGCATCGACCTCGGGGTGGCGATCGAGGTACGAGACCTCGTGCGCCAACTTGTCGGGGCGCCAGAGGTCGTCGGAGTCGAGGAACGCGACGAGCGGCGCGCGCGCGTGCGCAACGCCCAGGTTGCGCGCGGCGGCAACACCCGCGTGGCGGCCGAGAATCACGCGCAGCCGCGGATCGTTGATCGAGGCCAGCAGCGCCGGCGTCGAGTCGGTCGAGCCGTCGTCCACGACGACGCACTCCAGGTCGCTCATCGTCTGGCGCAGAACGCTCATGATGGCGTCGCCGACGGAGTGGGCCCGGTTGTAGGTGGGGATCACCACCGAGCAGCGAGGAACGACATCGTTGCCCGTCACGCCCGTCCGTGGGTGCACGACTCATACCAGACCTCGCCGCGATTTGGCCGCGCCGCCGGCGCTCACGCGCGGCGGACTCTGCGTGATTCTCCTCACAAGCCGGTATTTCGGCGCGCGCATTCGGAAATACGCTGCAGACGTGTCGCGGCGAGGCCCGTTGTAGAAGGCGCAAATGGTCTGGCACGAATCGTGGACCCGCGGAACCACCATGCGCAGAAGAGTCGCGCTCGCGTGTATGGCCGTCGCGACGCTCGTCGCGATCGTCTGCGTAGAGCGTGCCGCCGCCCAGTCGAACGTGACCGGCCAATGGTCGGTACTTCCCTACACGATGCCGATCAATCCGATCCACGTCGGCCTCATGCGGACCGGCAAGATCCTCATCGTCAGCGGCACGCAGAACGACCCGACGGTCACCACGAACAGCGCGGCGGTCTTCGACCCGAACACGGGCGTGATCGACGTGCAGGAGGTCCCGTGGGACCTCTTCTGCAACGGCCTGTCCTGGATGCCCGACGGCCGCGCGCTCATCGCGGGCGGCACCCTGCAGTATCCCGTCAACGGCCACGGCTGGGGCGGGCTCAAGACCACGACGGTCTTCGATCCCGCCACCGAGAAGTTCATCCAGGTGCAGGACATGGCGCGCGGCCGCTGGTATCCGTCGATCGTCGGTCTCGCCGACGGTCGCATGGCGACCTTCTCGGGTTGGCTCGAGCAAGGCGGCACCAACAACGCCGTCGAGATCTATACGAATCCCAACGGCTGGAGCCAGGAATACTACGCGCCGTTCACGCCGGAGCTCTATCCGTGGCTGCACCTTCTGCCCGACGGTCGCGTGTTCATGTCGGGCGCGAACGTCGGCTCCAGCATCTTCAACCCGTCGACGAACACGTGGCAGACCGGCGTCGCCACGATGAAGTATTCGCGTGATCGGATCTATGGCTCGTCCGTGCTGCTGCCGCTGTCCGCCGCCGACAACTGGCGCCCGCGCGTCATGATCATGGGCGGCGACAACCCCTCGACGGCGACGGCGGAGATCATCGATCTGTCGCAGCCGAGCCCGGCCTGGCGCTTCACGAATCCGATGTCCGGGCCGCGCATCCAGATGGACGCGGTCATCCTGCCCACCGGCAAGATCCTCGCGCTGGGCGGCTCGCAGCTCGACAAGACGGCCAGCACCGCGACGCTCGCCGCCGACCTGTTCGACCCGGCGACGGAAACGTGGACGCCGGCGGGAACGATGAACATGCCGCGGCTCTATCACTCGGTAGCGCTGCTCCTGCCCGACGGCACCGTGTGGTCCGCCGGCGGCAATCCGGACTGGGGGAACTGGGAAAACCGGATGGAGATCTACAGGCCGGCGTACCTGTTCAACGCCGGCGGCGGTTCGGCGACGCGGCCCACGATCACTGCCGCCCCCTCCGTGATCGGCTACGGCGGCAGCTTCCAGGTGAGCACACCGAACGCCGCCAGCATCGCCTCGGTCGCGCTCATCCGCAACGGCGCCAACACCCACGCCTTCGACATGGACCAGCGGATGATCTCGCTGTCCTTCACGAAGGGCGCGGGCACGCTGACGATCACGGCGCCGCCGAACGCCAACATCGCGCCACCCGGCTACTACATGCTGTTCATCGTCGACGCCAACGGCGTGCCGTCCGTCGCGCCGTTCGTCCGCGTCGCGTCGAATACGACCAATCAGCCGCCGCGCGGCCGCATCGACGCGCCCGCCGCCGACGTCACCATCGGCGCGGGCCAGTCGGTGAACTTCGCCGGCTCCGCCACGGATACCGACGGTGCCGTCAGCGCCTACCGCTGGATCTTCCCGGGCGGCTCGCCCGCCACCAGCACGTCGGCCACGCCCGGCAACGTGACCTTCAGCACGCCGGGCACGTATTACGTCTCGCTGACGGTCACCGACAACCAGGGCGGCACCGACCCGAGCCCGCCGGTGCGCGTGATCACCGTGCAGAGTGCGACGCTCACCGCGTCGTTCACGAATCCGGCTGAAGGCGCGACCGTCGACGGCACCGTGAGCGTCGGCATGTCGGCGAGTGGCGCGGGCGGCGGCTCGGCCACGTTCACGCTGACGGTGGACAGCCAGCCGGCGTTCTCGAACACGACCACGGGCACGACCCAGACCTATCCCTGGGACACGAGATCCGTCGCGGACGGCGTGCACACGCTCGGCCTGACCGTGCGCGACGCCACCGGCGCGACGGCCTCGGCGACGCGCACGGTGAGCGTCAACAACAGCGCGCCCGGCACGCTGCAGGTAACCTTCCCGAACGTCGTCCCGGGCCAGACGGTGCGCGGCACGCTGGCCGTGCAGATCGCCGTGTCGGGTGCCAGCGGCACGAACAACCGGTTCACCGTGTTCGTGGACGGCGTCCAGCAGACGGTGATCGCCAGCAACACGACGAGCGTCACCTGGAACTGGGATACGACGACGGCGTCCAACGGCTCGCGGACGATCAGCGCGAGCGTACAAGATGCCACCGGCAACACCGGCGGCGGCTTCACCTACGTGCAGGTGCAGAATCCGACGTTCC
>QHSO01000019.1 GCA_003220475.1 Candidatus Rokuibacteriota bacterium | reverse complement strand
GTAGTTGCGATGCACGGCGGGGCGGACGCGCTCGACCTCGGCGACCATGCGCTCGATGATCGAGGCCGGCACCCAGCGCTCGAGATGGAAGAACTCGTTCTGCTCCCAGTAGGTCCGCTTGACGGCGGCGATGTCGAGACGGGCGAGCGCGCGCTCGATCTCGTCGGCGACCGGTGTCATCGTTACCTGGCTCACGAGCCCTCCTTTCCGTCGTGCACTTCCGAGATTTTACACGACGCTGTGCTACACTGACGCACGATCGGCCCCGCGCAGCAGCGAGCGCGCCATCCGAGCCAGGCGGCCATCCGTCGGATCCGTCCGAGTTGCCATCATCGGCGTCGGTAATTGCGCTTCCTCTCTCGTCCAGGGCGTCCACTACTATCGTCAGGCGCCGGACGACGGGTTCATCCCCGGGCTCATGCACCCGCGGCTCGGTGGTTACCACGTCGGCGACATCGAGTTCTCCGCCGCCTTCGACATCGATGCGCGCAAAGTGGGCAAGGACCTCGCCGAGGCGATCTTCGAGGCGCCCAACAACACCGTGAAGTTCGCCTCCGTGCCGCCGCTCGGCGTGCCCGTGCAGCGCGGCATGACGCACGACGGGCTCGGCACCTATCTCGCCCAGATGATCAAGAAGGCGCCGGGCTCGACCGCGGACATCGCGGGCATCCTGCGCGAGACCAACACGCACGTGGTCGTGAACTTCCTGCCCGTCGGCAGCGAGATGGCCACCAAGTGGTATGTGGAGCAGGTGCTCGACGCCGGCTGCGCGTTCGTCAACTGCATTCCCGTCTTCATCGCGCGCGAGGCGTACTGGCGGCGCCGCTTCGAGGATCGCGGCCTGCCGGTGGTCGGTGACGACGTGAAGTCGCAGCTCGGCGCCACCATCGTGCATCGCGTGCTGGCCAAGCTGTTCATGGACCGCGGCGTGCGCCTGGAGCGGACGAGCCAGCTCAACTTCGGCGGCAACACGGACTTCTACAACATGCTCGAACGTGACCGGCTCGTCTCCAAGAAGATCAGCAAGACCGACGCCGTGCGCTCGCAGCTCGCTCACGAGCTGGCCACCGACGCCGTGCACATCGGCCCCAGCGACTACGTGCCGTGGCTCGAGGACCGCAAGTGGGCTCACATCCGGCTCGAGGGCCGCTCGTTCGGCGACCAGCCCATCAACGTCGAGCTCAAGCTCGAGGTGTGGGACTCGCCGAACTCGGCGGGCGTCGTCATCGACGCCATCCGCTGCTGCCGCATCGCGCTCGACCGCGGGCTCAAAGGCGCGCTCGTCGCGCCGTCCGCCTACCTCATGAAATCACCGCCGGAGCAGTGGGCGGATGACGCCGCACGCCAGCGGCTGGAGCGGTTCATCGCCGGCGAAGAGTAGTTCCGCGTGACGTCTCGGACCGGGCGCCTGCTGCGCCGTCTCGTCCGGCTCGCCTGCGCACGGCCGGGACTGACGGTGACCGCCGCCGCCGTGCTCGCGGCGCTGTCCGTGGTCTACGCCCTCACCTTCCTCACCTTCGCCACATCCACGCGCGCGCTGCTACCGCAGGGCAAGCGCTTCATCGAGAAATACGTCGAGTACAGCCAGGAGTTCGGCGATCTCGACAATCTGGTGCTGGCCGTCCAGGCGCCGTCGCTGCCCGAGGCGACGATCTACGCCAACCGCCTCGTGCGTGAGCTGCGCGTCAACCGCGTGCCGCTGGACCGCATCAATTACCGCATCGATCCCAAGCAGTTCGAGGGACGGGCGCTGCTGTACCTGTCGACCGACCGGCTCAAGGAGATTCGCGAGCGCGTCTTCGACTACCAGGAGTTCATGGAGAAGTTCGCGGAACGGCCCACGCTCGATCAGCTCGTGGACGGTATCGCGACGTCGATCGCCCAGGCATTCGTCACCGGCCTGCTCGACCTCGGGCTCGAGACGGGCCCCGGCGGCTCCAAGGGCTCGCTCGATCTGCGCTTCGTCAACGACGTGGTGACGCAGATCGCGGGGCGGCTCGATCGCCCGACGCCGTACCGCTCGCCGTGGGGCGGCCTCTTCTCCGTCGGCGGCGAGGGCAGCGAAGGCGCCGGCTACTTCCTGTCCGACGATCAGCGCCTGCTCTTCATCCTCGCCGAGCCCACGACGAAGCACGGCAGCTTCACGGGCGATCGCGACGCGATCGAGGGCGTGCGCGCCACCGTGGCCTCGTTGCGCGCCGAGTTCCCCGACGTCGAGGTCGGCGTCACCGGCAAGCCGGCGCTGTCGAACGACGAGATGACGGCGGCGTTCCGCGACAGCGAGCGCGCGACGCTGCTTGCCTTCGCCCTCACGCTCGGCCTGCTGATCGCGGCGTTCCTGCGCGTGGGCAAGCCGCTCCTCATGCTGATCGTCCTGGCACTCGCCCTGTCCTGGTCGATCGGCGTGGCCACGCTCGTGGTCGGCCACCTGTCGCTCTTCTCCGTGATGTTCATTCCCATCGTCATCGGCATCGGCATCGATTACGGCATCTATTATTTGTTCCGCTACGAGGAGGAGCTCTTCCTCGGCCGCAACCTGCGCGAGGCGATCGAGATCACCGCGATGCGGAGCGGGCCCGGGATGCTGCTGAGCGCGATCACCGCCGCCGCCACGTTCTACGTGCTGATCCTCACCGACTTCCGCGGGCTCCAGGAACTGGGCTTCATCGCCGGCTCCGCGCTGATCCTGTCGTGGGTGGCGATGATGTTCGTGTTCCCGGCCATGCTGATGCTGGTCGACCGGCGGCATCTCGATCGCGTCGGCGTCACCATCCCGCGCGCGATTCGCCTCGAGCGCATGCACGTCCCGTTCGTCGACTGGATCACCAGTCATCCCAAGACCGTGATGGCGGCCTCGGCGCTGCTGGCCGCCGTCTCCGTGTACGCCTTCGGCAAAGTCCGCTTCGACTACAACCTGCTCAACCTCCAGGCCAAGGGCACCGAGTCGGTCATCTGGGAGAAGAAGATCCTCGCGACCTCCGGGCGCTCGGGCTTCGCCGCGCTGTCGAGCGCGACGACGCTCGACGAGCTCCGGCGCAAGCAGCACGCGTTCCGCGCGCTGCCGACAGTCTCCGAGGTCGACTCCACGCTGCTGCTCATCCCCGACGATCAGCCGGAGAAGCAGAAGATCATCCACGACTTCGCGCCCATCGTGGCGCCCGTGCGCGTGACGCGGCCGCAGCCGGTCGACATCGATCGGCTCCTGACCGCGCTCGAGACGCTGAAGCGCCGCTTCGACATCGCCGCCGGCGAGACGCCGCCCGGCGACACCCAGCGACGGCTGGCCTCGCTGCGCGACGATATCGGCCAGCTCGTGGTGCGACTCCGGCAGACGGACCGCGCGGTGAGCGAGCCGGCGCTGGCGTTCCTGCAGCGCCAGGTCTATCGCGACTTCGTGACCTCGTTCCAGCGGCTTCAGGCGAACCTCAACCCGCGCATGGTCGGGCTCGCGGACGTGCCGCCGGAGATCCGGCGCAAGTTCATCAGCGACCGCGGCCACTTCCTGCTGCAGATCCATCCCGCCGTCGACATCTGGGACCGCGACGGGGCCACGCGTTTCGTCAACGACGTGCGCACGGTGGATCCCGAGGTCACGGGCACGCCGGTGATCACCCATGAGGCGATCCGGCTGATGGAGCGCGCCTACAAGCAGGGAACGGTGTACGCGATCGTTCTCGTCAGTGTGCTCACGTTCCTCATGCTGCGGGGGATCCGCGAGACGCTGCTCGCGCTGTCGCCGCTGGCGCTCGGCATGACGTGGACGGCCGGCCTCATGTGGCTCTTCGACGTCAAGCTGAACCTCGGCAACATCTTCGGGATCCCGCTCATTCTCGGCGCGGCCGCCGAGTTCGGTCTCAATATCGTCATGCGGTTCATCGAGGGCCGCGATCACGGCGGCCCGCTGGTGGCGCGCTCGACCATCATGGCGGTGTTCGTGAACGGCCTGACGACGATGGTGGGCTTCGGCAGTCTCATGCTCGCCGCCCACCGCGGCATCTACGGCCTCGGCCTGCTCCTCACGCTGGGTATGTTCGCGTCGCTCGTCGCGGCGCTGGTCGTGCTGCCGGTGCTCCTGCGCGTCTTCGGCGGCAAGCCGGACGTCTCGCGGCGCGAGCTTCGCGACGCCCGGACCGCGGCGCCCAGCCCCGCGTCGTAGCCTCCAGGCCCGCGTCGCGGCTCCCACCGCGGCCCGCCTCTAGCTCCGGCGCGCTCGAATCTCGCCGGCTGTCCGCTGTGGCATGGAGCTTGCCGCCGGTTCTTTCCTGCGCTCGAACACGCGTCTAGAAGCGGCTCCGTCGTTCCCAAATGACACAGAGGTGACAAGGAGGCTCGGTCGGGGCATGAACCGCCTTGCTGCGTTCGGTCGCAGCCACCGCGACGTCGTCGCCTCGCTCGCGCTGCTGGCCCTGCCCTTCGTCGTCCTCGCCCACGCGTTCGTGCCCGGCAAGGTGATGTCGCCGGCCGACAACGTGTTCGTGCTGATGCCGTGGACCGGCGCGAATCCGGGTGTTTCGCCGAAGAACCCGCGGCTGTCCGAGGTCACCCTGCTCTTCCACCCGGCGGCGATCCACGCCGCCGACGCGATCCGCTCCGGACACTTTCCGCTGTGGAACCCGCACACGTTCGGGGGCGCGCCGTTCTTCGCGAATCCGCAAACGGCCGTGCTCTTTCCCCTCACCGCGCTGCTCTACGTCCTGCCGTACTCGCTGGCGCTCACGCTGATGTCCGTCCTCAAGCTCTCGATCGCGGGCGTCGCGATGTACTGGTTTCTCCGCCGCCTCGACGTCGCGAGGCCGGCGGCACTCATCGGGGGCGTGACGTTCGCGTTCAGCGCGCTGGTGATCGCCTGGCTTCAGTGGTCGTACGCGAGCGCGGTGATCCTGCTGCCGGCGTTGTTCGCGATGACGTCGCTCTTCATCGAGCGTCGCAGCGCGCGATCGATCGCGGGGCTCGCCCTCAGCGTGGCGCTCGCGGTCTTTGCCGGCTATCCGCAGCGTGTCGTCTACTGGCTGGTGGTCCTCGCCGTGTGGGCCGTCTACCTGGCGTGGACGCGATCCAAGCCCGTGCGAACGCTGGCGGGGTGGACGGCGGCCGTCGCGCTGGGTGTGCTGCTCGCCGCGGTGCAGCTGCTGCCGTTCGCGGAATACTCGCTCGGCAGCGCGGTGCTCGCGTATCGCCGGGAGTGGATGATCTACGTTCCACTGCCGCTCCGCGCCGTGATCACCACCGTCATGCCGTACTTCTACGGCAGCCCGACGTCCAAAGACTTCTGGGGGCCGGCGAATTTCAACGAGATCTCGGTGTTCGTCGGCGTCGTGCCGTGGCTGGTGATGCCGGTGGCACTCGTCGCCGCGTGGTCGCGGCGCGGGACGAAGTTCTTCACGGTCGTGATGGCGCTGTCCGCGGCGCTGATGTACGGCGTGCCCTGGGTCGGTGCACTTCTCGCGCGCGTGCCGCCGCTGGACTCGACGATCGCGGCGAGGAACGCGGACCTGCTCGTCTTTTCTCTCGCCGTCCTCTGCGGCCTGGGACTGGACACGCTGAGCAAGCTTCGGGGAGACGCGCGCCGCACGGCCGCCGTCGCCGTGCGCGTCGCGTTCACGGTTCTCGGCGTGGGCGCGCTGTGCTTCGTGGCCGCCTACTACGACTTCGCCGCGCTGCGGCCGACATTCGTCCCGCTGTGGGCGCAGTACGTCTCGCTGCTCGTGCTCTCGAGCATCGCGACCGTCCTGCTGCCGGGCCTGCGCGGCGGGGCCTCGGGCGCGCGCGGGCGATGGATCGGGCTGGGCGCCATCCAGCTGGCGGCGCTGCTGCCGCTGGCCGTGACCCACAATCCCGTCGTCGACGCACGGCTGCTCGACTACAGTCCGCCGCCGGTGGTGAAGCATCTGCAGGCACGGACGGCCGTCGACCGGAGCCGGATCACGTTCAGTGGGATCGGCGGCGCGAACCTGAGCACGATCTTCGGGCTGTACGAGTTCGGTGGCTACGATGGGATGACGCCGCGCTACGTCGAGCAGCTGACCGATCCCGTCGGCTCACTCGAGTCGTACGCGAGCGGCGCACTTCGGGTCACCGTGGACGCCACCTCCCCGGTCTTCGATCTGCTCGGCATCCGCTATGTCGTGTTGCCGCCGGGCTCAATGAGCGGGGCCCGACACCTCGCGCTGGATTACCTGGGGCGCGATGCCATCGTCTACAGAAATGACCGCGCGCTGCCGCGGGCCTTCATGGTGTACCAGGCGCGAACGTGCCTCGACGATGCGACGACGCTCTCGATGATCCATGGCGGCGGCGTGGATTTCCGTCGTGAAGTGCTCATCGCCGGCTGCTCGGGCGTCCCCACGCCGGGCGCGGCAGGCGCCGCGCAGGTGCAGGTCAAGGCCTACGCCGACGATCGCGTCGTGATCGCGGCCACGACGGACACCGCGGGATATCTCGTCCTGACCGATGCATGGTTTCCCGGCTGGCGCGTGTGGGTCGACGGCGGCGAGCAGACCGTGTGGCGCGCGAATCACGCGCTTCGCGCGGTCTGGCTGCCGGCCGGCCAGCATGACGTCGAGTTCCGCTATGTGCCGGCGGCATTCCGCTGGGGGATGCTGCTGACGCTGCTCTCCGCGGTCGCTGTCGTGGGGCTCGTCTGGGGGCCGAATCGCCGTCTCTTCGTCGGCGCCGCCGTGGTGCTGATGCTCGGTCTCGATGCGCGGGCCGCCGACGCAACACTGAGCGTCGCGCCGTTCGGGCTCGACGCGACGCCGAGCGTGCTGTCCGAGGGCGAGAATCTGACGATCTCGCTCGACCCTCGCGCGTCCGGAATGAGCGCGCCGTATGACATCTATATCGGCGTGTCGGCGGACAGCGATTATCGCCGCGGCTGGGTGTACATGAGCTCGACCGGCGCCGCGTCGACGAGCCCCGCGCCCTTCCGGCGCACCTTCACCGGTGCGCCGCCCGAGGCGCTGAAAGCGACGCTCAGTGGGCTACCGCCGGGCTACTACTTCGTCCGCGTTCAGTTCGTGACCCCGGCCGCGGCGGCGACGCGCAAGCATTACGCCTACCAGCCGCTGTGGACCACGATTCGCGTCAACCCTCGGCACGCCGGCGATTCAAAGGCGACCGGCGTCGTGGCAGGTCTCGGCATGGGGTTGGTGGCTGCGCTGCTGATCGTGTGGCGGCCGCCGATCAACCTCTTCGCATCTGGTCGACGCTCTGTACGGGCCACAGGCTGATATTGACGACCGCCCAACCGCACTCGCGGATCTCACGGTCCACCTGCGCCCGCTGCCGGCGCTGCTCGCCGCGACGATCCCGACCACCGCGCGCGACGGCACGCCGCTCGCCCTGACGCCGCTCGCCCTCGCGGCGATCGAGAATGATCTCGCAGTCCATCTCGTTCCAGAGCGCCGTCCGGAGCGCCTCGTAGAGCTCCTTCCGCTCACGCGACACGATGAACAGCAAGCGTCGCACGGGAGATCCTGCCATCAGTCAGCATGATAATCGACGTCGGCCCTTCCGCCGAATCGTTTGAGGCGATCAAGACCCTGCTCCCGTTTGGCGTGCGTAACCCTCAGCGGAAGGAAATATCCGCAGGCTCTAGGCGTGGACGGTGCCCCGGGCCAGCTACTTCGTCGAGGCAGCCGCGCTTACTAACTCAGGTGACAGCAGTTCACCGATGAGCCGCTCAACGCACAAGTCGGCCGTCTGGCCGAGCCGCGTTTTGAGTTGGGCTCCGTTGTCTGCCTTCAACTCGTCCATCGTGAGCTTCACGAACTCCTTGCCGTCCAACCGGCAGCGCGCATTCGATAGTACGGTTCCGTCAGTCGTTCTCACGATTCGTGCTGTGGCCGCGTATGTCACGCCATAGCGCGACGACAGATCGACAGACGTGAGCGACCATTGATCGGTTTGGACCGCGAGCACGACGGGATTTTTGAATGCGCGACGCAACGTCTTGGCATCGATGTCCTCGACCGGCGTGGGCACGGCGCGCACGTTATCGAGTCCGAGGTGCGCCGCAAGCGCCGTGGCGAGGCGTTCTTTGACGCGCGCCGCCGGATCATTGAGTCCGCACTCCTTGACAAGATCCTTGCCCTCGGATCGCGCCATACCCTCCGCGACGAGGCCGCCGACAATCCCGAGCATGGCTGGAGCGAGCAGGTGACCGCGACCGACGACTCGGAAGGCAGGTGGCTGCCCATGGACAGCCGGAATCTCGGAAACGGCCTTGAGCTGAGCCACGTCCTGCGGTTTGAGACCAACTGTTGAGCTGGCACAGCCACTGACCATGGCGGTAAGTGCCGCGAAGACGATGAGCGAAGGGATGCGGAGCATCGGAGCCTCCAACGCCGTCGATTCGAGACATCCGAGATAAATTCAAGACGCGTGCCGAGCCAGCGCACCGCGCCGCATTGCCCCTTCTAACGTGGGTTTATTGGGTGCTTAGAGAAAGTTTATTGTCTGGGGAGCCATTCGGAGGATCGGAATAATCTCACCTATTCTTCCTCTGCGACTTCCAGGCCAAAAGTTTGCCGAGCGGGCGGCTTCCTGCCGCGGTGCGCCGGAGGCAGTGGCGCTACGCCCGCGTGACCTCGACGAGGTTCGAATGGAACGCCGGCCCGCCGCCCATGTCGGCGACGCGGTCGTCGGTGAGGACGTTGACGCCGCGGCCACCGGGATGGAAGCGATGCCACCAGATGCCCTCGATCACCGCGACGCCCGGCCGCGTGGCGTCGGTGATGCGCGCGGTGAATCGGGCGGCCCCGCGCGGGCTCTCGACGCGCACGGGATCGCCGTCGGCGATGCCGCGCCGCAGCGCGTCCTCGGCCGCGAGCATCACGGTCGGCGTGCCCTGTCGGCGGCGCAGCCGCTCGGACTGGCTGAAGGAGGAGTTCAGGAAGAATCGGTTCGGCGGCACGATGCACTGCAGCGGAAATCGCGTGACGAGATCGGCGCGCGCGGGCCCCTCGGTCAGCGGTGTCCACGTCGGCAGCGCCGGCAGGCCCTGCGCCGCCAGCGACGCGGAGACGAACTCGACCTTACCCGACGGCGTCGGCGCGCCGTGTGCAAACGGCAGGTATGGGCGCGGGAGCGCCAACCGCACGGACTTCTCGCGCTTCAGCTGATCGAGCGTGACCGCGCTCACATGCGGCGCGCCGCCGGCCAGGGCCGCGCCGAGTGCCGCGTCGTAGCCACGCGCGTAGTGCTCGGTGGCGACGCCGAGCGCGCGCGCGAGCGCCGCGAAGACGTCCCAGTTGGAGCGCGCCTCGCCCTGCGGCGGGATCACCGGGTCCGCGTACTGGAAGTAGAACTGACCGAACGAGCGGTAGAGGTCGGCGTGCTCCATCGACGTCGTCGCCGGCAGCACGAGGTCGGCGTAGTGGGCGGTGTCGGTCATCACCTGCTCGTGGACGACGGTGAAGAGATCGTCGCGGGCGAGCCCGCGCAGCACGAGCATCTGATTGGGGCATACCGCCGCCGGGTTCGACGAGTAGACGTAGAGCGCCTTGACGGGCGGCGCCAGCGCCGGATCGGTCAGCGCGCGCCCGAGCTGGATCATGTTGATGATGCGTGGCCGCGGCGTCGGCATCAGATCCGGCCGCTCGAGCGCGCGCATGTCCATCGCGAACGCGCCACCCGAGGACAGCAGCGCGCCGCCGTGCGGGTCGGCGTAGGCGCCGGTCAGCGCCGGCAGGCAGGCGAGCGTACGGCACGTCATCCCGCCGTTGTCGTGGCGCGAGATACCGATGCCGACGCGGATGAACGTGCGCGGGCTCGCGCCATAGCGACGCGCGAAGGCGACGATCGTCGCCGCGTCGAGGCCGACGATGGGCGCGACGCGCTCGGGCGGCCAGGCCTTCACGTGCTCGGCGAGCGCCTCGAAGCCGAGCGTCGCGCGCTCGATGTAGTCGTGGTTCACGAGGCCGTCGGCGATCAGCACGTGCATGACGGCCAGGGCCAGCGCGCCGTCGGTGCCAGGCCGCACCGCGAGATGCTCGTCCGCCTGCAGCGCCGTCGGCGTGCGATACGGATCGACGACGACGACGTGCGCGCCTCGCTGCCGCGCCTGCTTGACGAGCGTCATCACGTTGATCGTGGAGTACGCCGCGTTGACGCCCCAGAGCACGACGAGGTCGGCGCCGACCATCTGCTCGGAGTCGTTGCCCGTGACCTCGCCGAGGGTCGCGCGCCAGCCGCTGTAGGCTGTCGTCACGCAGATCGTTCGGTCGAGCCGGCTGGCGCCGAGCGCGTGGAACAGCGGATGCCCGGCAAAGAACTGGACCTGCCCCATCGAGCCGGCGTACGAGAACGGCAGGATCGCCTCGCCGCCGTGCCGCGCCATGATCTCGCGCCAGCGTCGCGCGATCTCCGCGAGCGCGTCGTCCCAGGAGACGCGCTCGAAGCGGCCCTCGCCCTTGGCGCCGACGCGACGCAGCGGCGTCAGCACGCGCAGCGGTGAATGCACGCGCTCGGCGTACTCTCGCACCTTGCCGCAGATGATGCCTTGCGTGAACGGATGATCGGCGGTGCCGCTGACCTCGGCGATGCGGCCGTCCGCGACGGTCACCTCGAGGCTGCAGCAGGACGGACAGTCATGCGGGCACACCGAGTGCATGACCGGATTCTAGACTATGATGCCGCGAATGTCCGCGCTGACGGATCGCTTCCTCCCGTTCAAGACCCCCGATGCGCGGCGTCTCGCGATACTCTTCGCGATCGTGTACTTCTCGCAGGGCATGTACTACGTGGCGGACCAGGCGCGAAACCTCGCGCTGAAAGAGACGCTCGGACTCTCCCCCGCGCAGGTCGCCACGTTCGGTACGATCACGCTGGTTCCCTGGCTCATCAAGCCCGTTTACGGCTTGATCTCCGACGCGTTTCCGCTGTTCGGCCGGCGGCGCAAGAGCTACTTCCTGCTCACCTCGGCGCTCGCGACGCTCGCGGGCCTCGCGCTGTGGTTTCACGGCGAGCCGACCTACCGGAGCCTCGCCATCGGACTCTTCGTCGTGGGGCTCGGCATCGCGTTCACCGACGTGCTCACCGACGCGATGATGGTCGAGAACGGCAAGCCGCTCGGTCTCACCGGGGCGTTCCAGTCCGTGCAGTGGACGGCCATCAACATCGCCGTGCTGCTCGTGGGCATCATCGGTGGCCATCTCGCCGAGTACCGTATGCTGCAGACGGGCTTCCTGCTGGTCGCCGCCTTTCCCTTCGTGGCCTTCGTCATGGGCGCCGTCTTCATCCACGAGCCGCCGGCGAAGTCGCAGCGCGAGGAGTTCCGCGAAGCGTTGGCGGGCATCAAGCATGCGATCCGCGACCGCACGCTGTGGGTCGTGGCCGGCTTCATCTTCTTCTGGACGTTCAGCCCGTCGATCGGGATTCCGCTCTTCTACTACCAGACCGACACCCTGAAGTTCAGCCAGAAGTTCATCGGCTACCTGGGCTCGCTCGCGGCCGGCGCGTCGATCATCGGGGCTGCGGCGTACGCACCGCTCTCGCGGCGCGTATCGCTTCACCGCCTCATCGTCTTCTCCATCGCGCTCGGCGTCGTCGGGACGCTGGCGTACTTGTTCTACAACGATCAGTGGTCGGCCATCGTCATCGACACGACGTTCGGCGGCATCGGCATGATCACGCAGCTCGCGTTCATGGATCTCGCGGCCAAGGCGTGCCCCAAGCACGCGGAGGGCACGTTCTTCGCGCTGCTGATGTCCGTCTACAACGTCGGCACGCAGGGCTCGCAGGTGTTCGGCGGCTATGTCTACCAGTGGACGAGCTACAGCACGCTCGTCTGGATCTCCGCGGCGATGACCGGCGCCGCGTATCTCCTGCTGCCGCTCGTGAACATTCCCGAGATCGAGGCGCGTGCGCGGGCGGCCGGGCCGCCGCCCGAGGTGGACGCGGCGCCGGCTTAGAGGCTCGCCTTCTCGGCGGAGTCGCGGGCGGCGGCGGCGAAGATGCCGCGTGTCATGAGCGCCGCCGACGCCTCGGCCCGCGCCTCGTAGATCGCCGCGCGCGCGGCGTGGGCCGCGCGGTCGTCGGGCGCGGCGGCGACGGCCCAGTCGACCAGATGCGAGGCCAGCGCGAGATTGCCGGCGGCGGCCAGCGCTTTCGCACGCGCCACCAACACGTCGATGCCACCGGCGAGCGCGGCAACCTCACGGCCCAGCGCCGCCTGGGGCGCCGGCTTGAGATGCGCCGCGACGCCGTCCCACCAGCCGCCATAGAGGCGCCACACGTTGCGCACGACGAACTCGGGCTCGTCGTATACCGGCTGAAGGTAGGGGCGGTCGGCGAGATGCGCGGGCGGCCGGACCTCGGCGAGAATCTGCTCGAGGCTCGCGCCGGCGTTCATGCGCGCGACCGTCTCGCGCGCGAGCGTCTCCAGCCACTCCGCCGTGTCCTCCAGCGCCTGCCGCACGCGGGTCGCGCCCACCACCGGTACGCCGTGGCCGGGCACGAGCAAATCGGCGCCGCGCGCAGCCATCGCGCGCAGCGCCAGCGCCCACTCGGCGGCGTAGCGCTGCACCTTTTGTGGATTCCCCGCGTTCGGCGCGACCCAGAAGAACAGATCACCGGTCCATAATATTCGTCGCGCCGGCCACCAGAGCCACGTGTGGTCGTCGGTCTCGCCGCGCGCGTGTGTGAGCTCGAGCGTGACGCCGCCGACGTCCAGACGGTACGTGACGTCATACGTCGTATCAGGGTAGTCGTACTCCGTCGGCCACGACGGCGCGATGGAGAACTGCCGCGCGTTGATCAAGCCGTTCCAGGGCGCGGTCGCGCGATAGCGATCGAAGCGGCGCGCGACGTCGCGGTGGCCCACGATGCGCGGGCGCGGCCAGCCGCGCGTGCGCGCCTCCTCCAGGAATGGCGGCAGACCGCACGCGTGGTCGACGTGGCCGTGCGTGTAGACGGCGGCGACGAGCGGTCGTGCGTCCCAGCCGCGCACGGCGGCAAACGTCTTGTCGCGGGCGCGATAGTTGCCGGTGTCGACGAGGACGAGCCCGGCGTCGGTGCGCAGCGCGGTGACGTTGGCGAACGCGTGGACGAACAGCACTCCGGGCGCGATCTCCTCCACCGCGCCGGTGGCCCGCACCAGATCAGGACCGCGCACCTCGCCACGCCAGAAGCGCTCGGCGAGCGCGAGCACGGCACCCACGCTCAGTCCGGCTCCTCGGCGGGCAGATCGGCCGCGTGCGCGCGGCGCAGCCAGCGGAGCGCGCGCGGCACGTCGGCGTCGTCGGCGAGATCGAGCTCGACCCAGCCGCGGCGCGCGAAACGCCGGTGCGGCCGCACGCCGGGTTCGCGCAGCGCCCGGCGCTGATCCTCGGGGGCGAGACGAATCCATAGATCGCGCTCCTTGCGCGCGAGCGGAAAGCACGCGAAGAGGCGCTCGCCCGCGAAGTATCCCCATCGGCCGAACATCGGCGTGATCCTCACGCCGTCCCACGCGCCGAGTGTGCGGTTGAGCCGAGCGGCGAGACCGATGCCGCCGTGATCGAGCGTACGGCGGATTTTCCGTCCTTTGCCGAGACCGCGGAAGCGTCGGGGCGACGCCATGGAGAGCGCCATTCTGCCATTGACAGTCCGAGGCCGCCATGCGAAAACGGCCCCGTAACGCCGACCCATGACGCCGACGTCACGTGTACGATTCGAACCCGTCGAGGGCGCCGAGCGCGTCTTCACGCCGGCCTTCAACGAGCTCCTGGCCACGCTTCACGATCGACTGCACGCGCGCGCGCTGAAGCTGCGCGCCGAGCGCGTGCGCATGCTCGCCGACGCCCACGCCGGTCGAGGTCCGGCGCCGCTGCTGCCCAGCGAGGCCACCACCGGCACCTGGAAGGTCCCGACGGTTCCCGAGGAGCTCAAGAAGCCGGGCATCGAGATTTCCGGCCCCTGCTCGATCACGTCGATGTTCATCAACGCGCTCAATCCCGGGCCCGAGGGCGAGCGCGCCGAGGGCGATCTGGACGACGACGAGGACTCGGGCGGTCATCGTCTCGTCGACACCGTACGCGCGGCCCTCAATCGTCTGGCCGCCGTGAACCGCGAGCTCTACTTCAACGACACCGAGCGGAAGCGCGAATACAAGGTGGCGCCGGGCGAGCTGCCGTTCTTCATGCACCGCGAGCGCGGCCTGCACCTGGACGAGCCCGACGTGCGCGTCGACGGCACGCCGCTGAACGCCGCGATTCTCGGGACGGCGCTCACGCTCTTTTATGCCGGCCGCGCGCAGGCCGACCGCGGGCAGGGCATCTATTTCTACTTGCCGAAGCTCGAGGCGCCCGACGAGGCGCGGTTCTATCGCGAGCTGTTCGATACGTGCCGCGAGCGGCTGCCGTTCCTGGCCAACGCGACGATTCGAGGCATCATCCTGGTCGAGTCATTGCCCTGCGTGTACTCCATGGAGGAGATGCTCCACGCGCTCGGACCGTACGCGGCCGGCCTCAACGCCGCGCGCTGGGATCTGAAGGCTTCGATCTTCGAGTACGTGATGGCGGATCCGAAGTCCGTCTGGCCGGATCGCTTCGGCGTGGACATCAAGACGACGCCGTTCCTGTCCGACATCTTCCGCCGTCTCGTCGCGATCTGTCTCAAGCGCGGCGCCGTTCCGATCGGCGGCATGGCCACTGCGCTGCCGAGCAACGATCCCGAGGTCAATCGCGTGGCGGGCGAGGCGATCCGCAAGGACAAGGATTGGGAGGCGGCGCAGGGCTTCCTGCGCGGCTGGGTCGCGCACATCTTCCACATGAAGACGGCCGCCGATCCGTTCAAGAAGCTCATCGCGTCCGGCTTCAAGCCGACGCCGGAGATGGCCAAGCCCGAGACCTATCCGGTGCGTGTCGAGGTGCCGGCCGGACCCGTGACGCTCGAGGGCACGCGCCGCAACGCGCGTATGGTCATCGAGTACGTCGAGGGCTGGCTCAACGGCCGCGGCGCCAAGGGCATCGACAGTCTCGAGGGCAAACCCGGCGTGCATCCCGCGCTGATGGAGGATCTCGCGACGGGCCGCATGTCGGTCGCGCAGATCGCGCAGCGCGTGCGCCATCATGCGCCGACGACCGAAGGGCCGTCGGCGACGCACGATTTCGCGCTGGTCAAGCGCTTGCTGGGCGAGGAGCTCGACGATATCCTCACGCGGCGCCCGAAAGACGCCGCCACGCCGGAGCGCTATCGCAAGGCGACGAAGATCGCGATGCGCTGGATCAAGAACTACACCGACCTGGACTTCCGCTCGCTCGGCAGCTACACGCGCGCGGATCTGGACCGCATCGCGCGCGATCCCGAGGCGTTCTGAACACGGGGATCCGAACGGAATTCGAACCCGTGTTTGACTCGCGATCACGTTTTCGCTAATGCACTCTAGAATTGCACAGCAACATCACCCCAAGAAGCGCACGCGACTAAAACACGCAGCGTAAGTTTCTTGAAACTTCGCTGGTTCAAATCGCGGGCTGGATATGCTGAGTACTACACGGCGCCCGAAACGCACTGGATCGATCTGAAGTGAGCCCGGTTTCGTGAAATTCTGCCTAAAACACGGGTTTCGATTCCCCAACGGGATTTGGCAGTGGGACGTGTGCGGGGCGCTGCCGTTCGAAGGCATATCCATGGCTTCGTAATGTGCCGAGGAACGATAACTCAGATGCACGCATTGGGCGTCCGATCTGGTGCCAACGAGCCGTATTTCAATCCATCGTCATCCTCGACGGATTAGTCACAACGCCTACATAAGCTTATGTTTCAGAGCCAAATCCTGTGCCACTACGGGGTGTAGTTGACGAAGGATCGTGAACTGCTTACGCATTTCGACGCCGTTTCTCGCTTCATGGTAGGCGAGAACCAATACCTTACGTGGCTCGAGCTGAAACGGCCACTTGTCTGTCGCGCGGCGTAGTTCCACGATCGCTTCATCGATGTGTCCGCTACCAAGCAAAGCTTCGCCAAGGTTGGCACGTATGATCGGATCGTGTTCACGGAGTGCTACCGCACGCCGCAGGTAGGGTATGGCATCGCCGAAACGACGCTGGTCGTTTAAGGCGAGGCCGAGATTGTTAAGCACGGCGATGTTTCTTGGCTCAGCGACAACGGCGCGGAGGAGCGCCTGCTCCGCCTCACGCGGCCGTCTCAGCCCGAGCAACGCTGCCCCGAGGCCGCCATACGCCTCGGCGCGCTCGGGCTTCAGCAGCAACGCTTGCTGGAACTCCTCGATCGCGAGGCGCCGCTCCCATGGCCGGACCGCGGAGCGGTTGACAAGCAGCATGCCGTAGTTGATGTGACAGATCGAGCATTCGGGTGTCGCGGACGTGGCGTGCATCCAGAGGGATTCGGTATCACGCCAGACCTGTACCTGGAGCCACGTCAGGAATGCTAGGGCGACGAGCAGCGTGCCTATCGCACCGCAGCTGGCACGAAACAGCGGCGGTCGCAGCCGGCCATCGGCGTGCGCCCCCGCGAGACATACGACGCCGCCGCCAGCGAGCACGGCGAAGGGCAAACATGATAGATAGCTGTAATGATCGTACGCCAACTGGTGGCCGACGTGCACGAGCCCGCCAATTGGTACCACCATGATCGCGTACCAGGTATACGCGGCGAGGCCGCCAGGCCAACGCGGAGCCAGCGCAACCAACGCGAGACTGAGCAGTACTACCGCGATTGAGGCACCGAGGAATTGCGTGTCCAGCACGTCAACGTGTGACGGCAGTTCGTACAGAGGCGAGAGGTCTGACGGCAGTACCGTCTTTGAGATGTAGAACACGAAACTGTAGAGCGCCAGCGCAACACGTGACGCTAAAGAATAGTTCGTCACTAATCCGTCGCGTGCGACCCCCCAGTACGAGACCTCCGCGCCCGCGAGGGCAACTGCAAAGAACGGGATTTTTTCGAGGAGAACGTGCCGGTTGCCCTCTGACCATGACAAACCCTGCAGCCGGCGTAGCGGGTACCAGTCGAGCACGAGCAGCAGCAGCGGTAGCGTCATCACGATGGACTTCGCGAGCATCGCCAGCGTGAACGCGGCGATGCTCGCGAGCAGAAGTAGCCGTCGCCTTGAGTGGCGCTGCGCAGCCGTCGCCCGAAGATAGGTCAACACCGAGGTCAGGAACAACAGGCCCGACAGGACGTCGCGACGTTGCGTCACCCAGGCGACCGACTCGGCCCGCAGGGGGTGGACCGCGAAGAACAGCGCCGCCACGGCGGCGCCGGCGCGCAACGCGTACTCGCCTGCGGCCGGCCGTGCCGAAGTCAGGAGGTGTTTCGCCAACAGGTACACGAGGGTCGCGTTCGCCGCATGCAGCACGAGGTTCGTGAAATGATAGCCCGCTGGCTCCATGCCCCAGATCACATAATCGAGCCCGAGTGTCAGCCAAGTAAGCGGGATGTAGTGACCCGACAGCGTAGTCGTGAACATCCACGCGAAATGCGCTCGTCCCAGGCCACGATAGTTTTGATTTTCAAGAAAGTTAATAGGGTCGTCCCAATCTACGAAATCGTTGCGAAGCCCCACCGAGAAAACGGCGACAACAGCGAGAACGATTGATAGTACGAGGGCGCGTTCGGGGAATGTAAGTGCGGTCAGCCAACGACGCACACGCGCCGCGACATCTGTAAGCGGCCATATCGTGCCATCGCGAGCGATTACTCTAGACACGGCCTCAGGCGGCCACGCAAGGAACGGAACAGAAAGAGGGCGCGCATCTGACGGCGATTCGCTTCGTCAATCGATTGTCCCCTCTATCGTTAAGTTCGCGGATCTCTATGGCGCGCCAGAGGCCAGCATGCGGGATGCCAAGCTGCGGCCAATTTTATTCTCAATGAACTATAGGACCTGCCTCGTCGGTGCTGTACGAGCTACGCCAGGTTGTCGAGGCGCGCCCGGCAAACTGTCACTCGAGGTGAGCGACTGAGCAACGCGGGAGATCCGATCAGGCCGGGTGCGCGCAATTTCGTGGCCGACCGTGACGCATCAATAACGAGGAAATATCCGGGAGCGACCAGAAATATAAACGACGGTAGATGCGCGCACCGAGTCTAATCTCGTCTTATGATCGCGTCGCGGCTTGTCTTCGTCGCAGGTATCGGGCTGATTGCAGGTTTCGGGCTGCACGCCCGACCATTCCGCGTCCTGACCGAGCCGGTCACTTCAGTCCTACCGCCGACCACGGCCGCAATTCGGGATGAGTGAAGCAGGGCGCGCCGCCTCTGCACACTCCGCATCTTCCTGGTCGTCCTCGGTCGCTCGTGAGCGCTCGATGATGGCTGTCGGCCTGCGGGGCCAAGCACTCCTCTGTATTCTCGGCGCCGTCGCTTGCATTGTCATGCTCTACGTCGCCGGCATCCCGTATGCGATCTACCAAATTCAATACGGATACCTCGGCTCGGGTCCCGGAGAAACAGCCTTTCTCGTCAACTACCTGCTTTACGGAACTGTGGCTACTGCGCTGCTGGGCACGGCCCTGAGTTTCCTCAACGGCCGGAGGCTCGTGGGCCTGTTCGAGCGACTAGACCGGTTCTCGGCAACAGCAGGCGTGGTGCTGCCCGCGCTACTGGCGCTCTTCGTCCTGATCACCCTCGTCCGCCTCTTCCTGCTGCGAGACACGGCCATCACCGACGACGAGCACGTATACAGCTTCATGGCTGGACTCTTCGCCTCAGGTCGGCTCTACGCGCCATCGCCTGTCGAGGGCATTCGCGCTTTCTTCGACAACCAGTTCATCATCAACAACGGGAAGTGGTATGGCATGTACTTCCCCGGCCACAGCGCCCTGCTCGCTATCGGAAGCTGGGTGGGTGCCCAGCGGTGGGTGCCGACGGCGTCAGCGGTGCTGACGGCCTGGCTGTCATTCGCGAGCGCGCGATTGATCTTTGGGAAGCGGGTCGCCATCTTGACGCTCGTCCTGCTGGTCCTCTCGCCCTACTTCGTGATGTCCTCAGCGACCCTTCTAGCTCACTCGACCGCGGCGCTCTTTCTCATGACCTTCCTATATTTCATCCTGCGCGCGCAAGCGCCGGCGGCGAACCTCCTCTGGTGGCCTATGGCTGGACTGGCGCTCGGCTGGGCGGGCCTGACACGCCCTCTGGCCGCGGCCGCCTTCGCACTGCCATTCGTGGTCTGGTTGGCCCTTCGCCTCCGGAGTGAGTACTCCAGGCAAAAGTTCTGGGGCACTGCCCTCTTCGCCGTGGCCGGACTGGCCGGCCTTGGCGTGTTCTGTGCCTACAACGTAGCGCTGACCGGCCGACCCTTCACCACCGGGTACCACACGTATAGCACCCTCTATTGGTACCCGCTCGATATCGGCGCGCTCAAGGCTCCCGCGCCGCTTCCCAGCATCTATGAGTTCGGGTACACGCTGGAGCGACTGAACTTCTGGCTCTTCGGCTGGCCGCTATCGCTGGTGCTCATACCCTTCTTCCGTCGGTCGTCAGAAGCACTTCTCGTCTTTCTAGCCAGCACGGCTGTCGTGACGGCCTATGCAGTAAGCACGATACCGACCATCAACGCGACCGGTCCCGCCCATTACTCGGAGCTCGCCGCACCTCTGGTGATGCTATCGGCCAGCGGTCTGGAGCAGCTCGTACAGCGGGGCCGGAATTGGACACCGGCCGGCGATGCGACCGTTCTCGGTCTGGTGCTGGCCGCAGTCATCTGCGCCGCCGTCGTCTTCATTCCGGTCTACGGCAAGGGACTCCGAGCAACTTCACTGATCGCCCGACTGCCCTACACCCTCGTCGAGCGGCCGGGCCTTGACCGCGCAATCGTCTTCGTTCACAGCCTCCCCTCCCTGCAATGGGCGCCGGGCGCATGGGTATACTTCCACAGAAACAACCAGCCGGACCTAAGCGATCGCGTGTTGTTCGTAAAGGACCTGGGAGTGAGGAATCAGGATTTGGTTCGTCACTTCCCTGACAGGACTCCCTATGGCATGGGCGTGCGCGGGACCGACCTGCTGCTCGTCCCGCTTCAGGCGGACGGGGTGACACCGCGCTAGGTGACGAGACAGCGTGTGACGCTCTATTACCGGAAAATTACCGGAAGCGACCAGCAAATACGGGCGTAAATACCGATGGCAGGACCGGGTCCTCCGCACGGAATTTTGCCGTTCTACGATTTCCCACTCTCGCTTCAGCCGATCCAACACGGGTAGTAAACAGGTTGCCACGAAAAGTGGCCGTGCCACGAAATTCCTCGGAATGGTCTCAACAATCTGGCGCCCAGAATCCGGCCTCGAAATTCCGGAGTGGTTTTGTCGGTCCGTATTTGAACCCGTATTCCCTGGCCGCCGCCCGCCGGCCTACGGAAAGTTGTAGCGGCTGATGTGCAGGTGCACGCCGTGGCTGCCGGCGGGCTCGACGGAGACTTCGGCGGTGCCCTCCAGCCGAGGCGTGCCGGCGCGACGAAGCGCCGCGGTGAGCTCGGCAAAATCCTCGGCGACCAGCGAGAGCGCGACCATACCCTCGCTGCCGCCGACCTCAGCGGCGGGGACGACGAGCAGCGCGCCCTTGCCGACCGCCAGCATCGTGCGCGGGCCGT
>QHSO01000179.1 GCA_003220475.1 Candidatus Rokuibacteriota bacterium | reverse complement strand
TCAGCCCGGCACGACCATCCAGGTCTCCGGGCTGCAGTTCAACGGGCTCTCGCAGGCAACGGCGTACGGCGACGACTCGCAGACCGCCACGAACTATCCGCTGGTCCGGATCCTCAACAAGCAGTCGAACCACCTTCGCTACTGTCGGACGTTCGATCACACGACCGTCGTCGGCGGGAACACGATCCCATCGATGGGCGTCGCGACCGGCGCCGCCGTGGTGACCACCAACGTCGAGATCCCCGCCGACATCGAGCTCGGCGACTCGTCGCTGTTCGTGGTGGCCAACGGCATCCCGTCGCAGCCGTTCGATGTTGCTATCGGGCGGAGGCCCTCTTCGCTCGTCTTCTGAAGACGAGGATGCCGACCACCTTGCCGATGGTCGCCGCGACGAACGACCAGATGAGGATGCGCACTAACCCGTCGATCCTGGTGCCGCTCTTCACCGGCCACGACGCTGTCGTCAGTGCGTCGAGGTTCGTCACATCGGACCCAGCCGCTCTGATCGCCGCGGTAACGAAGGCTGGCGTGAAGCTACGCCATCGCGTTCGTCGACGAGCTCGAACATCCGAAACATCACCGCCGGCGCTTCACGGTGGGCTACTGAGCGAACTCACTGCGACTCGATGCCACGCAGCCGGCGCGTCAGCGGCGGAACGACGGCACAGAGAAGCGCCATGACGAGGAATCCGTGCGCGCCGAGGGTCGCGTAGAGCCAGCCGGATGCCAGCGTCAGTAGCGCCGTCGTCATACCCGCAGCGAGTGCATACATCGCCTGCGCCGTCGCTGCCAGGTGTTGCGGAACGATCGCCGGAATGAGCCGCATGCATGCGAGATGGAGCGCCGCGAAGGTGAGCCCGTGGAGCGGCTGCACCAGAGCAAGGGCGATGACACTCGTGAACGAGGCCATCACCACCCAGCGCACAACACCCGCCACCGCGGCGACGGCCAGGACGCCGGCCGGCTGCAGGCGCGTCAGGAGCGGTGGACCGATGAAAAAGAACACGACGACCTCGGCCGCAACGGATGTTGACCAGAGCGCGCTCGCGGTGGCGGGTGTCACGCCGGCCGCGCTCCAGCGGATGACCGCAAACGTGTCGTGCATGGCATGGCTGCCGAGGACGAGCGCGGAGACGAGCATCACACGCCGAAAGAGGGGCATGCGCAGGAGGGCGACCACGCCGGCCGGGTCGGCGCGCTGAGCCGGCGCCATGGGTTCGTGCCGCTCATGCGCCGGCACCAGGGTCGCGGCGCCTGCCGCCGCGACGAGGAACGCCGCCTGGAGCACGATGATCGCAGCAAGTCCCCAGGCATCGACGATCTGGCCGCTGAGCAGTGTGCCGATCACGAAGACCGCGGATCCGGTTCCGCGTACCCAGCCATATTCGAACGTCGGATGCGCGTCGGGCGGCTGCGCGGCCCCGAGGGCCAATGCATCGGCGAGCGACGTGGTCGGTGCAAGCGCCGCGGCATGCAGCAGACTCATCAGGAAGAGCGACGTGAAGCCGGATGTCGATAGCAGACCGAGCGCGACGGCCGCGGCAAGCAGCTCACAGACGGCGAGCACGGCACGAAGCGCCTGCGTGCGGTCGGCCAGGCGTCCGGCGAGTGGCCCGGAGACGAGCCGGATCGCCGTACCGGCACCTAGCAGTATCCCGAGCTGTTCGGGGGCGAGCCCTCGTCCTTCGAAAAACGCCGGCATGAACGGCGAGGAGACGCCGAATGCGGCGTACATGAGGGCATAGAGAACAACGAAACGGTGCAGGACGCTCACGTCATGCCGCGTCGCCCGGATTCATGTAGCACGACGGGTCAAGCAAG
This sequence comes from Candidatus Rokuibacteriota bacterium, assembly GCA_003220475.1. GTDB lineage: Bacteria > Methylomirabilota > Methylomirabilia > Rokubacteriales > CSP1-6 > AR12. The sequence continues at coordinate 21,920 of QHSO01000179.1, read as the reverse complement.
GGTCGCGCCGGTCAGCGTACGGCAGGGCTCTCGCGAGCTCCACGAGTGTGGCGTATGGTGGGCCGAAAGCCTGGGGAGGTCGACGGCGGTGGCTCTTGATTCGAAGGTGTGGCCGACGTTGTCGCTTGCGGAATGGAAGGAGACGCACGACACGCTGCACATGTGGATGCAGATCGTTGGCAAGACGCGACTTGCCCTCGCACCGGGCGAGAATCACTGGTGGCACGTGCCGCTCTACGTCACCGCGCGCGGCTTGAGCACCTCACCGATTCCCTACCGGTCGCTCGCCTTCGAGGTCCACTTCGATCTGATCGAGCACCGGCTCATCATCAATACGAGTGACGGCGCAACGCGGAACATCGCGCTACGACCACAGGCCGTCGCGGACTTCTACCGACACTATTTGGACGCGCTCGAAAGCCTCGGCATTTCCGTGAAGATGTGGCCGGTGCCGGTCGAGGTGGACGCACCCATTCCGTTCGTGGATGATCGTCGCCACGTTTCGTACGAGGCTGATCAAGCTCGGCGATTTTTCCACATGCTGCTGCACGCCAATCGCGTCCTCGCTCGGTTCAAGGGGCGCTTTCTCGGGAAGAGCAGCCCGGTGCATTTCTTCTGGGGTGCCTTCGATCTGGCGCTCACGCGCTTCAGCGGGCGGCGCGCGCCGGAACCCGAGGAGTCCGCGGGGGCGATGCTCCGTGAGGCCATGTCACACGAGGAGATCAGCTTCGGATTCTGGCCGGGGAGCGGAACGGTTGCCGAGCCTGCCTTCTATGCGTACGCGCGGCCGGAGCCATCCGGCGTGCCGACCATGTCGGTCCGACCCACGAGCGCCTATTACAGCCGTGAGCTCGCGGACTTCATCCTGCCGTATGAATCGGTTCGGTCGCTGGCGTCACCGGATGACGTGGTGCTCGACTTCTTCCAGAGCGTGTACGACGCGGCGGCCGATCTGGCCCGCTGGGATCGCGCGGCCCTCGATCGGCCGCCGGCGGAGTGGCCGTAGGCCTGCGGCCCGCCCTCTTGTAAAAGCTAGAAAAACTCGCGTCCTGGGCGACAGAGAACTGTAGAAAGGTGCCGTTCCCTGTAGTGACCTCTAATGTCCATGTCCTCCGACAGCACAACTCATCCTCCGGCTCACGAGCCGCGTGACATGGTTCGAGTCCTCTACAACTGGTCGATGGTGTGAGCCGTGCATATCACAAAGTGATGAAGGCATATCATGAGGTGATATATACTCGCCGGCGCGTGGCCGCCATGCCCCTCCGTGCGGTCGATTATCGAGCCCTCGCGGATCTCCGCTATCAGATACGACGCTTTCTTCGCGTCCGCGAAGTCGCCGCCCGCACGGCGGGGGTGGAGCCTCAGCAATATCTCGTGCTGCTCCAGATCAAGGGACTCGAAGGGCATGAGGTGGCGACGATGAGCGTGTTGGCCGAACGTCTGCAGATCCGCCATCACGCCGTCGTTCAGCTGATCGACCGTCTGGTGAGAGCCGGCATGGTCGAGCGACGGCGGGACGGCCGCGATCGGCGCGAGGTCGTGGTGCGTTTGCGGCCTGCCGGCGAGAGGGTCCTCAAGCGCCTCGCCGGGTACTCGCTCGCCGAGCTGACGACCGAGGGGCCATCGCTCGTGGCGTCGTTGGACCGTCTGGTCATGCAGTCAATGCGAGGCAGGATGCCGTCCCGCAACGGGACGAGAAAGGTACCGCGATGAACAGATACGGACTCGTCACCGTTGTTCTCATCGCTCCAGCGCTCATGTTCGGCTGCGCAAAACAACCGGCGACCATGACCACGGGGGCACCCGCGCCGACCGGCATGGCCGTCACCGGCCTATCGCCGACGACAGCCCGTCCCGAGTCGACGGAGTCGCAGCCGACGGGTCGTTCTGAGACGTCGCCGCTGGGCGCCGATCAGCGGGGTGGCGCGGGGACGTCCGGTACGCGGCCGGCTCCCGGCGAATTCGTCGGTGTTCGGGACCTCGTCGACGTCCATTTCGATTTCGACAAGTATGCGATCCGATCTCGCGACGCCGAGACCCTCGATGCGAATGCACGATGGCTCCGCGCCAACAAGGACGCTCAGGTGTTGATCGAGGGGCACTGCGACGAACGGGGAACGGAAGAGTACAACCTGGCGCTCGGCGATCGACGCGCGAAAGCCACCGTCGACTACCTCGTCGCGCAGGGCATCGCACCGGCACGCCTGGTGACGATCAGCTATGGCAAGGAGCGGCCGCAGTGCAGCGAGCATAACGAGGCGTGCTGGGCGAAAAACCGCCGCGCGCACTTTCTCGTGAAGCGCGGGTAGAGGACGCTCCGTCAGCCCTTGACCCCGCCCATCGTCAGGCCGGCGGACATGCGGCGGCGGAACGCGTAATAGATGGCGACCGGCGGCAGCGCATAGATGATCGCCGTCGCCATCATGTAGTTCCACGGCGACTGATCGCTGCTGAGGAACTGCGCGAGCGCCACCGGCACGGTCATGCTCGACTTCGACGACAGGAGCAGGAACTGGTAGAGATACTCGTTCCACGCGAGCAGCAGGGCGTACGTGCCGACGGCGACCAGGGCCGGCGCCATCAGTGGTAGATAGATGCGCAGATAGAGCTGCATGGGGGAGGCGCCGTCGATTCGAGCCGACTCGTCGACCTCGATGGGAATGCTCCGGCCGTATTCCTGGAAGACGAAGATGGCGTACGGCGTGGCGAAGGCCACGAGGGCCGCGATCACCGACCACACGTTGTTCGCGAGCCCGTAGTTCTGCATGATCCGGTAGAACGGGATCGCCAGGAACGACGCGGGGATCACGTAGGTCAACAGCGCGGCGTTGCTCACGAGCCAGCCGTGGCGGATGCGGAGCCGCCCGATCGAGAAGCTGGTCAGCGAGCCGATCAGCAGCGTCAGCAGCGTCGTCATCGCACCGAGGTAGAAGCTGTTCGCGAACTGGCGCCAGAAGTGCTCCAGGTACCAGTGGCCCTGGGTCAGCACACCCCAGAAGCTCTCGACCGACGCGACCCTCGGCCAGATGTGGTCGGTGAACACGTCGCCCTCCGGCTCCAGCGAGATCAGCACCATGTTGTAGATCGGCAGGACCGTCCACACCACGAGGACCAGCGACAGCAGCGCCGTCCCTGCGGTGGTCAGATATCGCCGGCGCCGCACGGCACGCTGCGCCTGCGATTGCGTGTGGGAGGAGGGCAGGGCGGTGTCGACGGCAACCGTGCTCATAGCTGCACCTGCGCGGTTCGGAGCTTGCGCATCAGGACGATCACCAGCGGAATCACCATCGGTAGCGCCGACATCACGGCCGCCACGCCGAGACGCGGCTGCGCGATCTCGAAGGCGTTGCGGATGCCGAGCGTCGCCAACACCTGGGTCGAGTTCGCCGGACCACCGCCGGAGACGAAATAGACGGCATTGAAGTCCCCGAGCAAGAAGATCGTCGAGAGCAGCGTGCAGATCAGATAGAGGTTGGCGAGCAGCGGGAACGTGATATGGACGAACCCGCGCACGCCGGTGGCGCCGTCGACCCGCGCCGTGTCGCGGATCTCGAGCGGAATGGCCATCCGGCCCGCGAGCAAGATCAGCGTCCAGAACGGCGTCCATTTCCAGATGTGCGACACGATCACCGCGCCCAGGGCCGTCCAGCGGTCGTTGAGCCAGTGCGGGCCCTCGACGTGGAACAGCGTATAGAGCATGTTGTTGAGGAAGCCCCACTCGCCATTCAGCATCCAGTGGATCGAAATGAACGTCGTGATCTGTGGCACCGCCCAGGGCAGGACGAAGATCATCAGCAGCACCTTCATCCACCAGCCCGGGCGCATGAAGAAGCCCGACAGCAGCAGCGCGAGGAAGAGCTTCACGTTCACGCCGAGCGCCAGGTAGAGGACGGTGTTCACCACCGTCTTCTGATAGATCGGACTTGAGGTGGCCGCGAAGAGAGCGCCAGACGGCCTCCCGCCGGACCGAGGGACGACCGATGTGAGCGATCGACGCTGTATCCATTATTCGCCCTCGCTCTCACGCCATCGGGTATTTGGCGAAGATCTCCCCGATGCGCTTGAAGGCCTTGTCGATCGCCGCTTCCGCCTTCACGCCGTCCTTCGCCACGTCGATCATCGCCATGCTCCACACGTGCTGAGAGCGGACTTCCGCCATCGCCAGGTTGAACACGTAGTAATCGGGCCGGGTCGGGCCGAGGAGACCCTGCTGAACGTATCCCTTGAGGTGCGGATCTTTCGGGTTCTGCCAGAACGGACTCTTCGCGAGCGACGGCATGACCGGCAGCCAGCGGCCCAGACCAAGTTCGACGAACTCGCCGATCACCTTGGGCTGGATGAAATATTTTAAGAACTCCTTGGCCACCGTGACGTTCTTGGCGCCTTTCGGGATCAGTCCGTTGGTGTACCCGACGATGCTCGGTATCGGCTTGCCGGCATTGTCGTTGGGATAGCCGGGAGCGCCATGGGTCACGATCTCGTCGTAGTACCACTCCGGATGCTTCTCCTTGATCGCGACTTCGGTGGACAAGGTGCCGTCCACATCCATCACCATGAGCTTCGCGTGGAACGCGTTGTTGTCGTCGGCGTCGTTCCAGTTGATCGCGCTCGGCGGCACGTAGCCGTCGCGGTAGGCGCCGCCGAGGTAAGCCGCCGCCTTGATCGCCGCCTGCTTGACCTTGGGATCGTCGAGATGAAGCTTGCCGTCCCGGGTGACGATGTCTTGACCACCGTAGGCGACGAGGAACGCCATGAAGAGGTTGTAGGGGTCGACCCCGTTCGCCGTCACCTGAAAGCCCAGGCCATAGACCTTCCGCTCGCCTTGCTTGCGTAAGTTGTCCTGAACCTTCTTGAAGAAATCGAAATAGGCGTCCCACGTCTTCGGAAGGTCCTCGATCTTCATCCCCGCTTTTTCGACCAGTGATTTCCAGATGTGGCAGGGGACGACGGCGGCCCTGAGTGGCACACCGTACGTGGCGCGCTTCTTCGTCACGTTGTTGTAGGCCTGCGCGGCCACCAGCGCGGTTTCACTGAACTGGCCTTTTTGGCTTTCCACGACGTCGCTGACGTCCACCCATCGGTCTTGCCAGCCGTACAGCTGAAGAATTTCCGCCGGATTCGAGTCGACCAGATCGGGGACGACGCCGCTGGTGAGCGCCGAGATGATCTTCTGCCGCTCCGGCGCGAACGGGATGATGCTCAATTCGATCTTGTTGCCGCTCTGCTTCTCGTAATCGGCGACCGCCTTGCGTAGCGCCACGTCCTCGTCCTGGACGAACCCTTGCGCGAACCAGACGGCTGCCGTGGTCGCCGCGGCCCGGGCGACGTACGGACCACCGACCGTCTTTGCCGCAGCGAGAGCGAGGGATCCGCGGAGCATCGAGCGCCTGGTGAGATGGGCCATGACCGCTCCTCCCTTGTGTCCGCGCGTCGCGCCGTCCGTCTCCAGAGGCCTGCCGACCGAAGGGTTTCGCTCTTCTACTCTCGCGGCGCCGGACTTGTCAAGTCGACCGACTTGTCAGGTCGACCGGCTAGCTGACCGGAATCCTTGATAGGTTGTGACCCGGCATGAGCCGGTCGGATGTCGCCCTGGCGATCGCCTTCCTCGCGCCCTATGGCGCACTCTTCGGCGCGTTCGCCGTCTATCCGATCGGCTACGCGCTCTGGATGGGGAGCAAGCCCTCGCTGTACGCCGACCTGCTCGCCGATCCGCTCTATCTTCGGAGCCTGTTCAACACGCTGCTGTTCGTCGGCGTCGGCGTGAACGTGAAGCTGTTCCTGGCGCTACTGCTGTCCGGATTTTTCATGCGTCCGCAGCGGTGGATCAAGCTGCTGCTGGTTGTCTATCTGTTGCCCTGGATGCTGCCGGCCGTTCAAGCCTGCATCTCGATCCGCTGGATGCTGGCCGGTGAGGACGCGCTGGTCGATCGCGCGCTGGCGGTGGCGTTCGGCGTCGACGGTCCGATCTGGTTCAATCATTGGTGGCTGGCGCTCGGCGCCAACATCGTCGCCTACGTCTGGAAGTGGATGCCGTTCTGGACCGTGATCTTTCTCGCGGGCCGCATGGCCATTCCCCGAGACGTCTGCGACGCGGCCACCGTCGACGGCGCCGATGGCTGCCGCCGCTTCGTCCACCTCACGTTCCCGTTGCTGGCCAACCTCTATCTAGTCTGCACGCTGCTCTCCACCATGTGGACGATGGGCGAGTTCACCACGGTCTATTTCGTTTCCGGCGGCGCGCCCGTGTGGACGACAGAAGTGCTGGCGACGCTGGCCTTCCACTACGCCTTCGACGCCGCGAACCCGGCGCTCGGCGTGGCGGCCGCGATCTCGGTTCTCCCGCTGCTGGTCCCGCTCGTGATCGCGCTGATGCGCGCGCTCCACACGAGGGTCGTGCAGCTGTGAGACTCCGGCGGCTCGTCACGGAAACGGGCGCGGTGATGCTCGGCATCGTGTTGCTGATCTGGACGCTGATCCCCGTCTACACCATGCTGCTGATCGCGCTCGATCCCGAGGAAGGCGAGGTCGAGTTCAGCGGCAACCTCTGGCCCCCGGCACCGTCGCTCGAGAGCTTCCGCGTGGTTCTGACGCAGGACGCCCGCTATCTCGAACACTTCTGGCGGCAGCTCGGCAACAGCCTCTACATCGGGCTCTCGACGATGGTCCTTACCGTGCTGATCGCCTCGCTCGCGACCTTCGCGGTCGCCCGGATGCGGCTCGGCCGGGGCGCCCCGGTCATGAGCGCCGCAGTACTCACAAACGCCTCGCTCCTGACCTATGTGATTCCCGCATCCCTGCTGATCTTCCCGTTTCAGCGACTCATGCACACCTACGGGCTCTCCAACGACCCGTGGGCCGTCATCGCCGCCCAAGTCACCTTTGCGACTCCGTTCGCGATTTTGATCTTGCGAAGCTATGGGAGGCTGATACCGATCGAGCTCGACGATGCGGCGCGTGTGGACGGCGCCTCCAGTGCCCAGGTCTATCGGCGCGTCTATCTTCCATCGATGGCGCCGGCGCTGGCGCTCGTCGCCACCTATGCGCTCGTGCTCGTCTGGAACGACTATGTCTATCAGTTCGCGCTTCTCTCGTCGGAAAAGCACATGACCGCGGCCGTCATGCAGGCCCAGCTGTTCGATGACGCCGACCCGCCGTGGAACGCCATGATGGCCGCCGCCGTGATTTATGCGTTGCCACCCGTCGCGATCTTCTTCCTGCTTCGCCGCACCATGATGGTGGGCCTGACACGTTGGTGGCGCTGAGCCGCTAGCCCGCGCCGGCGACGCGAGGCGCGGCCGATCCGTACTCGACCACGCCCATGGCCGCGAGCGTCTTTCGGCCGAGCGGCGTGACGGCGAGGGCTCGACTATCGGAAATGCGCTCGACCAGGCGACGCGCGAGGAACGTCTCGGCCAGCGCGGCGCCCACGGCGCCGGAGATGTGGTGGCGTCGCTCGGTCCAGTCGATGCAACCGCGGCAGTAGTGACGTTTGCCGCTGCGCGCCTTCGGGAGATCGACGCCGAGTCCCGTGAGGAATCGCTCACCCGTCGGCGTGACTTCTCCACCGCCGTCGACGAGCACGACGTGGCGTCGGCGCAGGAGCATGTCGCACACGGCGACACCCAGCCGCCCGGCCATGTGGTCATAGCACATTCGCGCTTCCCGAAGCGCCGGCGCGACGTGGTGGTGCGGCGGCCATCCGTTAGACGGAACGGTCGCGACCGTCATCAGGCCCTCGATGGCCCGGGCGACATCCGCCGAGCGCAGTCGGAAGTAGTGGTACCGGCCCTGCTTTTCCATCGTCAACAGATTTCCGCCGACCAGGCGCGAGAGATGGCTGCTCGCCGTCGCCGCCGTCACTCCCGCGAAATAGGCCAGCTCCTTCGCGGTCAGCGCGCGACCCGTGAGCAGCGCGGTCAGGATTCGAGTGCGCGCGGGCTCGCCCACCAGGCCCGCGACTGTGGAAAGCATGTTCGTGTCGCTCATGACTCAAGACTAGAGCGTGAGGGCACTGGCGCCAAGGCCGGACGCTTGGGGCTGAATCGAAGCGTTCCGCGTGGACGCGCGCGCGTCGCGCGGCCATACTCCTGCCACAAGGAGGCCGTCATGCTCACACTGTGCATCCGCTACACACTCGACTCCACCAAGCTCGCCGACTTCGAGGCCTATGCCCGTGCCGTGGCCGGTCCCATCGAGCGCTGCGGCGGCAAGGTCATCGGCTACTTCGCGCCGACGAAATTCGCCGGACCCACCAACGTCGGGCTCTCCCTGATCGATTTCCCGAGTCTCGCCGCGTACGAGCGCTACCGCGAGGCCCTGGCGGCCGATTCCGAGCACGCGGCGGTGGCGAAGCGCGCGACCCAGTCCGGCGTGATCCTGGTCGAAGACCGTTCGTTCATGCAGCGCGCGTCTTAGGGTGGAGTCGGGATGTCGAGGTGGCTGGGATTCGTCGCCGATGCTCCGGGGCTCGTGGCCTGGGATGCGTTCGATGCCGTCCTGACGCCCGGGGACATCATTCTATTGCTGACGTGGCGCGATCGGACCGCCGCCGAAACGTTCGAGAAAACCGTGTCAGTGCCGAAGGGCGCGCGGCTTCGCCATGTCCGCGTGGTGCGCGACTACGGTATGTTCGATCGGCGCGAGGCGCCGCAATATTACCCGGACGCGAAGGGCGCGCCGACACTCCATTCGTGAGCCGCTCAGCACATGAGCCAGTCGCCGTAGGTGCCGCGAATCGGCTTGCCCTCGGCGAATCGCGACAGGCGGAACGTCGGCAGATCCGGATGACCTTTCGCGCCCTCGGCGACGAGTGCGGCAACCATGTGACCGACGGCCGGCGAGAGCTTGAAGCCGTGGCCTGAGAACCCGGCGGCCACGTAATAGCCCTCGGGCCCGACGCGGTCCAGAATCGGGTGCCAGTCGGGCGTGACGTCGAAGCAGCCGGCGTAACCCCGCGCGATGTGACCTTCTGCGAGCGCGGGGAAGCGATGGCTCACGCGGGCCAACGCGTCCGTCGACTCATCGAGGCTCACGCCCTCTTTGTACGCGTCGGGATCGACCGCATCGCGCGATTCGTCGGCGTCGAGACCGCCCACGAGAATATGCTCGCCCATCTCGGGCCGCGTGTAGATGTTCGTGACGAAGTCGTAGACCATCGGGTGCGGCCGCTGCTCGGCCTCGGGCCAGCTCACGATGCTGATCTTGTGACGGCAGACGTGGATCGGCAGCTCGACGCCGGCCATGGCCGCCACGCGCGCGCTCCACAACCCCGCGGCGTTGACGACGACGGGCGCCAGGATGTCGCCCGTTCGGGTACGCACACCGCGGGTCCGGTCGCCCTCGAGCAGCAGCCCGAGCACCGCGTTGTCCTCGAGGATGCGGGCGCCGGCCGCCCGAGCGGCGCGCGCGAAGCCCTGGGCGGTCTCGACGGGGTTGCAGTAGCCGGAGGCGGCCTCATAGCAGCCCGTCACCAGGTCGTCGGTGCGCAGACGCGGCTCGAGCTCGCGCATCTCCACCGGCGAAACGAGCCGCGTGTCGATGCCGATGGAGCGCTGGAGCGCGACCGACGCCTCCATAGGCTTGCGCATCTTGTCGTCGACGCCGAGCAGGTACCCGGTGTGACGGAAGCCGCACGAGCCGCCGTCGACACGCTCGGCGAAGTGCTGGAAGAACTCGAGCGAGTAACGGATCATCCGGCAGGTCTCGGCCGTCGAGTAATGCTGTCGCACGCAGGCCGAGCTCTTTCCGGTGCCGCCCGATGCGATCGTCCCCTTGTCGAGCACGACCACGTTACGGATGCCACGCCGGGTGAGGTGAAACGCGGCGCTGAGCCCGGTCACTCCGCCTCCGATGATCACCACGTCTGCCGTCCGCGCCGTCGTCATCGAGCGCGATCGTAGCGAGCCGGACATCGCGACGCAAGTCGGGCGACGCCGCGGTCTCGACCCGGGTGCAACGCCGTTTGACTATATAGTAATATTCATATATAGCTATTGCGATGTCCGAGCCGCGGCCGCGCTATGAGCTGCAGACGTTGAAGGCGGAGTTCTTCAAGGCGCTCGGCCATCCGGTCCGCGTGCGCATCCTCGAAATCCTCCGGCATGGCGGGCGCACTGTGCAGGAGCTGCAGCAATCGCTGCAGCTCGACCAGGCGATCGTGTCGCAGCATCTGGCGCGGCTGCGCGCGAAGAACGTCGTCGAGACGCGCAAGGACGGCATGACCATGCGTTATACCGTGCGCGACCCGGCGGTGGGCGAGCTGCTCGACGTCGCGCGCCAGATCTTCGGCCGGCACCTCGAAGGCACCCAGAACATGCTGCGCGAGCTGCAGCGCGAACAGCGCGTGACGCGGCGGCGCTGACCCGGTGCTCCGCCAGCTCAGGCTCGCCATCCGCACGGGAATCGTCACCGAGCCGCCGCCGACCGAAGCCGAGATCGAACGGCTCGGCGCGCAGGTGGCCGGCGAGATCCGGGTACGCTTCGGGCGCTCGCTCGCGATTCGTCAGGTCGATGCCGGCTCGTGTAATGGCTGCGAGCTCGAGATCGGCGGCCTCACCGGCCCGCACTACGACCTCGAGCGGTTCGGCGTGCACTTCGTCGCCTCGCCCCGCCACGCGGACTGCCTGCTCGTAACGGGCCCGGTGACGCGCAACATGGCGGAGGCGCTGCGCCGCACGTGGCTGGCGACGCCCGATCCCAAGCTCGTCATCGCCGCCGGCGACTGCGCGGGCGATGGCGGGATCTTTCGCGGCTCCTACGCCGTCGTCGGCGGCGTGCGTGAAATCGTGCCGGTCGATGCGCTGATCTCCGGCTGTCCCCCGTCACCGGCCGCGCTGCTCGCCGGCCTTCTCGACGCGCTGGGACGCCCGCGCTGATGGCCTCCGTCGTCTACGCGCTGACGGCGCTGCTGAGCGCCGCGGTCACGACGGCCGGCATTACCGGCTTGCTCGGCGCGCGGTGGTCGACGCGGATCGAGTGGCTGGTGCCGCTGGGCGGTTTCGAGCTCGAGATGGNGCTATGGCCCTCGTGCCCCTCGCTGCGAACGTGATGACGTTCGTCCTCGCGTGGGAGCTGATGTCGCTCGCTTCTTACGTCCTCGTCCTCGACGGCGCCCGCGCGGGGCGCGAGGCCTCGGCGTCCACGCACGCGGCGTGGGTGTACGCCGTCATGACACACGCCGGTCTCGCATGCATGCTCGCCGGCATGCTGCTGCTGACGGCGTGGACGGGAAGCCCGCGCTTCGCCGACTGGGGCGCCGCCGCCCCGGCGCTCGGTGCCGGCGCGCGGTCCTTGGTGTGGGCGCTCCTGGCGCTCGGCTTCGCCGCGAAGGCGGGCGCTGTACCGCTGCACGTCTGGCTGCCGCTCGCGCATCCCGCGGCGCCCAGTCACGTCTCCGCGCTGATGTCGGCCGTCATGATCAAGCTCGGCGTGTACGGTTTGCTGCGCGCGAGCTTCGTGTGGCTCGCGCCGGCCCAGGTGGGCTGGGGCGTGGCGCTGCTCCTGGTCGGTGCGCTGTCGGCCGTCGCCGGCGTGCTCTATGCCGTCGTCGATCGCGACCTCAAGCGGCTGCTGGCCTTCTCCTCGATCGAGAACGTGGGCATCGTGTTCGTCGGCACCGGCGCCGCGGTGGCGTTCGCGGCGACCGGCCTGCCCTCGCTGGCGCTGCTGGCGCTCGTGGCGGCGCTGTATCACGCCGTCAATCACGCCGCCTTCAAGAGCCTGCTGTTCATGGCCGCCGGCGGCGTGCTGCATGGCACGGGCACGCGAGACATGGAGTTGCTCGGTGGCCTCATCAAGCGACAGCCATGGACGGCGACGTGCTTCCTCGTCGGCGCCATCGCCATCGCGGGGCTGCCGCCGCTCAACGGATTCGTGAGCGAGTGGCTCATCTTCCAGGCCTTGCTGCAGAACGACCTGCTGTCGTGGCCGACGATGAATCTGGTCTTCGCGCTGGCGATCGCCGGCCTCGCGTTGGCCGCCGGGCTCGCCGTCGCTTGCTTCGTGAAGGCGTTCGGCATCACGTTCCTCGCACTGCCGCGGAGCGACGCCGCCGCCACCGCGCACGACGCGGCGCCGACGATGCGCGCCGCCATGCTGGTCACCGCCGCGGGCTGCGCCGCGCTCGCGCTCGGCGCGTCGTGGGTCGTGCCGGCGCTGGGCGCCGTCGGCGCAACGCTCATCGCGGCGCCCCCGCCGGTGACACTCGGACCGTGGCTGACGCTCGAGGTATCCGGCGACTTCGCGACGCTGTCCGTGCCCGCGGTGGCGCTCGCGCTCACCGGCGGCGTGCTGTTGCCGATCGTGTTGCTCGCGGCCGCGCGCGCGCGACCGCGCCCGCGACGCTTTGAGACGTGGAGCTGCGGGCGCCTGCTGCAGACGGCGCGGATGGAGTACACGGCGACGGCCTTCGCCGATCCGTTCACGCGCGTGTTCGACTTCTTCTACCGGCCCGTGCGGCGGCTGGATGTCGACCTGCATCCGGAGTCGCGATTCTTCGTGCGGAGCATCCGCTACGAGAACCCGACACGCTTCATCGTCGACGAGTGGCTCTATCAGCCACTCGGGCGCGTGCTGCGCGCCGCCACGCGCCACAGCGGCGTGATCCAGTCGGGCAGTCCCAACCTCTATCTCGCCTACGTGCTCGCGGCGCTCCTCCTGTTACTGCTGGTGGCATGACGACCGCGCTGCTTCTCGCGGTGCTGCAGGCCCTGGTCGTCGCGCTCGGTGCCCCGCTCGTGGTCGGTACGCTCCGCACGCTCAAGGCACGGCTCGTGGGACGCCGCGGTCCCGTCCCGTGGCAGCCGTTTCTCGACCTCCGCAAGCTGCTCGGCAAGACGCCGGTGGTCTCGGACACGACGTCGTGGATCTTCCGCGCGACGCCCTACATCCTGGCCGGCGCCATGCTCGTGGCTGCGCTGGCGGCGCCGGTGCTGACGTCACGACCGCCGCTGGCGTTCGCCGGAATCATCCTCTTGATGTCGTTGTTTCTGCTCGGCACGTTTTTTCTCGCGCTGGCCGGGCTCGACGCGGGCAGCGCGTTCGGCGGGATGGGCAGCAGCCGCGAGGTTGCGGTGGCGGCGCTCGCCGAGCCCACCGTGATGGTCGCCGTCTTCGCCCTCGCGCTGCGCGCGAACACGACGAATCTCGGCGCGATCGTGGAGCGTGTGTCGGCCGAGCCGCTCCTCGCCGTCAATGCCGGGCATCTGCTCGCCTTCGTCGCGTTCTTCATCGTCATGCTCGCCGAGACGGGCCGGCTGCCCGTCGACAATCCGGCGACCCATCTGGAGCTGACGATGATCCACGAGGCCATGGTTCTCGAGTACTCGGGGCGCCACCTGGCGATGATCGAGTGGGCGTCCGCCATGAAGCTCCTGGTGTTCCTCACGCTGCTCGCGAACCTGTTCTTCTCGCGGGATCGTTTGCCCTCGGCGTGCTCTCTGTGAGCGCCGTGGTCCTGCTGCGATGACGGCGATCACGAACCTGCTGGCGTTCTTCGCGCTGGGGGTCACGCTCGTCCTGGTGTGGCGGCAGTCGTGGCGCGGGCGCGTGCGTCTCTTCGTCGTGCAATCGATCCTCCTCGGCGTGCTCGCCGCGGCGGTTGGCGGTCTGGCCCGGCGGCCGGCGCTTGTGCTCGTCGCTGCGATCTTCCTGCTCGTCAAGACCTGGCTCATCCCGCGCGTGCTCATGCGTATGGCCGCCGGCGCACCGCTGCGGCCGGTGCGGCCGGGCCGCTCGTCGGGTATTCCCGTCCTCGTCGCGGGCGGGCTGGTCGTCATCGCGTACGTCATCATGCTGCCCGTCAGCACGCTGCCCGCCGCGGCGCTGCCCACGCATGGCGCCATGCCGCTCGCCTTCGCGATGGCGCTGATCGGCTTGTTCATCTGCGTCACCGGCCGCGACGCGCTCGGCCAGGTCACGGGCTTCCTCGTCTTCGAGAACGCCATTTTCGCGCTCGGAGTCGTCGCCACCTACGGCATGCCGGGCCTCGTCGAGGCTGGCGTGTTCCTCGAGGTGCTCGTCGTCGTGCTGCTCATGGAGGGCGTCGTCGTCCAGATGCGCCGTGAGCACGACTCGCTCGACGTCGATCGCTTGCAAGAGCTGCGCGGATGATCGTGCTCATGCTCGTCATCCCGGTGACGGCAGCCGGCGTGCTCGCGCTGGCGCGCGGTCGCGTGGCGACTGCCGTGCACGCGCTGGCGACGCTGCTGATGTTGACGTCCGGGCTCACCGTGGCCGCCCGCGCGCTCCGCGGCGTCGAGGCCACCGCGTTCGGCGGCGTGCTGCGTGTCGATGCGCTCTCAGGCTGGATGATCGGCGTGATCGTGCTCGTCGCGGGGCTCGCCGCCGCCGAGGCGCCGCGCTACGCGCATGGCTCCGGGCAGCGCATGTTCTATGCGCTCTTTCATCTGATGGTCTTCACCATGCTCCTGGCCGTCTCCACCGACGACATCGGCGTGATGTGGGTCGCGGTGGAGGGCACCACGCTGGCGTCGGTGTTCCTCGTCAACTTCGAACGGTCACGCGCCTCGTTGGAAGCGGCGTACAAGTATTTGCTGATCTGCTCGGTGGGCATCGCGATCGCCTTCGTCGGCACGGTCCTCATTTATTACGCGGAGGCGGTGCGCCAGCAGGGCGTCGTCGAGCACGCTGCCCAAGGCCTGCGCTGGACGACGCTGCTGGCGCTGGCGCCGGCGCTGTCGCCGCGTGTGTTGCAGCCGGCCTTCGTCTTCCTCGTCATCGGTTACGGCACGAAGGCCGGCCTGGCGCCGATGCACACCTGGCTGCCAGACGCCCACAGCGAGGCACCGGCGCCGGTGAGCGCGCTGATGTCCGGAGTGCTGCTCAGCGTCGGCGCGTACGCCATCTTGCGATTCAAGCCGATCGTCGACGCCGCAGCCGGTCCGCTGTTCGCGGCGCGCATTCTCATCGTGCTCGGCGTGCTGTCGCTCGCGGTCGCCGCGGCCTTTCTGTGGAATCCCGGCAACTACAAGCGGATGCTCGCCTACTCCAGTGTCGAGCACATCGGGCTCGTCGGTCTCGGCCTGGGCTTCGGCGGCGTACTCGGTGTGTCGGGCGCGCTGCTGCACGTCGCCAATCACGGCCTGGCCAAATCCGTCGTGTTCCTGCTCGCCGGACGCATTCGAGCCGTCTACGGCACCGTCGAGCTGAGCGGCGTCCAGGGACTGCTGCGGGCGCTCCCGGTGACTGGACGTGGCTTCTTGCTGGGCATGCTCGCCCTCATGGGGCTACCGCCATTCGGCCTCTTCACGAGCGAGGTGATGATCTTCGCTGCCGGGTTTGGTGCGGGCCACGTCTGGGCGCCGGCCGCCGGGCTCGTGCTGCTCGTGATCGCCTTCGGCGGACTGCTGCGCGCCGCGCACGCGATGCTGTTCGGTCCGCCGCCCCATGTGGCGCCCACGGCGAGTGGGCTCAGCGCGGTGCCGATGGCGGCGGCGCTGGCGGCGCTCGTGCTGATCGGTCTCGCATGGCCGCCGGGGCTCGCCGCCGCGCTCGAGCTCGCGACGCGCGCGATCGTTCGATGAGCCCGCGACCCACGCTCGACGTCGTCGCGCACGCCGTCGGCGACGGTGCGACCGCGGCGATCGCCATCGACAGCGCGGCGGGCGCGATCGAGTGTCGCCTGCGGGCCGACGCGCTCGTTGCGTTCGCCGACCGCCTCGCCGGCGTGGGCCTGGAAGTGCAGTGGATCGCAGCGGCCGACACGCGCGCCACGAGCGGGCACTTCACGCTCGTCTATCACTTTGCGCCGCCGAGCCATCGGCCGGCGGTCACCGCGAGTGTGGACGTCGACGACGCGTTTCCGTCGCTCGCCACGCGCTCGTTCGCCGCCAGTCGCTTCGAGCGGGAGATACAGTATCTGTTCGGTCTCGTGGCGAGCGGCCATCCCGACCCGCGGCGACTCGCCCTGCACCAGTTCTGGCCCGCTGGGTACCATCCGTTGCGCCGCGATGCGGTGCCGCGCACCGACGTGGTCGACGACGGCCGGCCGTTTCCGTTTCGCCGCGTGGAGGGGCCCGGAATTTTCGAGATCACCGTGGGCCCCGTGCACGCCGGCATCATCGAGCCCGGCCATTTCCGCTTCTCCGTCGAGGGCGAGACCATCGTCAATCTCGAGACCCGTCTCGGGTTCGTGCACAAGGGCACCGAGAAGCTGTTCGAACAGCTGCCGCTGGCGCGCGCGCCGGAGCTCGCCGAGCGGATCTCCGGCGACACGAGCGTCGCGCATGCGCTCGCGCTCTGCCAGGCGCTGGAGATCCTGGCGGGCGTCCGCCCACCCGAGCGCGCGGCGTGGCTGCGCGTGCTGCTGCTCGAGCTGGAGCGGCTCTACAACCATGTCGGCGACGTCGGCATGATCCTCAACGACACGGGCTACGCGTTCGGCCATGCGCACTGTTTTCGGCTGCGCGAGCGCCTCCTCCGCCTCAATGCGCGCCTGACGGGTCACCGATTGCTTCGCGGGGCCATCGTCGCGGGTGGCGTCGCTGGA
The DNA here is from genome assembly GCA_003220475.1 of Candidatus Rokuibacteriota bacterium. Lineage (GTDB taxonomy): Bacteria > Methylomirabilota > Methylomirabilia > Rokubacteriales > CSP1-6 > AR12. Next base: position 5,410 of record QHSO01000179.1, on the reverse strand, counting down.
CCGATCGCGTCCGCTGATCTCGAGCACGCCGCGCGTGAGGTCGATCGCATCGTGGACGAGTTTCTCGAGGTCGCGCGGCTGTCACTCGACAACACCATGGTCCTCGAACGGCTGCAGGGCACGGGCCGTCTCACGACCCGCACGGCGCGCGAGATGCAGGTGGTCGGACTCGTGGGGCGCGCGAGCGGGATCGATGCGGATGCACGACGCGATGCCCCGTTCGCCGCGTACGAGTTGCTACCCATCCAGGTGCCGGTCTATGACACGGGCGACGTGTGGGCGCGCACCATCGTGCGGATCGACGAAGCGCGGCAGTCGGCGGCGCTGATCGCGGCGGCGGCGCGTCGCGCGCCGGCGGGCCCACTCTTCGCGGAAACCGGACCGCTGCGCCCGGGCGCGTACGCGGTGAGTCTCGTCGAGGGCTGGCGGGGCCCGATCTGGCACTGGGCGCTCGCCGGCGACGGGGACTCGCTCACCCGCGTGAAGATCGTCGACGCATCGTTCCGCAACTGGGCGGCGCTGGAGTACGCGGTGCTGAACAACATCGTTCCCGACTTCCCGTTGTGCAACAAGTCGTTCAACCTCTCGTACTCGGGGAACGACCTCTAAGCGCTGCCTCGCGGCCGGGCTACCCGGGCGGCGGTTACGGGAGGCCGGGGATCAGGTCGCGGCCGGCCTTGAACTCGATCGTCGAGTCCTTGAAGTCGTTGCCGACGGGCTCCGCGCGTCCGCCGAGATGCCGAGCGAGGAAGAGCTCGGTGACCGCGGTGCACGACCGGCGGTTCTGCACGCGAGAGAAGCCGTGGCCTTCGTCGGAATACCAGATGTACGTCACCGGAATCGCGCGCTGCCGCATGGCTTCGACGATCTGATCGGATTCGGATGGCTTCACCCGGACATCGTTCGCCCCCTGCGCGATGAGCAGCGGCCGGACGATTCGCTCGACGTAGCTCAGCGGCGAGCGTTCCTGTAGGAAGCGCTGACCGGCGTCGGTCGTATAGTCACCCATTCGGGCTTTCCACATCGTCTGAACCGGCTTCCAGTACGGTGGCACCGTCGCCATCATCGTCGAGAGGTTCGAGATCCCGAAGATGTCGACGGCACACGCGAACTTCTCGGGGGTGAACGTCACGCCCGCGAGCGCGGCGTACCCGCCGTAGCTGGCGCCGTAGATGGCGATCCGGCGAGGATCCGCAATCTTTTGCGCGATCGCCCAGTCGACCGCATCGATGAGGTCGTCGTGCATCCTGCCGCCCCACTCGCGGTTCGCCGCGTTGAGGAACGTCTTGCCGAAGCCGGTCGACCCGCGGAAGTTCACGCTCAGGACGGCGTAACCCCTGTTGGCGAGCCACTGATGCGTCGAGGACAGTCCCCAACCGTCGCGCCCCCAAGGGCCGCCATGCACCACGAGGACCGTCGGCACCGGCGCGGCATTGGGCGTCGCGCGCGGGCGCGACAGATAGCAGACCAGCTCCAGGCCGTCGCGCGCCCGCACCACCACCGGCTCCATCGGGACGAGCGGTGCATCCTCGAGCGCGGGGCGCAGTGCGAAGAGGTAGCGCACGGTCTTGGCGCGCCGGTCGTAGTGGAAGAACCGACCCGATGCGGCGTCGCGCTCGATGTACGCGATCCAGTGCCGGTTGTCCGCGGAGGCGTCGGTACCGAGCAGATCGCCCTTCGAGGCGCGCGCCAGCCGCGCGTAGTCGTCGGCGTAGGCCGGATCGATGAGCTGCCAGCGGCGGCGAGTGAAGGCCGACATCGCCGCAATCGGCCGGCGATCGATCGGCTCGTGCGCGACGTCCGTGAAATCCGCCTTCGCATCCTCTCTCATCACCCGACGTGATCCGGTCACCATGTCCTGAGCGACGACGGCGGCCTTGTCGCGGCCGTGCGTGTCGAGCCAGTAGAGCGTGCCGCCATCGTCGCTGAACCCGAGCGGCCGCGTGGACAGCGCATCGGTCATGTCGATCTGCGTGAAGGGCTTCCATTCGCCGCCGGCGTCGCGCTGGAAGTAGTCGACGCCGCCGTCGTCGGTTTGCGCGGCACCGAGGCGGACCCGAAACTGTCGATCCGTCACGAACGAGCGGAAACGATCGTTCGCCTGGACGAGCGTGCTCCCGCCCGTCGCCACGTCGACGCGGTAGAGCTCGAAGAATCGGGCGTCCTTGTGATTGTGGGCGAGCAGGATCTCGCCGGGGAAGTGGCGGGACGTCTGTTGCACGTAGGCCCTGACGCCGGGCCCGGGCGTCAGCGCGAGAATGTCACCGGTCTGCAGATCAACGCGAAACGCCTGCCAGTTCTCGTCGCCGCCCTGTTCACGGAAGAAGACCACGTGACGGTTGTCGTGGAGCCACGTATAGAAGGAGGAGATATTGCGGTCGGTCACGCGGGTGATGGGCCGCGCCTTTGCCACGTCGCCGATCGGGCCCACCCACAGGTTCAAGACCTCGTTGACCGGGGCGAGGAAGGCGAGCCGTCTACCGTCGGGGCTGATGCGCGCCCACGTCCGCGCCGGCTCGGCGAACAACAGCCGGCGCGGGATCAGCGCGACGGACCGGACGCGCGCGCGGGTCGACTGCGCACCGACGGCGGGGACACGGTGCAGGAGCAGGCCCGCTCCGGCGGTGGCGCCGATGAGGAACTCGCGTCGACCGAGCGTGCGCCCGTCCATATGGCCCGGGCGACTTTAGTCCCCGCCCAGGCAGTCGTCAATGTGCCTGTGCGTCGCTGCAACTTCTCGATGTTGCTTCGATCGACGGCTCGCGTTTTCGTCGTCCCAATCCGGGCATCCCCGTTTGACGTATTGATGGATGCATGGAAGAGCCACCGACCCACCGGACACTCCGCGCGAACGCCCGCGAAGCGCTCCGCGCCAGGACGCTACCCATCCGCCGCGCGGACCGCATGTGGGGCGGGCGAGGTGACGGCGCGGAGTGCTCCCTTTGTCATGCGCCGGTGAAGCCGGATGAGCTCGAATTCGAGCTCGAGTACATCTTGGCCGACGGTCTGGCGAAACACCATGTCCACGTCCACTGCTTCACGGCGTGGGAGCGCGAACGCGACAACGTCCTGGCCCAAGACGGCCTGCACCAATCAGCCTGAGCCCCCGACCTTGACGCCAACGGGCCCGGCCCGCATGATCCGTGATCGTGGACCTGACGCGGCCTCCCATCCACGGTCGGCCCGAGTGCGAGATCAGGACGCTTGCCGAAGAGCTGACGCTCGACGTCTTCCACGATGTGTGGCGCCGCGCGTCGGCCTACGATCCGGCGAGCGGCTCGGTGATCGGATGGATGATGAACCAGGCGCGTTCCCGCGCGATCGACCGGTTGCGCTTCGAGCAGCGAAAGAAGCGCGTCCCCGATCATGCGGACACATCCGTGACGATCGCGCCGTCGAGCAGCCCCCACGACGTTCTGGATGCCAGAGACCAGGGCCGCGTGCTGAGAGACGCCCTGCAGGTGTTGACGAACGACGAGCGACAGGCGATCGAAACCGCATTTTTCTCCGAGCTGACGTACAGGGAAGTGGCCGCAAAGTTCAATCAGCCGCTCGGGACCGTGAAGACACGAATCCGTTCCGGCTTGGAGAAGCTCAGGCAGGCGCTCGCCGGAGTCGTGAAGATATGAGCTGCGACCTCGAGTCGGTCTTCCTCTATGCCGTCCACGCCCTTCCGTCGAGTGAAATTCCGCTCGTCGAAGCGCATCTCGCGGCGTGCGCGGATTGCCGGCACGAACTGGAAGCGCTTCGTCCGGTCGTCGAGGCGTTCGTATCGTGGCCGGCCGACGTGCTGCGCCCGGCGCCATCGCTGTGGGAACGTCTCGAGCAGCGAATCGCGGCAGAGGGCGGCGGCCCCCCGGCTGGGCCGCGGTCACACGGCTGGGCTCCGCCGGAGTGGGAAGAAGCCGCACCGGGCATTTCCTGCAAGCTCCTGGCGACCGATACCGAGAACGACCGTGTCAGCATGCTCGTGCGGCTCGCGCCCGGAGCCGCCTATCCGCCTCACCAGCATGGGGGGGTCGAAGAGCTTTATCTCCTCGACGGCGAGCTGACGATCGACGACCGGAAACTCTCTCCGGGCGATTACAACCGCGCGGAGCCCGGCAGCGCCGACCAGCGGGTCTGGAGCGAGACCGGCTGCACGTGCGTGCTGCTGACCTCCACCCGTGACATACTGCGCTGACACATGGCCAAACCGATCATCTCCGCCGACTCGCACATCACCGAGCCGCCGAACACGTACGTCGACCGGATCGACGCGAAATTCCGCGATCGTGCGCCGCATGTCGTGCGCGATCCGCAGCGCGGCGATCTCTTCGTCATCGAGGGCCTCGCGAAGCCGATTCCGATGGGGCTCCTGGCCGCGGCCGGGAAGCGTGCCGAGGAGCTGAGCGTGTTCGGCATCAGCTTCGACCAGCTGCATCGCGGCGGCTGGGATCCGCATGCGCGGCTGGCCGATCAGGATCGCGACGGCGTGGCCGCCGAGATCCTGTACCCGACCGTCGGCATGATGCTGTGCAACCATCCGGACTTCGACTTCAAGCACGCGTGCTTCGCGGCCTACAACGAGTGGATCGGCGAGTATGCGTCGGCGCATCCGGACCGTTTGCTCGGCATCGGGCAGACCGCGATGCGCTCGGTCGACGATGGGATCCGCGACCTCGAACGCATCAAGGCGCTCGGACTTCGCGGCGTGATGATGCCGGGGAACCCGGCGCTCGCGGACTACGATGATCCGATGTACGATCCGTTCTGGGAGGCCGCCGTCGATCTGAAGCTGCCGCTGTCGTTCCACATCCTCACGAGCGCGAGCGACACCTTCAAGACGCGTGGACCCAAGCTCAACGCCTTCATGGCCATCATCCGCGGCTGCCAGGACATCATCGGGCTCTTCATCTTCGGCGGCGTCTTCGAACGCCATCCCAAGCTGAAGCTCGTCTGCGTCGAGGCGGACGCGGGCTGGGTGCCGCACTTCATGTACCGCATGGACCACGCCTATGAGCGACACCGCTACTGGCTCACGGGCAGCGCGATCACGCGGATGCCGAGCGAATACTTCCGCGAGCACGTCTACACCACGTTCCAGGACGACTGGGTGGCCTTCCAGGTGAAGGACCTCTGCAATATCCGGCGGCTCATGTGGGCGAACGACTTCCCCCACAGCGATTCTACGTGGCCGAACTCGCAGGCGGTGCTCGCGAAGCAAGCGGCGCACCTGACCGAGGAGGAGCGCGACCTAGTGCTCCACGACAACGTCGCCGAGCTCTACGGGCTCGGCGCCGCGCAGACGGGAGGAGGCGCATCATGAAAGTCGGCATCGCCCTCAACATGCTCCAGAAGCCGGGGCTCTCCGACGCGGCCGTGTTCGCCGAGCACATGGCGCTCGGCGACCTCGCCGAGCCGCTGGGCT
>QHSO01000178.1 GCA_003220475.1 Candidatus Rokuibacteriota bacterium | reverse complement strand
CGATGCGATCCCAGCGCTCGGGCATCTTTAGAATTCGGCGCAGCGACGCGACGCCGCGCGTGGCGAGGAATTTCGCGGCCACGCCGTTGGCGGCGATCATGAAGTCCTCGATCAGCTGCCGTGCGCGATTCTCCTCGTCGGCTTGCAGGTCGGCGAGCGCATCGCCGTCGAACACCGCGCGCGCCTCCATGGTGTGCAAGGCGAGCGAGCCGCGCCGGTGACGCTCCGCCTTCATTGCCTGTGCGAGGGTGTCCTGGCGCCGGAGGTTCGCGTCCAGTCCCTTGACGGCGGCGGCCGCCGGCGGCAGCGGGCCGCGGCCGTCGAGCCATGCGGCCACCGCGTTGTAAGCGAGCTTGGCGCGGTTGCGGACGCGCGCGCGGTACACCTCGCCGCCGGCGACGACGCCGTCGACACCGACACGCATGTCGACCACGATGGCGAGCCGCTCCGCGTCGGCGTTGAGCGACGTGAGGTCGGTCGACAGGCGCTCGGGCAGCATCGGAAAGACCTGAGCGGCCGTATAGACCGACGTCGTGTTCACGCGCGCGTGCGCGTCGAGCGCCGAGTCCTTGATCACGGCCGCGTCGACGTCCGCCACGGCCACGAGCACGCGTGGTGCGCCGCCGTCGCCATCGAGCGTGACGGTGAGCTGATCCAGGTCGCGCGAGTCGTCGTTGTCGATCGAGCACCAGAGGAGGTCACGCAGATCGCGGAGCGCGCGGTCGCCGGCATCCGCCTGACCGCGCAGCAACTCGGCCTCCTGGCGCGCGGCGGCCGAGAATTCCGGCTCGAGACCGCGCTCGAGCATCGCACGGCGGGCGATGTCACGGAGGCGCTGGCGGGCGGTCGCGCGCAGGTGCATGAGGACCGATTCATGATAGCGTGGCGGGCCATGACGTCGCGCACGACCGAGGTCGTCGTCTGCGGAGCCGGCATCGCCGGCATCGCGACGGCGTACCACCTCACGCGGCAGGGCGTCACAGACGTTGTCCTCGTGGACGAGCGGCCGCCGCTGTCGCTGACGAGCGACAAGTCCACCGAGTGCTATCGCAACTGGTGGCCGGGTCCGGGCGACGCCATGGTGGCCGCGATGAACCGCTCGATCGATCTGCTCGAGGAGCAGGCGCGCGAAACGGGCAACGTGTTTCGCCTGAACCGTCGCGGTTATCTCTTCGCCACCGCCGATCCCACGCGCGTCGCACGGCTGATCGCCGCCGCCGAGGAGGCCGAGGCGCTCGGCGCGGGTCGTGCGCGCGTGCACGCGACGGCGTCGAGCGAATATCGGCCGGCGCCGCTCGACGGTTTCGAGAACCAGCCCGCCGGCGCCGACGTCGTCACCGACGCCGCGCTGATCCACCGGCACTTTCCCTATCTCGCCGACGACACCGCGGCCGTCCTGCACGCACGTCGGTGCGGGTGGTTCAGCGGCCAGCAGCTCGGTATGTACATGCTCGAGCGGGCGCGCGACAAGGGTGTTCGCTTCGTGTCCGGGCGCGTGGAGCGCATCGCCACCAGCGGTGGGCGGGTGAGCGGCGTTACGCTGAACGGCACGACGCTCGACACCCCTCGCGTGGTGAACGCAGCGGGCCCGTTCCTCGCCCGCGTCGGCCGGATGCTCGGCGTCGAGCTTCCGGTCTATTGCGAGGGGCACGCGAAGATCGCGTTTGCCGACACGCTCGGCGCGATGCCGCGCGAGGCGCCACTGTTGATCTGGACGGATCCCGTGCGCGTGGCATGGACCGAAGACGAACGGGCCGCGCTCGCCGCCAGTCGTCCCGACGTGCTCGGCGAGCTGCCGGCCGGCGTCCATGGCCGACCCGAAGGCGGCGCCGATAGCCCGATCGTGTTGCTCCTGTGGACGTACGATCTCGATCCGGTCGAGCCCGTGTTTCCGATGAGCTTCGATCCCGCATACGCCGAGCTCGTCATCCGCGGCATGGCTCGCATGCTGCCGGCGTTCGCCCGTTACGCCGACCGGCTGCCGCGCGCCGTCGTCGACGGTGGCTACTACACGAAGACACGCGAGAACCGGTTCCTGGCGGGGCCTCTGCCGGTGGAGGGCGCGTACGTCTGCGGCGCGCTCGGCGGATATGGGTTAATGGCGTCGAACGTCGCGGGCGAGCTGGTCGCGAGTCACGTGACCGGTCGCGCGCTGCCCCCGTACGCGGCGGCGTTCACGCTCGCGCGCTACGACGATCCCGCGTATCGCGCGCTGCTCGATCGCTTGGGGCCCCGCCGTCCGAGGCGAGAATACGAATGCCACGAGCCGGAGGACGTCGCGGGGCTGGGGCCCCGCCGTCCGAGGAGAGAAAAAACATGGTGACGATCAAGGAGCTGCAAGCGTTCGGCGAGGCGTGGAATCGCCACGATGTCGACGCGATCATGACGTTCATGGCCGACGATTGCGTGTTCGAGACGACCGCCGGCAAGGAGGTTTGCGGCACGCGCTACGAAGGACGCGAGCGCGTGCGCGAGGCGTTCGCGCGCGTCTTCAAGATGTTCCCGGACGCGCAGTTCGGGAATGCGCGCCACTTCGTGGCGGGCGATCGGGGGCTCTCCGAGTGGGTGTTTACCGGCACGACGGCCGAAGGCAAGAAGCTCGAGGTCAACGGCTGCGACGTCTTCACGTTCGCCAACGGCAAGATCGCGAAGAAGGATTCGTACTTCAAGAACCGCTTCGCATGAGCGATCGGAGCGTACCGGCCCGCACGGTGAAGATCGTCGTCACGCCGGGCTCCGGCGCCGGCGCGGCGCGGCAGGTCGCGCGGCGCCTGAGTCGACTGCTCGGACGGCACCGGTGGCAGGCCGACGTCGAGTCCTTCAACGACCTCGAGAGCCTGCGGCGGTGGGCGACGACGTGCGCGCCGGAGTTCAGCCATCTCGTCTGCATCGGCGGTGACGCGACGCAGAGCGCGGCCGCGATCGCCGCCATTCGATGTGACGCGGCCTTCGTGCCGGTGCCGGCCGGCTTCGGCAACATCTTCGCGACCGTCTTCGGCCATCCCGCCCGCGCCAAGGCCGTCATCACGCTGCTCGAGCGCGGCGAGCGGCGCCGCGTCGACGTCGGCGTCGTCGGCGACGAGCTGTTCCTGTCGCATCGCTCGTACGGCTTACTCGAACACGTGCAGCAGGTGGCCGAGCGCGGGCGCCGCCAGCCAAAGAACCGTGTCTTGCGCTACCTCTGGTACTGGAGCGTCGGGCGCCGCTTTTTGTTCGGATCCCGCCTCGCGGGCTTCCAGGTGACCGTCGACGGCGCCGCGGTGGCCGATGACGCCGTGCTCGTCACCGTCGCCAACGTCGAAACCTATCGCGGCTTCCTCAGTCTCACACCCACCGCGTCGCCGATCGACGGCATGTTCGATGTCTTTGTGATCCTGCGCGTGGGTAAGCTGCGGCTCGCGTGGCGCTTGTTCTCACTGCTGCTGCAGCTTCCCGGCCGCTGGCAGCGCGTGCGGCTTTATCGCGGCCGCGACGTCACGGTGACAACGCCGCGCCGGCGCGAGGTGCTGCACACGCGCCGGCGCGTGCTGCCGCTGCTCGTGCCGCCGGGCGCGCTCGAGGCGTTGCGCGCACGAACGCCGACGGACGACGACCCGCCGATCTCGACGCCGGCCGAGCGCGCCTCATGACCTCGGAAGGGTCGCCACCGCGCCCTTGCGGTCGGCCAGACGCATTCCGAGCAGGACGACGAGGCCGACGACGACCCAGACGGCCTGCCGCGCGCGACGTACGACGCTGAAGGCGAGCCCGGCGGCCGCGCCGAAGCCGAGCGCTCCGAACGCGGCGGCGTTCGCGCCCTCGAAGGCGCCGAGGCTGGCCGGCACCATGAACGACGCGAAGCGCACGCCGGAGCCCAGCGCCTCGATGACGCTCGCCGTCGTCACCGACGTGGTGACGCCGAGCAACGACAGCATCAGCGTGGCTTCGAGCGCGCCGCCGATCAGCCAGCCCAGCGTGTGAAAGCCGGTCGACGCCACGAAGCGACGCCATTCGCGGCGATAGTAGTGGCGCAGCGAGGCGTCGAGACTCTCGGCGGCCGCCGCATCGGCGGTCACGCCGGCCCACACCAGAACCCGGCCCGCGCGGCCCACGAGGCCCGCGATCTGCGAGCCGAAGAACCCGCCGACGGCGAGCACCTCGACGGTGAGCAGCCAGAGCATCGCGCGCAACACCGGGCCGCTCACGTCGAGGGCCGTCCACGCGAGCACGATGCCGATGAGCAGGAAGATCGCCTGCGCGATCACGATCGTGGTCTTGGCGATGACGATCGAGGGCACGCTCTCGGCGTACGAGACGTCACGCCGCACGAGCCAGGCCTTCACCGCCTCGCCGCCGACCGAGCCGCCGGCGGTGACGAGATTGAGCGCTTCACCCGCCAGACGCGCGCCATAGAGCCGCCAGAACGGCGCGCGATCGCGCGCGAACGCGAAGCGCCAGCCGAGCGTGTCGACGGCGAGGATCACGCCGTAGGGCAGGCAGATGAGAATGAACTGCCACCAGGCGAGCGTGCGCAGCGTCGCCAGGATGGGCTCGGTTCCGACGCGGTGGACGAGCACGGCGAGCAGGATGGCCCCGGCCACGAAGAGGAGCGGTTTGAGGAATCTCACGGTACATATCGTGCATGAGGGCCCAAGCGTCCCGTTATCGGCGCGTGCTGCACGGGCGTAAGCCGCGCTGGCTGCTCAGCGGCGCGCTGGCCTCCCTCGCCGGCTACGTGGCGCTGGCCGTGCTGGCCGCACACCAGCAGTTCTTCGCGATCGATTACGGAACGCGGACGTGGATCCGCATCGTGCGCGAGGAGACGCCGTATCTGCCGATGGCGCTCCTCACCGAGCTCGGCGGCCCGTTCGGCATCCTGCTGCTGATCGCTCTGGGCAGCGCGGTCTTGCTCTGGCGCCGCCAGCGCCGCTGGGCGCTCGCGCTGCCCGCGCTGATGGCGGGCGCGGGAGCGCTGCAGGCGATCGCGAAGTGGAGCATTCATCGCGCGCGGCCCGATGAATCGCCGTGGGGCTTCCCGAGCGGCCACGTGCTGAGCCTCGTCGTCTTCTTCGGACTGATGATCTGGCTCGTCGCCACGGCCTCGAAGCGGCGGCGGCGCTGGCGCCTCCTCGCGAGCGCGCTGTGCGGGCTGACGGTGGCCGTCGTCGCCTTCAGCCGCCTCTACCTCGATCGCCACTGGCTCTCCGATCTCGCGGGCGGGCTCACGATCGGCCTCGCCTACCTGTTGCTGGCCATCTGGGTGATCGAGGTGGCGACCATCGACCGAACGATAGTGCCACCAGGGGAGGGCGGCTAGCGCTTGGACTATAATTCCGCCTACGCGCCGGCCCGCCCCAAGCGAGTCGAGCCGGCGCGTCCCGAAAGGAGCGCGGCATGGGGCTACTGGATCGGAACGTGGCGCTGGTGACGGGCGCGGGCAGTGGCATTGGTCGTGCGGTGGCGCTGGGCCTGGCCGCCGAGGGCGCGGCGGTGGTCGTCGGCGACTACGGCGTGAGCGTGGACGGTCGCGATCCATCGAGCGCCCCCGCCGAGGCGGTCGTGAGAGAGATCGAAAAGACGGGCGGTCGCGCGGTCGCCAGTGCCGAGAACGTGGCGACGATGGCGGGCGGCAAGGCCATGGTCGACGCCGCGCTCAAATCGTTCGGCGACCTGCACATCGTCGTGTGCTGCGCCGGCATCCTGCGCGAGCGGATGATTTTCAACATGTCAGAAGACGAGTGGGACGCTGTGATTGCCGTACATCTCAAAGGTCATTTCTCTGTCATGCGCCCGGCTTCTGCCCATATGCGCGAGAAGAAGGCCGGCTGCATGATCACGTTCACCTCGACGGCGGGGCTCGAGGGCAGTCCCGGCCAGCCGAACTACGCCGCGGCCAAGGAGGGCATCGTCGGGCTCACGCGCTCGGTGGCGCTGGGCATGGCGAAATACGGCGTGCGCTGCAACTGTATCTCGCCCACCGCCGACACGCGCATGACGCAACGGCTGCCCGGCGAGCGTCGCGCGCTGGCGACCGCCACGCCGCCCGAGGCGATCGCGCCGGTCGTCGCGTTCCTCGCCAGCGATCGCGCCGCGCACATCACGGGGCAGGTGGTCGGCGTGCGGGGCGACGAGGTCACGCTGTTCTCGCATCCCGCGCCGCTGCGGACGCTCACCGGCGACGGCGCGTGGACGGCGTCGGCGCTGGCGGATGTCTGGGATCGTGCGCTCGGCCAGGACCGCCTGCGCCGCCTGGACGCGATGGGGATCCAGTGGCCGCCGAAACGAGAGGGTTGAGATGAAGATCAGCGCGTTCCACCTGATGCCGCATCGCGAGCTGCCCGACGACTTCGAGAAGCGCTACGAATCGGTGTGGGTCACCCCGCCGTGGTGGGAGCTCGCGAACGCCGAGCGTGTCGGCCAGTACTACAACTGGACGCTCGACGAGCTGCTGTTCGCCGCGCGCGCCGGCTTCGACGGCGTGTGCACCAACGAGCACCACCAGAACGCCTACGGGTTCATGCCGAGCCCGAACATCATGGGCGCAGTGCTCGCCAAGGCGACGAACGGCAGCAACGTCGCCATCGTCCAGATGGGCGCCACGTTGCCGACCTCCAATCCGCCGATCCGCGTGGCCGAAGAGTACGCGATGCTCGACTGCATCAGCGGCGGCCGGCTCGTCGCGGGTCTGCCGCTCGGCAGCGCGATGGACGTGAACCTGTGCTACGGGATCACGCCGATGGAGCACCGCGAGCGCTACCGCGAGGCGTTCGCGCTCACGCTCAAGGCCTGGCAGTCGCGCGAGCTCTTCGCGTGGAACGGTCGGTACTATCAGCTGGCCAACGTCAACCTCTGGCCGCGGCCGATCCAGCAGCCGCACCCGCCGGTGTGGGTGCCCGGCTCGGGCAGCATCAGCACGTTCGACTTCGCCGTCGACAACGAGGTCTGCTATTGCTTCCTGTCCTACTCGGGCGCGAAAGCGGCGAAGACGATGATGCAGGGCTACTGGGACGTGGTGGCGAAGAAGGGACGCGAGACCAATCCGTACCGCGCGGGCTTCCTGCAGCTCGTCGCCGTCGCCGAGTCCGACGCCGCGGCGGAGGCGAAGTACGCGCGGCACGTCGAGTACTTCTATCACAAGTGCCTGCACTGGCCGATCCAGTACCTGTCGCCGCCCGGCAACCAGGACTACAAGAGCCTCCTGGCCGCGGCGAAGAGCAACATCCGCCGCGCCGAGGACACCAAGGCGCTGCGCTACCGCGACTTCGTCGAGAAGGGCTACGTCATCGCGGGCAGCGCGGCGACCGTGCGCGACCGGATCAAGCAAGAGGTGGTCAAGGATCTGCGCGTCGGCAACCTCATGGTGCTGCTGCAGATCGGCTCGATGCCGCACGAGCTGACGTTGGAGAACATGGATCGCTTCGCGCGCGAGGTGCTGCCCTCGCTGCGCGGCGAGTGGGACGACGACGGCTGGGTCAACCACTGGTGGCCGGAGCGGCTGCGCGGCGCGGCCACGAGCCGGCCCACCGCGGCCGTTGCCGCCGCAGGCGCATGAACGAGCGCACGATCGCGGTCTGGGACGGCAAGGTTCGCATCCGCGTGCAGTCCAGGGGCAGCGGACCGGCGCTCGTCTTCCTCCACGGTCCGTGGGGTCTCACCTGGGATCCATTTCTCGACGAGCTCGCCAAGAGCTTCACCGTCCATGCGCCGGAGCATCCCGGAACGACGCCCGAGACGCCGGACGACATTCACCATCTCGACAACCTCTGGGATCTGGTGCTCTGCTATGACGAGCTGTTCCAGGCGCTCGGGCTCGAGAGCGTCGCGCTCGTCGGCCATGCCTTCGGCGGCATGCTCGCGTGCGAGCTCGCCGCCGCCTATCCGGCGCGTGCACGCCGATTGGCATTGATCGCGCCGCTCGGGTTCTGGCGCGACAGCGACCGCGTCGTGAACTGGATGATGCTCGACCCCGCGCGGCTGCCCGAGTACGTCTTCCGCGATCCCACCAGCGAGGCCGCGCGTCGCATGTTCGCGGTCGGTGCCGATCCCGACGCCGCGATCATGGCGCGCGTGCGGCTGGCGTGGGCGATGGGAGCGACCGGCAAGTTCATCTGGCCGCTCCCCGACAAGGGGCTGAAGAAGCGCATTCACCGGGTGCGCACACCGACCCTCTTGATCTGGGGCAAGGAGGATCGGCTCGTGCCGCCGGTCTACGCCGACGAGTTCACGCGGCGGATCGCGAGCGCGCGCGTGCAGACCGTCGACGGCGCCGGCCACGTCCCACACCTCGAGCGACCCGAAGCCGTCGCGCGGATGATCCGAGAGTTCGTCGCGGGGTAGAGCCGGGCCCCGGGTTTCCCGGGGCGCGGCGAACATTGGGGGTGTGGGGGCCATTTCGGGGCCCCCACGTTCAACAATCCGAGAGTTCGTCGCGGGGTAGAGCCGGGCCCCGGGTTTCCCGGGGCGCGGCGAACGTTGGGGGTGTGGGGGCCAATTCGGGGCCCCACGTTCAACTAAGCCCCCCGGCTGCCCCAGGACAGAAACGACGAGACCGGGCGCACCCGCCACGTGACGTCGGTCAGCTCGTGGCACGTGCGGCAGCGTCGTAGTTTCCGCGAGAAGCCGTCCGTCGCGCCGACAAGACGCGCGGCGCGCTGCGCGGCCGACAGCGGCGCGACGAAGTAGTCGGCCAGACACGCATCGCAATACGCGAACGGCTGCGCGCGACGCAGCAGAACGCCGATACGCTCGCTGAGCGGCGCGAGCCTTGGTGTCGGCGGCTTGGGGACGGCGGCGCGGCGGCGCATGAACGATCCTCCTCTCGTCAGGGCTGCGCGCGCCCGATCAGGGCGGCGGCGACGTTGCAGAGCTTCGCGAGGTCAGCGGGCTTGCGCATGTATGCGTCGAAGCCGATCGCCCGATCGGGTGGAAAGTGCTGTTCGAAGCCGGTGAGCGCGATGCACGGCGTGTCGCGGCCCTGACCTTTGGCGCGGGCGCGCAGCCACACGGCGAAGTCCAACCCGGTCCCGTCCGGCAGTTTGAGATCGCACACCACCAGCTCCGGCCGAAAGCGGTCCACGCCACGCTGCGCTTCGGCAAGGCTCCCCACGGCGAGCACACGCGCACCGACGAGTCGGAAGGAGGTCGTCAACAGGTCGCGTGAGTCCGGGTGGTCCTCGACGACGAGAATCCGGCGACCCAGCAGGCTGGGCTCGATCGGACGCGGGGTCGGCTGCGTGTGCATGCGATAGAAGCGAAAAGGCCTTACGGCGTTCTCGTCGTGATCTCCTTGAGGCCGCCGCGCTCCCGTGGTAGCTGGCGCATTCGCCGCAGGAACTGCAGACCGTCCAGACCGGGCATCGACAGGTCGCTGATGAAGACCGTCGGCACGAACTCCGGCAGATCGGCGATCGCGGCGTCGGCGCTCGAATACACGCTGACCACGGCGCCGCAGTGCTCGAGCGTGTCGCCCACCAGCGCCCGCGTGTCCTCGTTGTCCTCGATCAGAAAGGCGTGCACGCCGGTGAGATCCGGCCAGGCGAACGCATCCGAGGCAGCCTGTCGCGCTGACTCGCGAGCCCTGTTCCGCGCACTCCGCTTGCCCACCCGTCCCCCTTGCCCCGACGAAATCGGCATGACGCGTACAAGGTTCACGCCAGGTCCGTATTTCTACGGATTCCTCACGCTTTGACTCTGGAAAAACGGCGCGTCGCGCCACAAGACGGGAAAAAGCTTTCCCTGTGGGGTCAAATCAATCGCGCCCGCAGGCGCGAGGAGACCGCGTCGACGACCATGACCATCACCACGGTCACGAGCAGGACCGTCGACGCGGCGCGATAGTCGATCATCCTCAGATAGGTCTGCAGGTAGAAGCCGATGCCGCCCGCGCCGACGAAACCGAGAATCGTCGCCGCTCGGATGTTCGTCTCGAGCCGATAGAGGACGTAGGAAAGGAACAGCGGCAGTACCTGCGGCAGCACGCCGTATCGTAGGATTTGGAGCCGCGTCGCGCCCGTGGCGGTGATGGCGTCCACGGGACCGCGGTCGATCCCCTCGATGGCCTCCGAGTAGAGCTTCGCGAGCGAGGTCGTCGTGTACGCGACGACGGCCAGCACACCCGGAAACGGACCGAGACCCACCGCGGCGACGAACACGAGCGCATAGACGAGCGTGTCGATGCTTCGGAAGAAATTGAGCGCCACGCGCGCGGGATGGAACACGGCGGGCGACGCGACGTTGCGCGCCGAAAGGAAGCCCAGCGGCAGCGCGAGCGCCGCCGCCATCGCGGTGCCGAGCAGCGCGATCTCGACCGTCTTGAGCGCGCCGACGAGCGCGGCGGGCAGCACGCGGAGGTCGGGTGGCAGCATGCGACGCACGAAATCGAGCAGCCACGGGATTCCGCGTCCGAGACGGATCGGATCGGCGCCGGTGTCCCACGCCGTCCACGCGAGGACGGCCAACGCGATGGCGAGCGTCGTCCGCTTCACGGTCCCGGATCCTCGGCATAGATTGCCGCCGCCGCTGGCGGCGTGAGGCGCGCCGGCGGACCGTCGAAGACGACGCGGCCGCGCCGAAACCCGACGATGCGCGTCGCGTAGGCGAGCGCGGTCTCCAGCTGGTGCTGGCTCACCACCAGCGTGAGACCGCGCTGCGTGTTGATTCGCTTGAGCAGGTCCATGATGCTGCTGGTCAGCGCGGGATCGAGGCTCGCCGTGGGCTCGTCGGCCAGGATCACCGAGGGCGCCTGTGCAAGCGCGCGGGCGATGGCCACGCGCTGCTGCTCGCCGCCGGACAGCGTGTCGGCGCGCCGCCCGGCGAGCTCGGCGAGTCCGACCTGCGCGAGGCAGTCGAGCGCGATCCGCCGATCGTCGGCGGCGAAGCGGCCCAACAGCGTCGGCAGCGTCGGCGCCCAGCCGAGCCGGCCGGCCAGCACGTTGTCGACCACGGAGGCGCGGCGCACGAGGTTGAATTGCTGGAACACCATGCCGACCTGGCGTCGCAGCGTGCGCAGCGTGGTGGCATCGGCGCCGGTCAACGGGCGCCCCGCGATACGGACGACGCCGGCCGTCGGCTCCACCAGACGATTGAGCGCGCGCAGGAAGGTCGTCTTGCCCGCGCCGCTGCGGCCGAGGATCACCACGAACTCGCCGGCGCCCACGGTGAGATCGACGCCGTCGACCGCGACCACCGCGGGCGGCAGCACCACGCGTAGGCCCGCGACCTCGATCATGGCGCGCGTGCCGGAGACGGCGGCGCTCAGCGCGGTCGGATGCCGAGCAGCTCGACGGCCGCGCGCACGGGATCGTAGTCGCGGTCTTCGGCGGGCTCGAAGCCGTCGATGTCGTACATGCGCTTGAGCAGCGCCGCGTAGGCGGGACCGCGCATCTGCAACAGCGCGCCGCGGACGCGTGCGAACGCGGCCGGATCGAGTCCGTCCCGCGCGGCGATGCCGGCCTCGGGAATCGGTGGAGTCTCCGCGACGAACGTGATCTTCTCGCGCTCGGCGGGATCGCTGAGATATTGCTCGCGCGCCATGTCGAACGAGGCGATGGAATCCACGTGGCCGTTGAGCAGCGCGCGCATCGCCGCGTCGTGGGCGCCGGCGAAGACGACCTCACGGAAGAACGTCTTCGGATCGCGATCCCTCACGAGGCCGCGCTGGATCAGCAGCACCATCGGGTATGTATAACCGGATGACGAGGTGGGATCCACGAACGCCATCGTCTTGCCGCGCAGGTCCTCGAGCGTCTTGATGCCGCTGGCCTTGCGTACGTAGATTCGCGACGTGAACGTGCTCTTGCCGTGCCAGAGGTTTCGCGCCACGATCCGCGCCTTGGCCTCGCGGCTGGCCAGCACGTAGCCGACGGGGTGCACGAAGGCGAGGTCCGCGGTGCGATTGCGCAGCGCCTCGATGACCGCCGCGTAATCCGAGGCCACGGTGACGCGGACGGGCGCGCCGTAGAGCTTTGCCAGGGCTTGCCCGAACTCGTCGCCCGCGGCGAGTAGATCGGTCGGCTTCTGCGAGGGCGTCAGCACTAGATGCAGCGGCTGAGCGACCGCCGACGCAGGCGTCAGGCACGCGATGGCGATGAGCAGGCCCAGCAGTATTTTCATCGCGCGCGAGCATATCAGGTCGACTGCCAATTCCCGTCGGGCTAGACCCTGACCACTGGTCAGGAACTCGCCGCGACCACGCGAAGCCCCGCGCGCAAGTGCTCGTGATGACGCGCTTGATCGACTGTGGCGCGGTCGTTGCTCTTTCCCGAGGTGGACCTCGATCCGAAAAGGCAAACCAGTCGTGAGGCTGGGACGCAAAGCCACGGGCCTGGGAATGGGTCTCAGGTAGCCGGGTTGCCGAAGATTGAGGGGATCGGCGCCTGCGCCGGTCCTCCGGACGGGT
>QHSO01000177.1 GCA_003220475.1 Candidatus Rokuibacteriota bacterium | reverse complement strand
GCCACGCGTAGCTCAGGTCGACCAGGAGGTTGACCAGCACGAAGATGACGGCGTAGAGCAGGACGAGGTTCTGAACCACGATGATGTCGCGCTCGATGAGCGCGATGACGAGGGCGCGACCCAGCCCCGGGACCCCGAAGGCCTGCTCGACCGCCACCGAGCCCCCGAGCACGAAGCCGAGGAGCACGCCCGAGATCGTGATGACGGGCAGCAGCGCGTTGGGCAGCGCGTGACTCATGATGACATGCCGCTCCAGCACGCCCTTGGCGCGGGCCGTGCGCACGTAGTCCTCGTGGATCACTTCAAGGAGACACGAGCGCGCCATCCGCGCGATGTAGGCGCCCTGGGCCAGGCCCAGCACGACGGCGGGGCCAATCACGATCTGGAGGTTCTCCCACGGGCTCTCCCAGGCGTGGACGATGATGATCGGCGTCTTGTAGCCGAACCAGAACAGCGACGCGAGCACGATGAGCATGCCGAGCCAGAATCCCGGAATGGCGATGAAGAGGATCGACAGCATGCGCGCCACGCCGTCCGGAAGGCTATTCGGCTTGAATGCGCTCAGGATGCCGACGGGCAGCCCGACCAGCCAGGAGACGACGAGCGCCAGCACGCCGATCTCCGCGCTGATGGGCCCGCGGTGCGAGATCAGATCGGCCACCGTGTCACCGCGGAAGAATGACTTGCCGAGTCGGCCGACGGCGATGTCGCGGAGCCACCGGACGTACTGCACCGGCAGCGGGTCAGAGAGGCCGAGATCGGCCATGATGCGGACGCGGTCGGCCGGCATCATGCGCGCGTGGCCCTCCACGCCGAGGATGGCCACGAGCGGATCGCCGGGCAGGATGCGCAGGATGACGAAGATGCTGAGCGACACGCCGAGCAGTGTGACGAGCGCGTACACTGCTCGGCGCGCCAGGTACTTCCTCACAGGTCGACTAGCGGCTGACCCTTACGCGAGCCAGACGTTGTCCCACCGCACCACGTCGTAGATTCCGAAGAAGGTACTCGGGTTCTGCCCGTGCACCTTGTTGTACCAGGCGTCATAAATCTGCTCGTAGGACACCGGGATCAGCGGCGGATCGTTCTCGAGAATGTCCTCCGCCTTCCGCACCAGCTGCTTGCGCTTGTTGTCGTCGACCTCGCGCTCGATCTGATTGGCGAGATCGTGGAACGCCGGGTTCGTCCAGCGCGAGTAGTTCTGCGGGCCGTCCTTGCCGTACCACGCGCTGAAGATGTCCGAGGGGTCCATCAGGGTGGAGACGATCGCGCTGATGGCCAGGTCGAAGTTGCCGGCCTGGGCCTCGTCGAACCAGACCGAGGTCTGCACGACGCGCAGGTTCGACTCGATGTTGAGATGCTCCTTCAGCATGGCCTGGATCGCCACCGCCCACAGCTTGAAGGTGGCGATGTCGCGCACGACGAAATCGAGATTCTTGATGCCGTTGGCGTAGCCAGCTTCCTTCATCAGGCGCCGCGCTTCCTGCACGGCGGGCTTGATGTCCCGCTGGTAGCCGAGCTTCTTCTCGAGCTCTGCCCGCGGCGTCGACATCTCGTGGAACGGGTAGACGAAGCCGCCCACCTGCATAGGGGCCGTGTCCTTCACCACCTCGACCAGCGTGTGCCGGTCCATGGCCAGGTGAATGGCACGGCGCACGCGCGGATCGGCGAGCGCCTTGTTCTTCTGCATGTTCGTCCAGAACGCCTGGATGACGGACTGGTTGAACGCGGCCGCCGTCACGCCCTGCATCTCCTTGGCCTTGCGCCAGGACACCGGGTCGAGCAGCCGCGCGTAATCGACCTTGCCCGCGAGGAACGAGGAGCCGAGCTCGGGCGAGAACGGGAACATGTGATAGACCTCGAGCCGGTCGACGAGCGGCAGCCCCTTGTTCCAGTAGTCCGCGTTGCGCTCCTGGATCCACACTTCCTTGTCCTTGCGCGAGACGTGCTTGAACGGGCCGGTGCCGGGGTAGTTCATCACCTGCCGCAGGTTGCCCTGGTTCTCCTCGAGCGTCTTCTTGCGCACGATGATGTTCCAGCCGCTCGCGAACGCGCCGAGCATGTACGGTTTGGGCCGCGGCTCGGTCATGCGGAACTCGATCGTGTGCGGATTGACGACGACGATGTCGCCGACCGTCGCGAACAGCGGCGTGCGGGGGATGACGACACCTTTGGGCGGCCGCGCGATGCGCTCGTAGGTCGCCTTGACGTCCTCGGCGGTGAAATCGGCGCCGTCGTGGAACTTGACGCCCTTGCGCAGGTGGAACGTGTACTTCTTGTTGTCGGGCGCGATCTCCCACTTCCACGCGAGATCGGGGATGATCGTCTGCCCGTCCTTCGGACTGCGGCGCAGCAGCGTGTCGTACATCGGGCTCTGCGGCCCGATGTTCGCGACCGTGCCCGACTGATGGACGTCGAAGTGTGCCGGCGCGTTGTGCACGGCGTAGCGCAGCGTGCCGCCGCGCTTTGCCGCCGGGTCGGGCCGCACGGTCATGTCCTGTGCCGATGCGCGGCCGGGCGCGGGCAGCCGCGAGCCGAGAATCAGCGCGCCGGCGGCGCCGGTGCGCTTGAGAAACGTGCGACGGTCGAGACTCATCGGGGCCTCCTGCCGAAACAGACTGCGGGGACGATAACAGAACTCCTCGCGAGGCGCCATGCGGCCTTCTGGTAAGCTTCCGGCCACTATGGCGAGCTACCTGATCACCGACGCCCGCATCATCGACGGCAGCGGCGCCGAGCCGTTCGCAGGATCCGTTCGGATCGAAGACGGCCGGATCGCCGAGGTCACGCGCGGCACCGCCACACCGCCTCCGCGCGGCGCGAGCGTCATCGACGCCGGCGGCGCCACGCTCATGCCTGGCCTCATCGAGTCGCACGCGCATCTCGGCTTCGCCGACATCCCGTCGTACGAGCTCACGCGGCTGCCGCCCGAGGAGCACATGCTGGCGACGGTGCGCAACGCGAAGCTGATGCTCGACTGCGGCTACACGAGCGCCTTCTCGGCGGCGTCACCGAAGCCGCGGCTCGACGTCGTGCTCAAGCGCGAGATCGAGGCCGGCCGCGTGCCAGGGCCGCGCCTGCTCGCGAACGGCCCCGAGATCACCGTGACCGGCGGCCTCGGCGACACGAACATGCTGCACCTGCCCCAGCACGAGACGCCGACCTTCTGCTGGGTCGCCGACGGACCCGAGCAGATCCGGCGCGTCTGCCGGCTGCTCGCGCGCGAGGGCGTGGATCTGATAAAGCTCAATCTCTCCGGCGACGCCGGCACGTCCAGCTATCCGTCCGACGAGACGCCGATGACCGACGGCGAGGTGGCTGCGGCCATGGAAGTCGCGCGTGCAGCCCGCCTGCGCGTGGCGGCCCATTGCCGCAGCGCGGAGTCGGTGATGATCGCGCTGCGGCACGGCATCGAGGTCATCTATCACGCGAACTGGGTGGACGAGCGGGCCCTCGACGCGCTCGAGGCGGCGCGCGACCGCGTCTTCGTCGGTCCCGCGCTCGGCATCACGTACAACCTGAGCCAGGCGGCGGGCCAGTGGGGCGTCACCGCCGAGCGCTCGGCGTCGTTCGAGCGCGAGCTGGCCGTCAGCGTCGAGGCGCTCACCCGCATGCGCAAGCGCGGCATCCGCGTGCTGCCCGGCGGCGACTACGGCTTCCCCTACACGCCGCACGGCACGTACGCGCGCGACCTCTGGATCTTCGTCAAGATCCTCGGCTTCTCGGCGATGGACACCATCGTCGCCGCCACGCGGCATGGCGGCGAGCTCATGGGCCGGCCGGGCGAGCTCGGCATCGTCAAGGTGGGCGCGCTCGCCGATCTGTTGCTCGTGGACGGCGATCCGCTCGCCGACATCGCGGTGCTCCAAGATCGAGGCGCGCTGCGGATGATCATGAAGGACGGCGCGCTCCACAAGGCTCCGGAGAAAGGACGGTCGTGATGCGCATCTACTCGAAAGCTCCGGTGGGCGCCACGCAGGCGCCCGGCGTCGTCGTGATCATGCACGGACCCGGGCTCGACGCGTTCGTCGAGGATCGCGTGGACGATCTCGCGCGGCACGGCTACGCCGCCGCCGCGCCCGACCTCTACCATCGCCAGCCCGCCGACGGCGCGGACATGATGGCGCGCATCGGCCGGCTACGCGACAACGAGATCATCGCTGACGCCGACGCCACGATCGCGCACCTGCGCGCGATGAAGGAGACGCGCGTCACTGACCTGGCCGTCCTCGGCTTCTGCATGGGCGGGCGCATCACCTACCTGCTCGCCGGCGCGCGGCCCGCAGCGTGGCGCGCCGCCGGCGTCTTCTACGGCGGCAACATCATGAAAGCGTGGGGTGACGGGCCCGCCCCGTTCGACCTCACTAAAGACATCGCCGCGCCGACGATCGGGTTCTTCGGCCTGGACGACACCAACCCGTCGCCTGCGGATGTCGACAAGATCGACGCGGAGCTCTCGCGCCACGGCAAGCCACACGAGTTCCACCGCTACGAAGGCGCCGGCCACGCCTTCCTCAACTTCACGAACCCCGAGCGCCATCGCCCCTCGCAAGCGAAAGACGCCTGGGAGAAGATGCTGGCGTTTCTGGGTCGTCACCTGAAGAAGTGATGGCGATGGCGCGGAAATAATGGAAGCAGCGCGGCCGTTCCGCGCCGATCACGTCGGTAGCCTGCTGCGTCCCGCCTCGCTCAAGGCGCGGCGGCTCGAGCGGGAAGCCGGACGTATCGGCGCCGAACAGCTGGCGGCCGAGGAAGACGCGTCGATCCGCGAGGTGGTGAAGCTGCAGGAGGACGTCGGCCTGCAGGGCATCACCGACGGCGAGCACCGCCGCAAGTCCTGGCACATGGACTTTCTGCTCCAGCTGGGCGGCTGGTCGAGCCAGGGCCAGACGATCCCCGTCACCTTCCACGGCAAGAGCGGCGACCTGCACTTCACGCGGCCCGATCTGGCCATCACCGGCCGCGTGACGCGCCCCAAGCCGATCTTCGTCGACGCGTTCACGTTCCTGCGCTCGGTGGTGACGCGTACGCCGAAGCTGACGATTCCCTCGCCCAACATGCTCTACTCACAGGTCGGCCGCGCCGGCGTCGATCGACGCGTCTATCCCGACCTCGAGGCCTTCGTCGAGGACACCGCCGCCGCCTATCGCGCGGAGATCCGCGACCTGTACGCGGCCGGCTGCCGCTATCTGCAGCTGGACGACGTGAGCCTGGCCTACCTCTGCGACGAGGAGCTGCGCGGGCAGATGAAGGCGCGCGGCGAGGATCCCGACGCGCAGCTGGCGCTCGCCGTGAAGATGATCCGGGCGACGCTGCGCGACAAGCCCGCCGACATGACGATCTGCACGCACCTCTGTCGCGGCAACTTCCGCTCGGCGTGGCGCGCGCAGGGCGGCTATGGCCGAATCGCGGAGACGGTCTTCACCCAGATGCCGTACGACGGTTTCTTCCTCGAGTTCGACGACGCGCGCTCGGGCGACTTCTCGCCGCTGCGCCACGCCCCGCGCGACGTCCGCGTCGTGCTCGGTCTGGTCACCAGCAAGGTCGGCGCGCTGGAGCATCCGGACGAGCTCAAGCGGCGCCTGGACGAGGCGGCGAAGTACATCGCGATGGATCAGCTCTGCGTCAGCCCGCAGTGCGGATTTTCGTCCACCATCGAAGGCAACGAGCTCACGATCGAGGCGCAGAAGGCCAAGCTCGCGCTGTGCGTGGTGCTCGCCCGTGAGGTGTGGGGCGGCCCCGAACAATCGCATTGACGCGCGCCCGCGCCAAACGCTAGCATCGCAACAGGCTTTGTCGCGCGTCGGCCACCGGCCGGTGACCCGCGACTCCGCTTTCGTGCCGGCCTTCTCCCGGGGTGGTCGCGCCTGAAACGTCCTGCACTCGCCGCGAGCTGCTGGCTCGCATTGCCGCTCGGTGCCGTCGTCGTGAACCTCGTCGCGCTCGCGCACGAGGTCACGAGCCGTGCGCTGCCGCTGAACGACCACGTTCTCCACTACGGGCTCGTGCGCCGCGCGGCCGAAGCGTGGGCCGCCGGCGACAGCGTGCTCGATCACTGGGTCGGCGACTGGGTCCTCGGCTTTCCGGTCTTCCAGTACTATCAGCACCTCCCTCACCTGGCCGTCGCCGCCGTGCAGCGCATCACCGGCGCCGACGCGCTGCTCCTGCTGCGTCTGACGAACGTCCTCGCGGTCGCGCTGTTCCCGCTGGCGATGTTCGCGGCGCTGCGCTGGATCGACGTGCCGGCGCGCGCCGCCGCGCTGGCGGCACTCGCGGCGTCGCTGCTCTCGACGCCCGATCTGTTCGGGTTCGACGTCGGCAGCTATCTCTGGCGCGGGCGGGGACTGTATACCCAGGCCTGGGGCATGTGCCTGCTGCCGCTGACGATCGCGGCCGCGCTACGTCTGATGATCAGTGGGCGCGGCGTCGCGGTGGCGGCCGCGCTCCTGGCCGGCACGCTGCTCACGCACGTCGTCCACGGATGGATCGCCGTCGTCTCCGCGCTCGTCCTGGCGTTTGTCGTTCCCGCAGATGCCGGTCTCCCGCGCCGCCTCGGACGCCTCGCCCTCGCGCTCGCCGCCGCCGGTTTGGCCGCCTCGTACTTCCTCATCCCGTACGTGCTCAATCACGCGGAGCTCAATCGCAGCGTCGCGGAGCCGCTCTTCAAGTACGACTCCTACGGCCACGGGCGCGTGCTGAAGATGCTCGTGACCGGCCAGCTGCTGGATGCCGGTCGTTGGCCGGTGCTCACCGTGTTGCTCGCCGTCGGCATCGTCGTCGCCGCACGGCGCCGCGCGCCGTGGGATCGCGCGCTGCTCGCCCTGCTCGCCACGTGGCTGCTGCTCTTCTTCGGCCGACCGACGTGGGGCGCGGCGCTCGATTGGATTCCGGGGGCGTGGAGTCTGCACTTTCATCGGCTCATCGTCGGCGTGCACCTGGCCGCGATTCCGCTGATCGGTATCGGCCTCGACGCCGTCGCCGGCGCCGCCGGCCTCGTCGCCGCACGGTGGCGATGGTCTCCAGCGCCGGCAATTGCCACCGCCGTCATCGTGGCGATTGCGCTGGCGCCGGCGGTGGTCGAGCGCGCGCACTATGTTGACGAGAATCGCCGCATGATGGCCGCCGCGGGAGCGGCGCTGGCGGAGCGCGAGGGCGACTTCACGGCTGTCGTCACACTTCTCGAGCGGCTGCAGACCGAGGCGCCGGCGCGGGTCTACGCCGGGATGCCTCACGAATGGGGCGGACGATTCGTCGTCGGCGTCGTGCCGATGTACGCGCTGCTGAGCATGCGCGGCCTGCCGACGCTGGGTTACTCCTTTCACACGATGTCGGCCACGACCGACGTGATGTACTGGTTCGACGAGCGGCGTCGCGATCACTACGACGTCTTCAACGTCGGGTATGTCGTCGCGCCGGCCGGTCAGCCGTTGCCGGAATTCGTCGAGGTCGTGGCGACGCACGGACCGTTCACGGTCGGCCGCGTGCGCCCCATCGGTTATGTGGCGCTCGTGCAGTCGCTGGGCTCGTTCACCGGCTCGCGCGAGCGCCTGTACCGCGCGAGCCGTTTGTGGCTCGCGAGTCCGCTGCCGAGCGTCCGGCGTCATCCTCTGCTCGGCGGTCACGTCAGCGCGGCGACCGTGGGTTCGCTCACCGTCGCACTAGCGGCGGGCGAGCTCGGCCGCGTCGTCGCCGAACAGACGGAGCGCCAGGGCTGGAGCGCGACGGTGAGCGCCAACCAGCCGGCCTACGCGCTCGTGAAAGCGACCTATCACCCGTGGTGGCGGGCCGAGGTGGACGGCGTGCGCACGGACACAGTGATGCTGGCGCCGGGATTCATCGCGGTGCCGCTGAGCGCCGGCGAGCACCGCCTCCACATCGCCTATCGCCCGCCGCGCTGGAAGACGCTACTGGCCATCCTCGGGCCGCTCGCGCTGCTGGTGCTCGCCGCTACCGAGCGTCGCGCCGTCGCCGTGCTCGATCGTGCGCTGATGCCCGCCGACGCGCGTCTCGCGGCATGGACGCGCCAGCGTCACAACCGTTGATTGCCCTCGCGTGACTGAGGGGGGAGATTGATCCGTCGCTCCGCCGCCCGCCGTCGTCGCGCCCGTGATCGTCGCGCCGCGGCCCTATGTGGTGGCGCCCGTGTATCCCGTCTATCCGCGTTACGGCTACGGCTACTGGCGGCGCTGAGCGCGGCCGCGCATCAGGCGCCGTCGAATCCCAGCGGCGGCATGCGCTGGCCCACAACCGGATTGGCGATCGCGTCCTCGAGCGTCCGCGCGGGCTTCCACTGACTGGCCGGACGCACCTCGCCCGTCGTGCCCACCTGATCGATGCCCCAGTAGATTTCGAGGTTGTTGCCGTCCGGGTCCCGAAACTCGACAGCGAGCTGGCAGCCGGCGCGCCGGCGTCCCTCGAAGACAATCGGAACGTCGTGCTTGGAGAGCCACGCGCGAGCGCGAAACACGTCGTCCGGCGAGCCGACCTCGAAGGCGAAGTGGTTAAGCGTCGTGCGCTCGAGCTTCGGCGCGCCGCCGACAAGCGCGATGCCGTGATGATCGGTGTGCAAGCGCAGGAAGACCATGCCGCCGGCCACCATGCTGTCGGGATAGCGATCGCTGATCTGCAGACCGAGCACGTCGGTGTAAAAGCGCACGGCCGCCTCGAGATCAGTGACGTTCAGCACCACGTGCCCGAGCTTGCGCAGCTGGAACATGACGGCCTCCTCGTGATCTAGACGCGCGTCGCGCCCTGCGGCGCGCACGCCCGCACGGTCTTGCCCAGCGGAGTGTCGTCCAGGCGGAAGAATCGCAGCATGTTGCCCGCCGCGATCGCGTACGACTCCTCCGCCGGCACACCGGCGAACAGGCGCTCGGCGAACGGACGCGTGTTCGGCCAGTCGCACTCGATGTGCGGAAAGTCGGTGGCGAACATGATCCGGTTGACGCCCATGTGATGGCGCAGCTCGACGGCCACCCGCTCGACGTGCTGCACGCTGAACGAGATGTGTCGGCGCACGTAGTCACTGGGACGCCGCGCGAGCGGCTTCACGTGCAGGAGCCGCTCGGCCCAGTGGCGATGCCGCTCGTACCAGTAGTCGGCCTCCTCCATCCAGAACGGCACCCACCCGAGGCGCACGAGCTTGCGTGGCCCGAGTTTGCGCAGGATTTCCGGATCGGCGCCGGGATACTCGAACGTCGGCTCCGACGCGCGCGGACCGAGACGGTCGAAGCCCACGTGCACGGTCAACGGCATCTTCATCGCGATCGCGGCCGCCCAGAAGCGATCGTCCTCGGGCAGCGGATACGACCGGCCGTTGGGAAACACGCCGAGGTTGACGCCCTTGAGTCCCAGCCGCGCGCAGTGCTCGAGCTCGGCGAGCGCGTCGTCGAGATTCGTCCACGGAATGACGCCGAGCCCGATGAGACGGTCGCGCGAGACGACACAGTATTCGTCGGCCAGCCAGTCGTTGTAGGCCCGCACGGTCGCGCGGTACAGATCGTCGTCGGCGATCCCGCGCCACAGCCGCGGTCCCACCTGCATGTTCGGAAAGAGGACCTCGGCGAGCAGCCCGTCCATCTCCTGCTCGCGCAGGCGCTGCTCGGGCGGACCGACGCCGGCCGTGCCGTCGACGGTGGTGCCGAACGGTTGCCACGTCTCGTTGGTGCGGCCCGCTCGCAGATCGAGGAACGGCGCGGGATACGGCGGCTGGCCCTCGACGAGGATCGCGTCGCCGCCGTCGGGCAGCGTCACGGTGCGCGGGGCGCGCTCGCGATACTTCGCGGGCATGCGCGGCGTCCAGCGCTCCGGCCGGACCTCCAGATGTCCATCGCTCGACAGCAGCGGCGGCAGCGCGGGTGCGATCATGGCAGCGCTCCTTTGCCTCGCGTGGCGGCGAGTGTACCATCGGCCCGCGCGAACGGCCGCGAACGGAGACGCCCATGCTGAGTCGAGACGACAACGAGCTGCTCTGTCGGGTCGGACCCGGCACCCCGATGGGCACCCTGATGCGGCAATACTGGATTCCTGCGGCGCTGTCGAGCGAGCTGCCGGAGCCCGACGGCGCGCCGCTGCGCGTGCGCCTGCTCGGCGAGAGCCTCATCGCGTTCCGCGTCTCGTCGGGCGCCGTCGGACTGATCCAGAACAGCTGTCCTCACCGCGGCGCGAGCCTCTTTTATGGACGCAACAAGGCGGAGGGACTGCGCTGCGTGTACCACGGCTGGAAGTTCGACGTGCGTGGACGCTGCCTCGACATGCCGATCGAGCCCCCCGGCAGCACGTTCAAGGACAAGGTCCGCGCGCGCGCGTATCCCTGCATCGAGCGCGGCGGAATCGACACCGGCCACACCGTGTACCTGCACCTCGGCAGCGTCGAGGCGTCGGAGGTGCCGTCGGGCACGTGGGCGCGCTACGCGCTGAGCGACCGCGCTCCGCGCTACGAGGTGACCGACACGGAGTTCGGCGTCATGTACGGCGCGCGACGGCCGGCCGAGGCGGACAGCGAGTACTGACGCATCGCGAATTTTCTGTTTCCGTTCTATGCGATGGTGCCGACCGGCGTGCTCGGCCTGGAGATCCGCGTGCGGGCGTGGGTGCCGATGGACGACGAGCACACGCTCGCGTTCTTGATCACGCACGGCGCGCCGCCGCCGGCGCGCAACGCCGGCCGCCAGATCGTGGGCCCGCCCGAAACGTTGCCGAACACGACGGACTGGTACGGTCGTTTTCGCTGCGTGGCCGACGAAGGCAACGACTATCTGATCGACCGCAAGGCGCAGAAGACCGTCAGCTACACCGGCATCGGCAGCATTCACATGCAGGATCAGGCGGTGACCGAAAGCATGGACCCGATCTGCGATCGAACCGCCGAGCACCTGGGCACGAGCGACGCGATGGTCATCCGCACGCGCAAGCGACTGATCGATGCCGCGAAGGCACTACGCGATCGCGGCGAAGTCCCGCCGGGCGTGGACGAGCCGAGGGTTTACGCGGTGCGCTCGGGCGGCGTCGTGCTCCGACGCGGCGCCGACTGGATCGAGGCCACGCGCAAGCTGCGCGCCGCGTGGACGGAACACCCGGGGCTCAGCCGCTCCGTGTTGGGAAACGTCCCGGCCGTCTAGAGCCGGGCGTAGAAGCGCTTCGGCCTGCAAGAGCGTTCCCTATCGATGCAATCGCGGTTCGCTTGAAGTCACCGCGTCGCCTCACCGTCGCGCGCGGGCCGAAGACATACGCGACATACGCCGCAGGCGGGTGCGGCACACCGCTTGCACGATTTCCCAGACGCAATGCACGGGTCCGCGCGGTCCATCTGCGTGCTCTGGCTCTGCCTTCTTGCGATCCTCGCAATCACGACGACGGCGCAGGCCGCCGGCTATACGGTCGTCGACCTCGGCACGCTGGAGGAAGGCAACAGCATCCTCGTTCGTGGTCTCAACAACAACGGCGAGGCCGCCGGCGCGTCGGTATCGGGTCGAGGGCATCGGGGTTTCATCGTCGGTCGCGGACGCATCGATCGGCTCGGCACGCTGCCGCAGGGGGATCACAGTGTCGCGCGCTCGATCAACGATGCCGGTGAGGTCGTCGGCTCCGCTAATGGGCTGACCTCCATTCGCGCCTTCCGCGCCACACGCAATGGTGCCCTGCAGGAGCTCGCGCCGTTGGCGGGCGACAACGCGAGCGAGGCATTTGCGATCAATACGCGTGGCGATGCGGTGGGTTTCTCGAGCGGGCCTGCCGGCGTCAGCGCGGTCGTGTGGCGCCGTGACGGGACCGTACAGAAGCTCGGCGTTCTCCCGGGCTGGCGCGCCAGCCGCGCGCTCGGCAACAACGACGGCGGCGACGTCGTCG
>QHSO01000176.1 GCA_003220475.1 Candidatus Rokuibacteriota bacterium | reverse complement strand
GTCGCGGAGACGGAGTAGGCGAGGTCGGGGATGACGAGGCGCGCCTCGCGGCAGAGCGTCGTCTTGCCTGCGCCCGAGGGCGCGGACACGACGAAGAGCGTCCCGCGGCGGCCGAGGCGCGCGCCGCCGCGACTACTCAAGATTCTGTACCTGCTCGCGGATCTTCTCCAGCACGCCCTTGGCCGCCAGCGCGGCCTGGCTCATCTCGAGATCGTCAGCCTTCGAGGCCACCGTGTTGATCTCCCGGTTCAGCTCCTGGATCAGGAAATCGAGCGGACGCCCCACCGGTCCGTCCTTGCCGAGCATCAGCGTGAACTCCGCGAGGTGCGCACGTAGCCGCGCCAGCTCTTCGGTCACATCGCTCTTGTCCGCCCACACGGCGGCCTCGGTCACGATGCGAGACTGGTCGATGGCCGTCTCCGCCAGCAGCGCGCGCAGCCGATCGCGCAGGCGGTCCTCACGGCGCGCCGTCGTCGCCGGCGCGCGCACGGAAACGAGCTCCACGTTGGTCGTCAGCTCGCCGTGCAGCGTGCGCAGCGCTTCGGCGAGCCGATCGCCTTCGGCCGTGCGTCGCGCGACGAGCTCGTCGAGCGCGCGGCCGAGCGCCTCGGCCAGCAGCGGCCACGGCGCGGCGGGCTCGATCGGTTCCGGGTCCTCCAGGCGCACGACGCCGGGTTGCTCGAGCAGCCAGGCGAGGTTCGGCGCGCCGTCGAGGCCGAGCTCCATGGCGAGCGCGCGGGCGCGCGCGACGTACTCGCGCGCCAGGGCGGCGTCGACCTGGACCCGCTGCGTGGCGGCGCCGGCCAGCGGCGTGAGCTGCACGGCGATATCAATGCGGCCGCGCTCGAGCCGGCTCTGCACGAGCCGACGCACGTCGAGCTCGAGGGCGGCGAGCGAGCGCGGCAGGCGTAGCGCGACGTCGAGGTGGCGATGATTGACCGACCGTACTTCGACCGTGACGGCGATCGACTCGCCGCTGGCCTCCCCCCGTCCGAACCCCGTCCTGCTGCGGACCATGGAAGCGCACCAGCATGGCCGAAATTCGCTGTAGTGTCAATATGTTGCGGTTGACAGACACCAGGCGGCAGCGTAGGCTCGCGCGCATGACCTGGACGCGACGTCAGTTCGTGACCGCCGCCGGCACCGCCGCCGTCGTCGGCCGGCGCGTGCCCGCCTTCGCGGCGGTAAAACCGATCACCGTCTCCCACAGCGTTTCGACGTTCGTCTACGGCCAGCACCTCGTCGCCAAGGAGAAGAAGTTCTTCGAGGAGGAGGGCGTGGCCGTGCCCTCGTTCATCGTGCCCGGTGGCGGCGCCAAGGTCGCCCAGGTGCTGGCGGCCGGCCAGGCGATGTTCGCCCTCGGCGATTCGAATCACCCGCTGAAGATCACCGAGAAGGGCAAGGACGCGCTCATCCTGTTCGCCACCGACACGCGATGCTCCTACGCGAACATCGTCGTCCGCAAGGAGCTGTTCGACCGCGGCGTGAAATCCGTCGAGGCGCTCGGCGACGCGAAGCTCGTCGGCCGCCAGGCGGTGGTGGCGGCGACGGCCATCGGGTCGGGCACCTATGTGTATGGCGTCTACGTCTTGAAGGGTCTCAAGGCTCCCGACGGCAAGCCTGTGAACGAGCACGTGGAGTGGGTGAGCGGTGGCGGCGCCACCACGATGCTCGGCGGGCTCAAGGCTGGCAAGTTCGACGCGATCATGGCGGTACCCGAGTGGCAGTGGGCGGCCGAGGAGGAGGGGTTCGGCACGCCCATCTACGACGTTCAGGACGAGAAGGCGTGGACGCGCGTCTTCGGCGGGCCCATTCCGGTGACGGTCGGCTACACGCTGCGCGAGACGATCGAGAAGTCGCCCGATCGCGTGCAGGGCTACGTCAACGCGTGCTACCGCGCGCAGCAATGGATCCGCCACGCGAAGGACGAGGACATCGTCGAGCTGCTCCACAAGCCGTACATGGACACCTACAGCCGCGAGAACGTCCTGCGCTCGGTGAAGTACTACAAGACGATCTTCGACTGGGACCTCATGCTCGACGAGAAGTCGTACGCGAACGGCACGAAGGTCTGGGTGCCGCTCGCCGTCGACAAGCCGGTGCCATACGCGAAGGCGGTGGACATGACGTTCGTCAAGAAGGCCCACGCGAAGTTCAAGTCCTGAGTCGCCGCGCGCGTATCGTCGTCCGCGATCTCACGAAGACCTTCCGCGCGGGCGCCCGCGCGGTGGCTGCGGTGGAGCGCGCTGCCTTCGAGGTGCTCGAGGGTGAGTTCGTCGCCATCGTCGGGCCCTCGGGCTGCGGCAAATCGACCATCCTCAACATGATCGGCGGGCTGGTGGTCCCGTCGTCCGGCGCCGTGCTCATCGACGGCGCGCCTGTCGAAGCCCGCGCGCCTCGCCACGTCGGCTACGTCTTCCAGAAGGACACCGTGTTCCCGTGGCGAACCGTCGCGCGCAACATCGCGCTCGGCCTAGAGTATCGCGGCGTGGCCGCGCCCGAGCGCGCGCGACGTGTCCGCGAGGCCGTCGCTCTCGCCGGCCTCGCCGGCTTCGAGGACGCGTTTCCCGCCACGCTGTCGGGAGGGATGCGACAGCGCGTGGCGCTGATGCGAACGCTCGTGGTGGATCCGGAGATTTTGTTAATGGACGAGCCGTTCGGCGCGCTCGACACGCACACGAAGCTGACGCTGCACGCGGAGCTCCTCCGTTTGTGGGAGGCGCGCCGCCAGACCGTGGTCTTCGTGACACACGATCTGTCGGAAGCGATCACGCTGGCCGACCGCATCGTGGTGCTGACGCGCCGGCCGGGACGCGTGAAGGCCGTGCACGAGGTGAAGCTCACCCGCCCGCGCGACGTCATCGCGCTGCGCGAGAGCGACGAGTACGCGGGCGAGTATGGACAGCTCTGGCACATCCTCGGCGAAGAGCTCGCGGAACACGATGGAAGGCGCGCGTGACCGAGCGCGCCCGCGTGACGCTGTGGCGGGTCGCGATCCTCGTCGCGCTCCTGAGCGCGTGGGAATGGCTGACCGGGATCAAGGCCATCAGCCGGACGCCTGGGCTGTACTGGATCGATCCGTTCTTCATCAGTCGGCCGTCGGCCATCGCCCGCCGTTTCGTCTACCTCGCGTCCGGCGAGGTCCGCCTCAGCCTGTGGGCGATGGCGCTGTCGACCGTGCAGTCCACGCTGTGGGGGTTCGTGGTCGGCGTCTCCACCGGCTTCGCGGCCGGACTGCTGCTCGGCCGCCACGAGCGCCTCGCGCGCGTGCTCGAGCCGTACATCGTCGCGTTCAACTCGCTGCCGCGCATCGCGCTGGTGCCGCTGATCACGATGGTCTTCGGCTTCGGCCTGCTGGCGAAGGTCGTGACCGTGATCGTGCCGTCCGCGCTGGCGTGGACGTTCGCCGCCCTGACGCCCTCCATCTCGTTCGCGCTGATCGGGGTCGTGGTCGGCGAGCTGCTCGGCGGCGAGTCGGGCGGCGGCCTCGGCTATCTAATCACCCAGTCGCTCGGCACGCTGAACGCCGCGGACATGATGGTGGCGCTGGTGTCCCTCGGCGCGATCGGAATCGTCATGGCGCTGGGCATCAAGCACGTGGAGCGGCGGCTGCTGCGCTGGCGGCCCGAGTACCGAACGGAGCGCGCGTGACGCGCTGGACGCTGGCCGTCGGTGCCGTTCTCGTGCTCGGCGCCGTCGTCACCGTCAGCATCGCGCGTGCGCTCGGCTGGTCGGGCTCGCGGCTGTCGATCCTGGGCTCGGTGATCGCGCTCTGGCTGGCCGCCTATGTCTTGTGGGGTCTCGCCGGTGGGCTCGCCGCCCACTACGGTGTCATCGCGCGCTACGACGGCGGCTTGTTCGCGGCGCTCGCGATCGCCGGCGGCGCGTGGCAGTATCGCGCGCAGATACGGCGCGGTCGCGAGCGCGGTCTCACCGTGTTCGTGGCCGGCCAGCTCGTGTGGCTGCTCGTGGTGATGGCGCGCAACGGGCTGCTACTCCCCTGACGCGCGCGGAGGCTGTCATGGATGTTCGCGACGTTACGCGCCACCGCGGCGAGTTCTTTCGCGTGCTGCAGCAGACCGATCGCAGTCAGACCGCGGTGATGACGATCTCGCCCGGCGAGGACGCGGGGCGGCGCTGCGCGTGGACAGCGAGGAGCGCCGCGTGGGCGCCGGCGCGCTGGTGATGATCCCTTCCGGCGCGCGTCATCACGTCCGCAACCCCGGCCGCGCGCCGTTGTTCTTCGTGACGATCTACGCGCCGCCGGAATACTGACCGATCAGGAGGACTGCCATGCGACGAGATCAGCTATGGATCAGCGGGGCCGCGCTCGCCGGCATTTTGCTCACCACCACGGTCACCGCGCAGACGCCGGCGCCCTCGCCGCCACCGCCACAGGTCGAGCCGCGCGCACGGCCAGGCCGCCATCCCCACATGATCGCGGCGTCGCGGGACCTCGAGCGTGCCGAGAAACAGCTCGAGAAGGCGGTGCATCACTACGACGGACACCGTGCGAAGGCGGTCGAGCTCGTGAAGGAGGCCGAAAAGGAGCTGCAGGAAGGGCTCAAGTGGGCGGAGGCGCACCCCGAAGCCTTCCAGCATCCGGCGAAGAAGCCGTAACTACACGCGGCTGCCGGGCTTGATCGCGTGGCCGCCGCTCTTGCAGAGCGGACACGCTTCGGGCGGCCACGTCGACGCGCTCACCGTGGCGAGGGACGCGCGCTTCACGTCGAACGCCGCCGTGCCGCCGCTGCGATCGATCAGGGTGCCGACTCCGATGACGGAACCGCCACTGGCGCGCACGCACTCGACCACCTCACGGGTCGAGCCGCCGGTGGTGATGACGTCCTCGACGACGAGGCAGCGTTCGCCCGGCGTGAGCGTGAAGCCGCGCCGCAGCCGCATCGCGCCGTCCTCCCGCTCCGTGAACAGCGCGCGGACGCCGAGCGCGCGCGCGACCTCGTGGGCGATCAGGATGCCGCCGATGGCCGGCGCCAGCACCGTCTGAGCCCGCGCGTCGGTGTACGGTGCGGCCAGCGCCTCGCCGAGCCGTGCCGCGTGCTCCGGATACTGGAGCACGAGGGCCGACTGCAGATAGATGTCGGAGTGCAGGCCGGACGTCAGGCGAAAGTGGCCGCGCATGAGCGCGCCAGTTTTCTCATAGAGCTCCAGCGTTTCGCGCTCACTCAGTGTCGTCATGGCCTCATCATATGTCACCACGCCCGCATGCGATCGGCCGGGGGCCAGGGTGGCGTGCCGCGCGCTCCGCCGATGTCATGGGGGCGTTGCCCTGACGCACCGCTCGCTCGCTCGCCGACACTGTCATCGCCGCTGACGTCAGCACGCCGAACAGCGCACACGCGCGCCCACCCGTGGCAGCCGCGTTGCACTTTCGCCCACCCACGCCGCTCTGGCAAGGAGGCCCGCGTCCCATGGCGAAGGTGATGGTCGTCGACGATGCCTATTCGGACCTCAAGCTCATGGAATCGATCCTGCGCGGGGCCGGTCACCAGGTCGTCTCGCTGAGCGACGGCGAAAAGATCGAGGACCGGTTGGAGGCCGAGCATCCCGACGTGCTCCTGCTCGACATCGTCCTGCCGCGTCGCAACGGCTACGAGATCTTGCGCTCGCTTCGCCGCGACACGCGAACGAGCAAGACACCGGTGGTCCTCGTCTCCTCAAAGAACCAGGAGAGCGACCGAGCGTGGGGCAAGAAGCAGGGCGCCGACGAGTATCTGTCGAAGCCGTTCACGTCGGACGAATTGCTGAGCGTGGTGAGCCGGTTTGCCCGCTGACGAGCCGGTCGTCTCCGGCGCCGCGACACCCCCGGGCGACGCGACAGCGCCGGCCGATGCGACCCCGTCCGGCGATCCCACACTTCCCGGCGCTCATCGGCACCGCGCGTGCGTCGTGGCCATCGGCGGCCGCCGGTTCGCGGTGGACGTGCGCGAGGCGCGCGAAGTCATGACCATGGACGCCATCGGCTCGGTGCCCGGCGCGCCGGCGCCGCTGCTCGGTGTGGCGAACCTGCGCGGCACGGTCGTCGCCGTCGCCGACGCGCGATCCGTGCTCGGGCTGGCGCCGAAGCCGATGAAGGTGGGCGGCGCCGCGATCGTGCTCGTCGCGGGAGGCCTCGAGGCGGCGGTGCCGATCGATGGCGTGCTCGGTCTCGAATGGTTCGACGCGCCGCTGCCGGTCGACGACCTTGCGGACGGGCCGCTCAAGACGTTCGCCGCCGGCCTCGTGCCGCGGCCCGACGAGCCCGCCATCCTGCTCGACACCGCGCGGCTGCTGGAGGCGCTTCGCGCGCCGTGGGCGCCGGCGGCTGTGGAGGCTCAGCCATGAACCGACGACGCTTCCTCGGCTTCCTCGCGACCTCGACGGCGGCGATGGCGAGCGCGTGCACCGCCTCCGCGCAGTCGCGCCCGGGCACGTCGCGTGCCGCGGCATCGCGCGCCGCCGCGTCGCGGCCCGGCACGCGCGCGGTCCCGAACGAGGTGCCCGTCGCGCCGCGGTCGCTCGGCGGCGCCTCGGCGCCCGGCGTCACCGCGAGCGAGATCCGTATCGGCATGAGCGCGGCGTTTCGCGGCACCGCGGCCGGCCTCGGCACGGAGTTCTATCGCGGCGCGCAGGCCCACTACGACGAGGTCAATCTCCGGGGCGGCGTGCACGGGCGCACGATCACCGTGATGGCGCTCGACGACAACTACGAGCCCAACCCGTGCATCAAGAACACCATCCAGCTGCTGGAGAAGGACCAGGTTTTCACGCTGTCGAACTACGTCGGCACGCCGACGCTCACGCGGGCGCTGCCGGTCATCAAGCGTTACGGCGAGCAGCAAGTCGTCCTCGTCGGCAACTTCACGGGCGCGCAGCCGCAGCGCGAGGCACCGTACGCGGACCAGGTCTTCAACATCCGGGCCTCGTACCGGCAGGAGATGATGGCGCTCGTCGAGCGCTTCTGGTCGCTGGGCGCGCGTAGCTTCGGTGTCTTCTATCAGATCGACGCCTACGGGCGGAGCGGCACCGACGGTGTCGCGCGCGGGCTCGCCCAGCGCGGCGCGCGCATCACGGCCGAGGCGACCTATCCGCGCGGCGCGAAGTTCACGGACGACATGTCGCCGGCCGTGCACGCGCTGCAGAAGGCCGGGGTGGACGTGGTGCTGTGCACGGGCGCCTACCAGGGGTGCGGCGCCTTCGTGCGGTCGGCGCGCGACGCGGGGTTTCTCCCCCCGGTATCGAACCTATCATTCGTCGGATCGGACGCCATGCTCGCCCTGCTGGTCAAGCACGGCAAGAGCAACGGCCGGAATTACACGCGCGCGCTCGTCAACTCGCAGGTGGTACCGAGCTACGACGAGGTGGCGCTGCCCGGCGTCGCGGAATACCGCGCGGCCATAGAGCGCCACAACCCCGTCGTCCCCGAGGCGCTGCGCGACGCGAGCTACGGAGTGCAGAAGGTGAGCTTCATCAGCCTCGAGGGGTATGTGAACGCGAAGGTGGTGGTGGAGGCGCTGCGCCGCGCGGGCCCGCAGCCCACGCGCGCGTCGTTCCGGCAGGCCCTGGAGTCGCTGCGCAGCTTCGACCTCGGCATCGGCGCGCCGCTGACCTTTGGGCCGGAGCGGCACCAGGGCCTCGACTCGGTGTACTTCACGCGCGTTGAGGGTGACCGCTGGGTACCGATCGCCGACTGGGCGGCGGCGGTGCAGGTCTAAGGGGAGCGGCCATGGTCAAGCTGCGCATCCGGATCGGCGTGCTGACGAAGATCATCGTCTTCCTGACGGTCCTGCTGGTGCCGCTGGCGGCCGTCACCTGGTACGTCTCCGTGCGCACGCTGCGCGCGCAGATGACCGAAGAGTTCACCTCAAAGGGCACCGCCATCGCCAATAGCCTGGCCTCGTCCGCCGTCGACCTGATCCTCAACCGCGACGCGTCCACCGTGCAGGCGCGCGTCGACGAGGTCGTTTCGGGTAAGGAAGCGATCAGCGGCGTCGCGTACGTCATGGTCTACGACCCGCACAAGACGCTGATCGCGCACACGTTCCATCCGATCGTGCCGCCCGATGTCATCGACAAGAACCTCGTGGTAGGCGACACGGCCAAGCAGGTGCGCGAGATCCACTACGCGCATCCCGTCACCGGCGCCACACGCTCGATCATCGACGTCGGCGTGCCGATGCTCGCCGGTCAGCTGGGCACCGTCCGCGTCGGCATGGACAAGGCGATCATCGAGGCCGCCGCCGCGAAGTCCGGCCGATACCTGCTGATCATGTTCGGCGTCGGCGCCCTCGTGGCCGTGGCGGCCGGCGCCGTGTTCGCGCGGCGGATCACGCGCCCGCTGGGCGAGATCGTGCGCGTGGCCGAGCAGGTCGGCCGCGGCGATCTCACGCACACGGTGCGTGTGCGCTCTCGCGACGAGATCGGTCAGCTCGCGCGCACGGTCAACGACACGGTCACGCGGCTGCGTTCGCAGGTGCTCACCGAGGCCGAGCGCGACGAGGAGCGTAAGCGGCGCGAGGAGCTGCAGAAGAACATCTCGGTCTTCCTGGAAACGGTGACCCAGATCGCGCAGGGTGATCTGCGCAAGCGCGGCGAAGTCACGCCCGACGTGCTCGGCAACGTCGTCGACGCCGTCAACCTCATGGTCGAGGAGATCGGCGCGTTGCTGGCCGACGTGCGGCACGCCGCGCTGCGGGTGACCGGGAGCGCCAACGACATGCTTGGCGCCACCGATCAGATGGCCGGCGGCGCCGAGAAGCAGGCGCGCGAGGCGACGACGGTCAGCCGCGAGGTGGAGACGATGTCGCGCTCGGTGCAGCTGGTCGCCTCCAACGCGGCCTCCGCCGCCAACGCCGCCGCGCAGACGCTCGACGCGGCGACGCGCGGCGAGGGCGCCGTGCGCGACAGCCTCGCCGGCATGCAGCGGATCCGCAACGAGGTGCAGGTCATCGCCAAGCGGATCAAGAGCCTCGGCGACCGCTCGCTCGAGATCTCGGAGATCGTCGACACGATCGAGGAGATCGCCTCGCACACGAACCTGCTCGCGCTGAACGCGGCCATCGAGGCGGCGGGCGCGGGCGAGTCGGGCGTGCGCTTCGCCGTCGTCGCCGACGAGATCCGCAAGCTCGCCGAGCGTGCGGCCACGGCCACCAAGGACATCGCCGCGCGCATCCGCGCCGTCCAGGCGGAGACGCAGGAGGCGGTGGTGGCCATGGAAGAGGGCACGCGCGAGGTCGAGACCGGCTACAAGGTCACGATCCGCGCCGAGGAGAGTCTCAAGGCGATCGCGGGCATCTCGAAGACCTCCGCGGAGCTGGCGCAGGAGATCTCGGCGTCGTCGCAGCAGCAGGTGCGCGGCGCCGACGGCGTGGTGCGTGCGATGCGCTCCATCGCCGAGGTGGCGGTACACACGGAGCAGGCCGTGCTGCAGACGCGCCGCACGGTCGACGACCTGGTGAAACTGGCGGACGAGCTCACGCGAAGCCTCTCGCGGTTCAAGTTGGCGACCACCTGACGAGAGGATCATGGCCGAGCCGGCCGATCAGGAGTTCCTCCGCTCCATCTTCCTGATGGAAGCGTGGGACACCGTGGCCGCGCTCGAGGGCGCCGCGGCAACGCTCGCGCGTCCCGGTGGGCAGGACGCACTCTTCGTCGTGACACACCGGCTCAAGGGTGCGGCCTCGCTGCATGGCTTTCCGAAGATCGCCGAGCTCGCGGCCGAGCTGGAGGAAGAGCTCGCCGGGCAACCGCTCGACACGCGCGCGCTCACGACGCTCGTTGGCCATCTGAAGCGCGCCCTCGATGCGGCGGCGGGCGCGCCGGCGGGGCGCGGCGTGGCGGTAGCGGCCGGGGGTGGGGTGGGGGCACCGCTCGCGGGGCGCGAGTCGCGACGGTCGGAGATAGACGCTCGACGCGAGGCGGATACACGGGAGAGTCTACGCCCCGCCAGCGGTGCCCCCGCCCCACCCCCGGCCGCTACCGCCGGGCCGGGCTCCGTCGCCACGCCCGCCGGCGCGGGGCCGATGGACTCGGATCCGATCAAGGCGGAGCTCGAGGCATTTTTTGCGGGGAATCGGGATGTGGCTTCGTACTTCGTGCCGGAGGCGACGGAGCATCTCGAGAGCGTGACGGGGGCGCTCGGGGCGCTCGAGCGTGGTGTGGATCCGGACAGCGTGGCGCGGCTGTTCCGCGCGGTGCACACGCTCAAGGGCGCGGCGTATGTCGTTGGGTGTGCGCGCGTGGGCGAGATCGCGCACCGCATGGAAGACGTGCTGGTCGCCGCGCGAGAAGGTAGTCGTCCGCTGACGGCGGCGGCGATCGAGACGCTGTTTGCGGCCGACGGCGTGCTGCGGCTGATGCTCGGTCTGGCTCCCGATCCGCGCGCGAACGTCACCGACATCGCCACGCGTGTGCGCGCG
>QHSO01000175.1 GCA_003220475.1 Candidatus Rokuibacteriota bacterium | reverse complement strand
GCGGCGCGACAAGGCGGCGCCCAAGCTGCACCTCGTCGGCCACAGCTTCGGCGGTCGCATCATCGTCAACGGGATGCGCAATTTCATCCGGCTCGGCACGCCGGCGCACGACCTCTTGCGCCGCGTGGATCGAC
Source organism: Candidatus Rokuibacteriota bacterium (assembly GCA_003220475.1). GTDB lineage: Bacteria > Methylomirabilota > Methylomirabilia > Rokubacteriales > CSP1-6 > AR12. Next base: position 6,656 of record QHSO01000175.1, on the reverse strand, counting down.
TCAACATGGTGCTGCTCAACGCCGCCGTCGGTCCCGAGGATTTCAAACCGGTCGAGGCGGTGGCGCTGCGCGCGCCGGCTGATGCTCGGGAGCGCGGCGAGCTGCTCTCGACCGTCCAGAGGTCGCCGGGCAAGGTCCCGGCGGCGACGACGACGAGGATCTATGCGGGCTACACGTTCAACGTGTATTCGGAACACGATATGGCGAACCGCTGGCTGTTCCCGCTCGCGTCGGTGGTGACCGACGACGAAGCGCGTTGCGGCATCGGCGCCTGCGCGGTCGAGGAGTACGAGACGATCAACGTGACGCCGACCGGCCATCTCGCGGCGCCGCCGAACCCCGCGGAGCTGGCGCCCGGCCGCGCGGCGGCCTGGAACGTCAACGCCAACCAGGTGATCTTCGATCACTCCGACATCTACAAGGGCCGCGTGGCAACGCTGCTGTTCGAGCTGACGCTCCAGCGCTGACAGGCCTCACCACAGCACGAAATACCAGCCGCCGGGTCGCCACTGCGCCGCCTGAAAACGCGTCGACGCCAGCTGCAGCGCGCGATAGCTCTCGGACGTCGGTGCGGCGCCCGCACCCCAGCGGCGCAGCAGCCCTTCGACCATCCGTCGGTCGGCGGCGAGCGCACGCCGCAGCGGCCACGGAAAGCGCCCACTCGTCTCGAGTCCCGCCGACATCCGCAGCAGCGCGCGCGCGTCGGCGCGGGCATCGGCGGTGAAGTCGCGCCACTCGAGCGGAGCGTTCGCGTCGGCGGCCTGCATCGCCAGCACGCCGACCCAGCGCGTGACCCGGGCGAGCTTCGCCCCGTCCACCGTGTCGGGCGTGTCGCGCTCGGTGTGGTACGTCTCGGCGCGCCCGGTGGACAGAAAGACGAACGGCCGTCCGAGATGCTCGCGTAGCCCATGGTAATCGCTGCGCGCGAAGCGACGATTGGGCACGTACGGCATCGCCTCGATCATCGGCAGGCTGAGAAACACGGGCTCCACGCCGTCGATCGACGGCAGCGTGCGTGTGAAGTCCGCGAGGCTCCGGCTGGCCTCGGCGCCCAGCACGAAGAGCGCGCTGGCGAGCCCGGCGGCCTGCATCTCCGGCGACGCGCGGCCGCCCATGAGATCGAGCACGATCGCGAGATGCAACCGCTCGGCCGGGAGCGGCGGGTGCCGCCAGAACCACGACGATCCCATGCGCTCCGTGCGGATGTCGGGCGGCTCTTCGGCGTCGGGAAACAGCAGCACGACGTGGCGCTTGAGGCGCGGCCGCGCGCGGCCGAGCGAGTCGCCGAGGGCGAGCAGCAGGGCGACCGAGCTCGCGTTGTCGTCGGCACCCGGATGGACGGCACCGCCGACCACGCCGAGATGATCGTAGTGCGCGACGAGCACGATCCACTCGGCGTCGCGCTCCTCGGCCGCGAACACCGCGCCCAGGTTCGTGCCGTGCCGCACGGGCGCGGCGTCGTCACCGGGCTCGACGTACGTCGGCTGCTCGAAGGAGCCGCCGAACAGCGGCGCGAGTCCCGCCGCCCGCAGGCGCGAGACGATGTAGGCGCGGGCGCGCGCGTTGTCGTCGGTGCCACGCAAGCGCCCGCGCATGTCGGGTGCCGCGAGCGTCCGGACGTCGCGCTCGAGGGTCGCGGTGACGAGCGCCTCGTGGATGGCGGTTGCGGCCGCCGTCATCGGCGCGGCGGGCGGCGCCGGGGTCGAGAGGTGGTCGACGAAGACGTAGCGTAGTCCCTCGGCGTCGGTGGGGACGCTCGTCGCCAGCACGATGAGACACGCGGCGAGCGCGAGAAATGTCTCGCGGCGTTCCCGCAGAAACGTCAACCCGCGGTGTAGCCGCCGTCCACCGGCAGCGAGACGCCGGTCACGAACGCCGCCTCGTCGCTGGCCAGGTAGAGGATGGCCGAGGCGACCTCGTCGGGCTGGCCGAAACGCTGCAGCGGATACTTCAGCAGAATCGCCTCGCGAAACGCCGGGTCGTCGAGCAAGGCGCGGGTCATCGGCGTCTCGATCATCCCCGGACAGACGCAGTTCACGCGCACGCCCGGCGCCCACTGCATCGCCATCTGCCGTGTGAGGTTCACCACCGCGCCCTTGGAGGCCGCATACGCCGGCGAGAGCGAGCCGCCCACCACGCCGTAGACCGACGACAGGTTCACGATGGCGCCCTGTCCGGCCCCGCTCAGCGCGGGCAGCGCCGCGCGCGACGGGTAATACGTGCCGGTCAGGTTGGTGTCGACCACGCGCTCCCATTCGGCCGGCGCCGGCGCGCGGTCGCGCTTCTCGGGGCGCACGCCGGCGGAATTGACGAGCGTGGTCAGCGCACCGAAGCGCGCGACGACCTGGTCCACCATCCGCTCGCAGGCGGCGGCGTCGGTGACGTCGGTCTCCAGCGCGAACGCCTCGCCGCCGGCGGCGCCGATCAGGCGCGCCGTCTCCTTCGCGCGCTCGCCGATGCGATCCACACACGCGATGCGCGCGCCCTCCGCGGCCAATCGCTTCGCCGTCTCGGCGCCGATGCCCGAGCCGGCGCCGGTGATCAGCGCCACCTTGCCACGCATCCTGCCTGCCATGACTTTGCTCGCCGCGGAGGATACAATCGGGCACCCGACAACGCCAGAGGGGGCCGTCATGGATTTCGAGTACTCGAAGAAGACGAAGATGTACTTGGAGCAGATCACCGACTTCATGAACAAGTACATCTATCCCAGCGAGCCCGTCTTCCACGAGCAGCTCGACTCCGGCCCCACGCGCTGGCAGATCCCGCCGATCATGGAGGACCTGAAAGACAAGGCGCGCGAGCGCGCCCTCTGGAACCTCTTCCTGCCCGAGAGCCAGCGCGGCGCCGGCCTCACCAACCTCGAGTACGCGCCGCTCTGCGAGCTGATGGGCCGCTCGCACCTCGCGCCGGAAGTCTTCAACTGCTCCGCCCCCGACACCGGCAACATGGAGGTCTTCGAGCGGTATGCCAACGAGGACCTCAAGAAGCAGTGGCTGCAGCCGCTGCTCGAGGGCAAGATCCGCTCGGCCTTTGCCATGACCGAGCCCAAGGTCGCGTCGTCGGATGCGACGAACATCGAATCGTCAATCGTCCGCGACGGTGACCACTACGTGATCAACGGCCACAAGTGGTGGACCTCGGGAATCGGCGATCCGCGCTGCAAGGTCCTCATCTTCATGGGCAAGACGGATCCCAAGAACCCGGACAAGTACAAGCAGCAGTCGATGATCGTGGTGCCGCGCGAGACGCCGGGCATCAAGGTGATCCGCATGCTGAAGGTCTTCGGCTACGACGACGCGCCGCACGGCCACGGCGAGGTGCTGTTCGAGAACGTGCGCGTGCCCGCCTCCAACCTGCTGCTCGGCGAGGGCCGCGGCTTCGAGATCGCGCAGGGCCGCCTGGGTCCGGGACGCATCCATCACTGCATGCGCCAGATCGGCGTGGCCGAGCGCGCGCTCGAGCTGATGTGCAAGCGCTCGATGAGCCGCGTCGCCTTCGGCAAGCGCATCGCCGACCACGACGTCACGCTCGAGCGCATCGCCGAGGCGCGCATCAAGATCGACCAGGCGCGGCTGCTCGTGCTGCACGCCGCGTTCATGATGGACACCGTCGGCAACAAGGCCGCCAAGCAGGCCATCGCCGAGATCAAGGTCGCCGTCCCGAACATGACGTTGCAGGTGCTCGACTGGGCCATGCAGGTGCACGGCGGCGGCGGCGTGAGCCAGGAATTTCCGCTGGCCTTCATGTGGGCGCACTCGCGGACGCTGCGCTTCGCCGACGGGCCGGACGAGGTGCACCGTCGCCAGATCGGCCGTCTCGAGCTGCGCAAGCACTCCTGAGCGCGCGATGGTGAGCCAGGCGCCGCGCGTCGCGGTCGCGCTTGTGGCCCTCGTCGCTCTCGGCTGCTCCGCGGCGCCCCGCACGCCGACGCCGATCCCGCGCGCGACCAAGTCGCCGCACGCGCTCATCCTCTACGCGATCCTCGACCGCGACGTGCGGCTGGCCCACGTCGGCCACACCACCAGCCCCACCGCGGCGCGCACGGTGATCGGTGCAGGCCGACCGATCGGCGACGTTCAACCGCTGCCGTCGGTGTTCTCGGATCGTCATCAGGCGGAACTCGTGGAGGCGGAGCGCCACTACGCCAGCCAGGACTACGCCGCCGCCCTCGCCGTGCTGGAGCCCGCCTTCCGTGACGAGCCACGCAACCCGTTCGTGCTCGAGGCATACGGCCGCGCGCTCTATCGGCTGCGCGAGCGCGGACAAGCCTTCGCCGTCTACCGCACGCTCGTCGACCTGCTCGACACCGAGTGGTCGAGCGATTCCGCCAACGCCGTGACGATCGACCTCTGGTTCGTCGACGCCTACTGGAAGGTCGGCACGCTGCATATCGACCGCGCGGAGTGGGAGCGCGCGGCGTTCGAGATCAGCCGCGCCCTCGCGGGCGGCTTCATGTGGGAACGCCTCGCCGTGGATCAGGCGTTGTCCTATCTGGCCAAGGCCTACGCGGGGCTGGACCGGCGCGACATCGCGCGCTACTACGCCGAGCGCGCGCTCGAGCAGAATCCGCGCAACACGTTCGTGAAGCGTTACCTCGACCCGCTGTGGCGCGACAACAAGTAACGAGATAGTGCGAGTCGAAAGGAGCAACGAGACCATGCCACGCATGACCGGCGGCGAAGCGCTCGCCCGACAGCTCGTTCGCGAAGGCGTCAAGCTCGTGTTCGGTCTTCCCGGCGTCCAGCTCTACGGCGCACTCGCGGGACTGCGCGACGAGCGCGTGCGATTCATCACGACGCGCCACGAGCAGGCCACCACCTACATGGCCGACGGGTACGCGCGCGCCGGCGGCGGCTTCGGCGTCGCGCTGGTCGTCCCCGGCCCTGGCCTGCTCAACGCGGCGGCCGGTCTCTCCACCGCCTACGCGGCGTCGTCGCCCGTGCTGATGCTGTGCGGCCAGGTCCCGCGGCGCAACATCGGCCGCGATGTCGGCGTGCTGCACGAGGTGAACGATCAGATGGACGCGATCGCGCCGGTCACGAAGTGGCGCCGCCGCGTGCTCGAGGTTGCCGACGTGCCGGGCGCCGTGCGGGCGGCGGTGCGCCAGCTGAAAACCGGACGTCCGCGCCCGGTCCACCTCGAATTTCCGCCGGACGTCCTCGAGGAAGACGGCGACGCGACGCTGCTGCCGCCGGCCGAGGTCGAGCGTGCGGCCGCGCCCGAGCCGCTCATCGCGCGCGCGGCGCAGATGCTGCTCGCCGCGCAGCGTCCGGTGATCTACGCCGGTGGCGGCGCGGTCACCGGCGATGCACACGAGGCGCTCGCCGCCGTCGCCGAACACCTGCAGGCCGGCATTGCCACCACCGCCGAGGGCAAAGGCGTGGTCAGCGACGCCAACGACCTCTCACTCGGCGCGGGGCTCTGGCCCAAGAATCCGCTGCGGCGCTGGCTCGACGCGGCCGATCTCATCCTCGTCGTCGGCTCTCGCCTGCAGCTGGCGGGCTTTCAGCCCACGCAGCAGGTGATCCAGATCGACGTGGATCCCGACGAGATCGGACGTAGCCACGGCCTTACGTATGGTCTGGTCGGCGACGCGCGGCTGACGCTCGAACGGCTGCTCGAGCGGCTGCGCGCCTCGGCGCCACGGCCCTCGCGCAAAGCCGAGCGCGAGGCGCTGCGCGCGGAGATGGCCGCGCTCGACACGACCGAGCCGAACGCGCCGATCCTCAAGTCGCTGCGCGCGGGCACGCCGGAGGACGCGATCGTCATCGCGGGCATGACGCAGATCGGCTACTACTCGCGGCCCTTCTGGCCGGTGTTCCGGCCGCGCACGTACCTGAACTCGTCGTACTCCGGCAACCTCGGCTTCGAGTACCCCACCGCGCTCGGCGCGAAGGTCGCGCAGCCCGATCGGCCCGTCGTCGCGATCTGCGGCGACGGCGGCTTCATGTACAACGCGCAGGAGATGTCGACGGCGGTGAAGTACGGCATCAACGTCGTCGCCGTCGTGTTCAACGACGACGCCTACGGCAACGTCGCGCGCGACCTCGACGAGGCCTGGGGCGGCACGTGGGAGGCCGACTTCCGCAATCCCGATTTCATGAAGCTCGCCGACGCGTATGGCGTGGCGGGCATTCGCGTCGAGAAGCCGACCGAGGTCGGCGATGCCGTCCGCCGCGCGCTGGCGCTCAACCGCCCCGCGCTCGTCGAGGTCCGCGTGGGCCGCATGCCGCGCCCGCCGTTCTTCGCGCCGCTCAAGGCGCCGGACAAGTACAAGAAGTGACGACGGACGCGCGCGAGCGCGTGCTCGATCTGATCGGCCGGGCCATGGGGCGCTTTGCGATGCTCCGGCCCGGCGACCGCGTGGCCGTGGGCGTGTCGGGTGGCAAGGACAGCCTCTGCCTGCTCGATGCGCTCCTGGCCTATCGGGCGCGCGCGCCGTTCGCGTACGAGGTGGTCGCGGTCACGATCGAGCAGGGCAAGTTCAAGAGCGACGTCGGCGCGCTGCGGACGCAGATCGCAGCGCTCGGCGTCGAGTGGATCGTGAGAGACGAGCCGGCGACGCTCGGCCTCGTCAGAGACGGGGTCGCGCACGGCTGCGACGTGTGCAGCCGCCATCGCCGGCGCGCGCTCTACCGTCTGGCCGCCGAGCT
>QHSO01000174.1 GCA_003220475.1 Candidatus Rokuibacteriota bacterium | reverse complement strand
CGATGGGTGAGTCGGCCTCCATGTCCCACTGAGCAAAGCGCGAGCCGCTGCCCGGTCGCGATCAAGCCGACGCTGGTAGATCTCTACGACGCTGCCTACGACTGCCTCGGCCTCGGTGACCCGCGAACTGGCACCCTTCATGACCTGTCGTGATCGCTCCTTTACGCGCGCGGTCCGCTTCCGCGGAAGAACCTCCACGCCTCCGAATACGGCACCAGCAGCGATGGAGCCCCAGAACCCCCACGAGAGTCCTAGAGTGCGCTCGACGACGAAGTGCGCCAAGTCGTGAGGGAGTCTGTGAACGGGTGCGTAACTCGGAAGCTCAAGCATAACGCCATCGTCGCGTCGCACGAGCGTCGTAGACCGTCCCTCCGCGGTTCGCCTCATGACGATTTCCACACTGCACCTCGGACGTTCGCCGAACGGATCGGCGCTGAGCGGCCGGCGCTGGAGCCTCTGATGTCCACAGGCGCTTGCATGCCGACCCGCTCAAGCGGTTTGTTAGGCGACCAGTCGGACGGACGCATCCTAGGCAAGATCCTCAGGTTCCCTGCCTGGCAGCAGCCACGAGCCCAGAAACAGAAGCATGCCGACAGCCAACAGAACGAGTCCCAGAGTGACGAAGATGCCCATGTCGGCGAGATTGCTGAACACGCTCAAACTCGTATTATCCAGACCTGTATAGCTACCTGCGCCGCGCTTCTCTTGCAGCGTATCCAGTATCCGCGCTGGGCCATCCGAAAAATCGCCTGCACCATCATCGCGTTGGACGTCATCACCGCAGACACAATCCGGGATATCACGCTCCGCGCCGCCCGCGTATCCAGTATTCGCGCCATCACCCGCGAGTCGCCGGGCATCGGCTCACGACGCCACCTCGCCCGGCGCCCACGCCGCTTCGATCAGCGCGACGGCGTCGGCGAGCGCGCCGCGGATGGCCTGCACGTTGACCTGCTGGTCGGCGAGGACGACGAGATAGCCGATGCGGCTGCCGGCGAGGAACATCGTGCCGTCGTCGGCCGAGAACAAGGCGGTGGAGACCGACGGCCGTCCCAGGCGGGCGGCGCTCGTCTCCAGCTCACGGCCGAGCGTGGCGGCGAGCGCGGCCAGCGAATCAACCGCAATCGTGGGCGGCAGCTCGGCGGCGATGACGAAGCCGTCGGGCGCGACGATCATGGCGCCGCGAACCCAGTGCAGACGATTCAACTCCTGAACGATGTCCCGGACATGCCGGCCTCGCGAGGCGCTATCGTGCTCGAGCGCGAGCTTGAGGCGCATGAGGTGCTCCTGTCGAGTCCGAAGCGACCGGCGTGTTCACCGGCGTAGCTGGGGGCGCGATCGTCGGCGTGCCGCCGGCCAGCCCCAACTCGTGCAGCGTGGCGGACCAGAGCCGGTTCACGTCGAGCAGACCCTGGGTCGGATCGGTCGCGCGTGGCAGCGCGAGTGAGACCATGAGCTCGCCGTCGGTCCGCGTGAAGACGGCGTCGTGCCCGTCGTCGACGATGGCGCGGTGCAACGGGCCGAGGCCGGCGCGCTCCAACGCGCCGGTGGCGAGGTGCAGCATGTGGGCGAGCGCCTCCGCGACGTCCTTGGCGTCTTCGGCCACGGGCTGCGAGGCGATCAGGCCGCCGTCGGCCCGCGCAATGATGAGGGCGCGGCCCGTGCCCGGCAGATGCAGCCGGTCGACGCGCGGATGCGCGGGCGAGTGCGCCGCCGACGGATGCGGCGCCGGCGGCGCCTCCGCGCGGCGCGTCCGTACGGCCGCCAGCAATGCCGTGGCCTCGGGGAAGTCGGGATAGAACCGCAGCGCGCGCCGCAGCAGATCGTGGCACGCGTTCGCGTCGCCCTCCTCGAGCGCGATCCGCGCGAGCCCGAGCAGCGCCCGCGCGTGCGTCGCGTCGTGGTTGAGCACCCACTGGAATTCGGCCTTCGCACGCGCGGGCGCGCGACGCGCGGCGTGCAGGTACGCCGCGAGGAGATGCGCGTGGAGATTGTCGGGATCGAGCTCGAGCGCGCGCGCGACGAGCTCGCCCGCCTCGGCATAGCGGCCCTCGCGTCGCCGCTCCTCCGCGCGGCGCAGGGCGCCCGGCACCGATATCGGGTCGCGGCCTCCACCCGCCCACCAGAGGCGTCTCAGCAGCGGCATGCGGGCGCTCCGTTCATGCCAGCGTCACCCTGACGACTTCTTCGACCGTCGTCACGCCCTCCACCACCTTCTGCAGGCCCGCCTGGCGCAGCGTCTTCATGCCTTCCTTCTGCGCTTGCTCGCGCAGCTCGGCGGTGGACGCCTCCTCCAGGATCATGTCTTTCAAGGCCTCGGTGATCGGCATCACCTCGTAGATGGCGACGCGGCCCTTCATGCCCGTGCCGTTGCACGTCGCGCAGCCGGCGCCGCGGTAGAACGTCACCGAGCCGCGGCCCTGCGGCACGTAGCCGTAACGCACGAGATCTTCCTCCTTGCCCTCCACCGGCTGCTTGCAGTCCTTGCAGATCCGCCGGCCGAGCCGTTGCGCGAGCATCAGCAGCAGGGCAGAGGACAGCAGGAACGGCTGGATGCCCATGTCGACCAGCCGGGCAACCGTCGACGGACAGTCGTTCGTGTGCAGCGTCGTGAAGACGAGATGGCCCGTGAGTGCCGCGCGCACGGAGATCTGCGCGGTCTCCAGATCGCGCGTCTCACCGACGAGGATCACGTCCGGGTCCTGGCGCAGGAAGGAGCGCAGCACCATCGCGAACGTGCGGCCGATGCCGTCGTTGACCTGGACCTGGTTGACGCCTTTGAGGTTGTATTCGACCGGATCCTCGGCGGTCATGATGTTGTGGTCCGGCGAGTTGATCGTCGAGATCGCCGAGTAGAGCGTCGTCGTCTTGCCGGAGCCCGTCGGGCCGGTGATCAACACCATGCCGTACGGCTGGTGGATCGCGTGACTGAACTTCTCGTAGCTCCACGTGTCGAAGCCGAGCTTGGTCATGTCGAGCTGCAGCGACTCTTTGTCGAGGATGCGGAGCACCGCCTTCTCGCCGAAGATCGTCGGCAGGATCGAGACGCGGAAGTCGATCTCCTTGGAGCCGTGGCGCAGCTTGATGCGGCCGTCCTGCGGCAGCCGGCGCTCCGAGATATCGAGGTTGGCCATGATCTTCAGCCGCGAGATCACCGCCGCCTCCACCCTCTTCGGGGGCGACACCATCTCGTGCATCACGCCGTCGATGCGGAACCGGATGCGGAAATTCTTCTCGTAGGGCTCCCAGTGCAGGTCGGATGCCCCGCGCCGGATCGCGTCGAGCAGCACCTTGTTGACGAACTTCACGACCGGCGCGCCCTCGGCGGCGTCGCGCAGCTCGATCGCCTCGGTCTGCCGCGACGCCTCGTCTTCCAGGATCTCCACGGTGGCATCGTTGAGCTCGGCGAGCATGTCGTCCATTGACGAGCCGGCCGAGATCGGCTTGGCGTAGTGGCGCTCGATCGCGGCGCGGATGGCCGCGCCGACCGCGATGACCGGCAGCACGCTCAGCCGCGTCGCGGCCGTGATCTCGTCCATGGCCACGACGTTGGTCGGATCCGACATCGCGACCGTGAGCGCGCCGTCGACCCGCGACAGTGGTAGCACCTCGTGCTTGCGCGCGATGTGCGCGGGGACGAGGCTGAGGATCTCGGGGCTGATCACCTGCTGGCGCACGTCCACCGACGGCAGCCCGTGCTCGCGCGACAGCACCTCCACCAGACGCTCTTCGGTGACGAGACCGCGGCGCGCCAGGACGGCGCCAAGCCGCTCCTTCGAGCGACGGTGCTCGCGCAGCGCGTCGTGCAGCTGCTCCTGCGAGATGACGCCCTCGGCCACCAGCAGCTCGCCGAGCCGCGCACGAGTCGCGCGCTTGCGCGCGGTGGCCGCGGCCGCGGCACCGGTCTTCCCCGTCGCCATCGACCCCAGCACCGGCGCGGCCGAGGGCGTGGCGCCGGCGATCCGGACCTGCGTGCTCGGCGGCCGGGCGATGGGCGGCGGTGGCGCCGGCGCGGGCGGGACCGCGGGCGCCGGCTTGATGTGCGTGGTGTGTGCAGGCGGCGCGCTTGACCGCGACACGGGTGGCGGCGGCGCGATCGGCGCAGCTGGTGCGATGGGCGGCGGCGACGCGATAGGCGGCGGCGTCTGCGTCCGCGTTGCCGGTGGCGCCGGCGTACCGCTGCGACCGCGACCACCGACGGCGCCCTGATTGGGATCGATGTGCTCGATTCGCTCGGCGGTGTGCATGAGGCGCTCGATGTCGCCGAGCCGCGTGTAGATCTCGCGGAGCGCCTCCAGCACCGTCAGGTCGGCGGGATTCTGCGCCAGCGCCGCCTCGAAGATCTCGGCGCTATAGCGGAGCTCGGCCTCCTCGGGGGTATTACTCGGGCCGGTGCCGGATTGCACTCCGCACTTCCTCCGGGGTGAGCGGCGCCGCCAGCACGCCCGTGCGACGCGGTCGCTTGCGGGCTTCGACGAGGATCGCGCCGAGGGCCTGGCTCGCCTCGCGCGCGAAGAGTCGCACCATGCCGACGGTGGTCCGGTCGTCGAAGATCGCGAGCAGGATCGCGTCGTCGTCGACGGTGCTGACGTGGAGACTTTCCTTCGCGCCCTCGTGGAACAGGACCGAGAACTCGCTCTCGCCGAGCAGCCGGGCGAGCGCGGCCGTCGAGCTGAAAGCGCCGGCGGCGAGGGCGGCGATGGACACCGTGTCGAGCGTGCGCGATGCGCCCGCCATCGCGAGCGGCTCGCCGCTGCGGTCGATCAGCAACACCGCCGCGCCGCCCGAGTCGCCGAGAAAACGCTCCAGCACGGCGTCGATCCGCGCCGCGTCGGTTTCGTGGATGACGAGATCGTGTCGCATCACGACGCTCCTTCCTGTACCTGACCGAATTCCCGGAGCAGGACCATCCGGGACAGCGTGTTGAGGGTGTCGAAGACCCCTTGGCCCGTCACCGCGACTGCCTCGAACGCCGGCACGCGCCGGGCGCCGCGGTTGAGCGTGTATTCGAGATAGTCGATCGGCGCCACCTCCGGCAGGTCCCGCTTGTTGTACTGGATGACGTAGGGCAGCGTGGCGAGGTCCAGGCGGTACTCGCGGAGGTTCTCACCGAGGTTGCGCAGGCTCTCGACGTTTTCCTTGAGCCGGTCCCACTGCGAGTCGGCCACGAAGACGACGCCGTCGACGCCGCGGAGCACGAGCTTGCGCGTCATGTTGTAGCGCGTCTGGCCGGGCACCGTATAGAGCTGGAACTTCGTCGTGAAGCCGCGCACGGTGCTCGCGTCTTCCCCGCAAGGCCGGGCCCGTAGTACACGATCTTGAAGTTGATGACCTTGGCCGCGTAGTTGATGATCGACATTCAGCGCGTCTCCAGCGCGGCCGCCGCGCGATCGGCATCGCGCCAGGCGCGACCTGGACGCGCCACCGGTCCCGCGGCCGCAAGCAGCGCCGTCCCGCGACCGCCGACCGGGCGCACGAAGATGCGCCGGCGGCCCTGTCGGAAGACGACGGAGACCAGCGCGCCGAGATCGCCATCGGATGCACGGCCGAGGCCCTCCCACACTGCCAGCGCGAGCTGCCCCAGGTGCGCGGCCTCGCGGCCGGATTCGCGGAAGACGTAGACGCGCGCCCCTCCGCCGGCGTCGGCGAGCACAGCCGGGTCGACGAGCCCGAACGACGCGCCGAGCGCGCTGGCGACGGCTGCCACGCGCGGCTCGACGGTCAGTGCGGACAGCGTGCGTGACGGCAACGCCGCGCCCTCGCTCGCGCGACCAGCCTGGCTGGCCGCGCGCGCGGCGCGCATCTCGAGCAACGCCACCGGCGCGCCCGGTCGGCGTGCGGCCACGACCACCGGCGTCGGCGCTGCGCTGACGATGATCGCGGCGCGCGCCGTGCGGACCGTCACCTGCTCACCCGCCGCGGCGCCGAGCAGGCCGGCGACGCGCGCGGCCACGGCCGTCACCGCATCGCGCGACACGGCGGGTTCGACGAACGCGACGAGCGGAGTGTCCTCGACGGTGCCCGTCCACGCTTCGAACGTCCCGGCGCCGGCCAGACACGCGGCGAGCTGCATGAGCGCGTCTCGCCCGACGACCTCCGAGGCGGCGGCGCGCCGCGGTGCTGGCGCCGCGCTCCGAGCGACGATCGGCGACGGCGGCGGTGGCGTGACGACGGGCAGAGGGACGGGGGCGGCGACGGGCGGCGCTGGCCGCGTGACGGGCGGCGAAGGCTGCGGAGCTCTGACGGGCGGCGCCGGCGCGGCGGGTGCACTCGCCATCACGACGCCGGGTGGCAGCTCCGCGGCCTCGCCCGGCGTGGGCGTCGCCGGCGGTACCTCACGCGGCACTGCGAGCGGCTGAAACGGCGGCGGAAACGCTTCGAGGCCGGCGATCGCGCTCGGCGTCGGCTCCATCGAGAACATGCCGCGCGGCAGCTGCCGAAGCACGTCGTCGAGCGGCAGCGTCAGCTTGAGGTCGGGGAACTTCTGCCGAAACTCGACGTCCGACATCGCGAATGCGAGCTCCGGGAACTGTGCGGCCACGATCGGCCACGGCACCTGGACCGCGCCCTCCGGCAGCTGCTCGAGAACGAAGCGGCGGGGCACGGTGATCCAGTGCGGCTCGCGCAGGCTCTCGGCAACGCGATCGAGCGGCAGCGTGAAGGCGCGCGCGGGAAGCTGACCGGCGATCCGCTCGAAGCGCACGCGCACGACGTCGTCGCCGGCAATGTCGTCGACGGGCTCGGGCGATTTCGCCGCGGCAGAGGACGCCGCCGGCTCGGCGGAGTCCGCAATCAGCTTGCGAGGCCGCGGGTCGCGTAGAGTCGGCGTCTCGCTCGACGTGGCGAACGGTGTCGCCGCGGTCGGCGCCACCGCAGTCGTCGGCGCGACCGCCGCGGCACTCGCCGGCACGACCGGCGCCGCCGGCGTCGCTGCGCGCGCACGCTCGGCGCGCGGCGTCGTACGCACCGAGAGCACGCGACCGCGAAACGGTGCGAGTGCCATCGGCGTGGCCACGAACGTCAGCAGCGGCACCGGACCGAGCCGCGCGAGCGCGTGCCCGAGCGCAGAGAGCGCGGTGACGTCCACGACCATGGTGAAAGCGGCGGCGGCGGCGGCGCCGAGCGCGACGTGCATCAGGCACGCGCCGCCCGTCCACTTCAGATGGCGCGCCGGCGACGCGCGGCGCAGCAGGACGAGCGAGAGCGCCGCGTAGACGAGCGGGACCACGACGACGGCCCACGCCGGCGCCTCACCCGCATCGCCGAGGTCGAGCCAGAACAGACCGGCCGCGACAGCGAGGTAGGCGGTGGCCACGCCGAGTGCCTGGAGCCAGCGCCCGAGCACGGCGACGTGGGAGCGGCTCACGTCACATGCCTCGGGCCAGCTCGGGAAGCGCGCGCCGCGCGTAGTAGCGCACTTTGCCGAGCGCGCTCGGCTCGCCGATGCCCACGGCGAGGAGCCCCGAGGCCGCGACGCCGTAGACCACGACCATGCCCTTCTCGTATTCGAGGATGACGCCCTGCAGCGGTCCGCGACCGAGCTCGCGACCGAGCCCCTCGGACGACTCGGCCAGGCACGCGCTCAGCGCCGCGGCCACGTCCGCGTCCACGCCCGCATTCGCCGTCGCCTCCACGACGAATCCCTCGCGGTCCGCGAGCACCGCCCACTGCACGCCATCCATCGCGAGAAACTGCGCGAGCACGGCGGCGGCGCCTTCGGGCACCGGCGTCGCATCGCTCGGGGCGGGCGCTTCGGCGGCCGCCGCCGTCTCGCGGCGCGCCGAGGCGCGCACGGGCGCAGGAGCCTGCGCGAGCAGGTTATCAAGATGGCGCATGAGATCGTCGGCGGCGAACGGCTTGGCGAGGATGCCGGCCGATTGCGCGCGCGCTGCGCGCTCACGCACCTCGTCGTTGACGATGCCGGACATCAGCAGCACCGGCGTGTGGGACAGGCGCGGGTGGCGCTTGATGAACTCGCAGATCTCGTAGCCGTCGCGGTCGGGCATGACGACGTCGCACACGACGACGTCAGGCGCGTCGCGCTCGAGCCGCTCGATCGCCTCGCTGCCCGACGCCGCACACACGACCTCGATCTGCCGGCCGGCCAGCGCGCGCTCGACGACCTTGCGCACGCTCAGGCTGTCGTCGACCACCAGCACCTTGCTCATGCGCGTTTCTCCTCGTCCATCGCTCTCGCGACGTCGAGCAGCAGCTGGTCGACGCCGCGATCGATGGTCTTTGGCTGGCTTTTGAGCTCATTCGGATGGACCGGGATGAAGCAGAACTTGCCGCCGCGCTCGCGGTGCGAAGCCGCCACGAGCGCGCGGAACGCGGATTCACCCGCCTCTCCCGCGAACTCCGCGTGCGTCACGCGGCCGCTCTCGAACACGATGAGACCGCCGCCGGTGGAGAGTACGAGCACGAGCCGCCCGGTCTTGCCGCCCACGGCGATGGCCTGCGTGAGCTCCTCGATTTCGAGCACGCCGAGCGCGCCCTGGAACGTGCGCGCGCCGCCGTTCGTCCCCACGGCTTCGAGCCCCGCCATCGACGGCGCCGCGGCGAGCGAGCTCGGCGCCGCGGTGACGGGCGGTGGCGGCGCCACGGGCGGTGGCGGCGCCACGGGCGGTGACGGTGCCACCGACGGCGGCGGTGGCGTCGCGCGCCGCAGCGTCGGCACGGTCGGCAGCGGCGGGAGCGTGACCGGCCTCGGCGGCGGTGCGATCGGTGGCGGCGCGACACCCGGCTCCGGCGAGATCGGCCGCGGCGCCCGCGGCGTCATGGCCGGCGCGGGTGCGCTCGGCCTGAGCGTCGGCGGCGTGGCCGGCTTCGGCGTGGTCGCATCCTGCGCACGGCGCACGAGCTCGACGACGCGCGTGACCATCGTTGCGCTGCTCAGCGCGTCGGGCAGCAGCAGATCGACACCGGCGGCGGCCGTCTGGGACGGCGCGTTCTCGCCCGGGGCGACGACGAGCACGAAGCGCACGTCCTTCGTCGACGGATCGCTACGCACGATGGCGCACAGCTCGTGGCCCTCCATGTCGCCGACGCGCGCACGGCTGATGATGACGTCCTGCTTGTTCCACTCGAGCATCGTCAGCGCGAACGACGCGCTCGTCGCGGTCGAGACCTCGACGCCGCCGGCCTGGAGGGCCCGCGCCAGCACCGGCGCGCGCTGCGGATCCGGATCGACGAGGAGCGCCTTCATGCCGACACCAGCGAGGCGACGAGCGTGACGAACGCCTGCTCTTCGACGGGCTTGGTCACGTAATGCCGCACGCCGAGGCTCTTGGCCAGGGCGACGTGCTTGTCTCCCGAGCGCGTGGTGAGAACGATGACGGGCAGGTCGCGGGACGTCGGGCGTCGACGCAGGTCGTCGATCAGCTCGTAGCCGTTGACGCGCGGCATCTCGAGGTCGGTCACGATGACGTCGAAGGTCGCCTCGGCCAGCCGCGCGAGCGCGTCGGCGCCATCCCCGGCCGTGGTGACCGCGAAGCCCGCCTTCTCGAGCATCTGCCCGACGAACCGCCGCACGCTAACGGAGTCGTCGACCAGCAGTACGCGATGACGATCACCGCCCGTCTCGTCGGCGGTCTCGACGATGCGCGTCTGCGGGATGGCGTGCTCGACGGCGGTGCCGCGGTCGGCGATCTCGACGAGCGTGCCGGGATCGAGCATGAGCGTGACGCGACCGTCGGCGCCGACGCTCGCACCGCCGTAAGGGCCGACCCCCTCGAGGAAGCGGCCGAGCGGCTTGATGACGATGTCCTGCTTGTGCAGGATCTCGTCGACCTCGAGCGCGACCGTCCGACCTGCGCCGCGCACGACGATCACCGAGCGACGCGCCCGGCGCGGCCCGGCCTCGACGCCCAGCACGCCCGCGAGGGATACGAGGTCCATGGACTCGTCGCCGACGAGAACCGCGTCGCCGCGCGCGCCGGCGTGCACGTCCTCGGCCCGGACCTGCATGACGAGCTGCACGGCGTTGAGCGGCACTGCCAGGCGCTCGTTGGCGACCGTGACCACCAGCGCCTCGGAGACCAGCAGTGTCAGCGGAAGACGCAGGATGAACCGCGTGCCCTCGCCGACCACGCTGTGGACCTCGACGTCGCCGTTGAGCTTGCGGACGTTGGTGCGCACCACGTCCAGGCCGACGCCGCGGCCCGCCGCGGTCGTCACCGCGGCCGCCGTGCTGAAGCCGGGAAGGAAGATCAGATCGAGCGCGCGCCGGTCGTCGAGCTCGGTGGTGGCGCTCACGAAACCCTGGGCGACGGCGCGCCGGCGCACGAAGTCCGGGTCGATGCCGCGACCGTCGTCAGCGACCTCGACGAGGACGGCGCCGCCCTCGTACGCGGCAGAAAGCGTCACGGCGCCGGCGGGGTCTTTGCCGAGGGCGCGACGCTCCTCGGGCGTCTCGATGCCGTGCGCGATCGTGTTCTGCACGAGGTGCAGCAGCGGGTCGGCGATCTGCTCGATGATCGACGTGTCGAGCTCGACGCCCTCGCCGCGCGTCTCGAAGCGGACCGTCTTGCCGGCCGCGCGCGCGGCCTCCTGGCCCTGGCGCACGAACCGACCGAAGACACTGCCGATCGGCACCAGCCGCGCGCGGCCGATCTCCGTGCGCAGCGCGCCGGTGATGCGGTGGACGTGCGCCATATCGTCGCGCAGCGCCCGGGTCCCCGTTCCGAGCTGGGACTGCAGCTCGGCGATGTCGGCGGCGATCTCCGCCACTGTTCGCGCGAAGATCCCGGCGTCGTCGTAACGGTCGAACTCGAGCTCGGCGAACATTTCCGCGACCGACAGCGCGACGCCCGGCGCGGCCTCCGGCTTCGGTCGCTGCGCGGGCTCGCGGGCGTCGAACTGGCGGCGCTCGAAGTCGGCCACGCACTGGGCGAGCCGCGCGCGGCTCGCGAGGAGCGCGTCGCCGACGCGGTCGACCTCATCGAGGCGCCGCTCGACCCGCTCACGCCCGATCAGCATCTCGCCGATCAGATCCATCAGCGCGTCGAGGCGCTCGAGGTTGACGCGGATCGTCTGGCGCGGCGGGCGGCGCGGCGCGGCGCGGGCGGGCGCCGGGCGCGGCGTGCTCAGCAGCGCCGCCAGCGACGACGAGAGCGCCGGCACGGGCTCGGGGAAGGGCGCGGCCGGCGGCGCGGGGGCGGGCACGGGCACGCCGTCCAACAGCGCGTCGAGTCGCGCGCGCACCCCGGCCACGACGTCGGTGACGTTCGCGCGCGGGTCGGGCGGCAGACCGAGCATCAGGCGTAGCGCGCCCTCGGCGGCGAACAGGGTCTCGACGGCCCGGGGGGTGAGCGGCCGGCGGCCCTCTCGCGCGACCACCAGCACGTCCTCCATGCGATGCGCGACCTCGCCGACTCGCACGCAGCCGACGACGTAGGCGGCGCCCTTCAGGGTGTGGACGGCGCGGAACAGCCGCGCGACGTCCGCCTCGTCGACGCCGCGCTCGAGCGCCCCGAGCGCCGAGGTCACCCCGTCGAGGTGCTCGGTCGCCTCCGGCAGGAAGTACGCGATCACGTCCGCGTTCCCCGCGAAGAACGCCTCCAGCTCCTTGCGGAGGGGGTCGAGGCTCGCGTCGGCTCTCGGCGCCGGTGTCGCAACGCGGTGAGCGGCCGGCGGCCCTCTCGCGCGACCACCAGCACGTCCTCCATGCGATGCGCGACCTCGCCGACTCGCACGCAGCCGACGACGTAGGCGGCGCCCTTCAGGGTGTGGACGGCGCGGAACAGCCGCGCGACGTCCGCCTCGTCGACGCCGCGCTCGAGCGCCCCGAGCGCCGAGGTCACCCCGTCGAGGTGCTCGGTCGCCTCCGGCAGGAAGTACGCGATCACGTCCGCGTTCCCCGCGAAGAACGCCTCCAGCTCCTTGCGGAGGGGGTCGAGGCTCGCGTCGGCTCTCGGCGCCGGTGTCGCAACGCCGACCGCGGCCGGCGGCGCGTTGACCGCCGCGTCGAGCGCATGCTTGAGATGACCCACGAGCGCGCCGAGCCTGCGCGTGTCGGGCGGGCGCCCGGCGAGCGCCTCTTCCAGCTCCGCCGCCAGCTCCGCGATGTTCGGGAATCCGTGCAGCGAGGCGGCGCCCTTCAGGCGGTGCGTGACGACGAACAGCTCGTCCACGCCCTCGGGGCGAGCCAGCGTCGCCGCCGCGCAGTCCAGCGCGGCCACGGTGTCCCACGCCTCCATCAGGAAGATGGAGCGGAGGAACTCCTGCTCGGCCGGCTCGGCCATCGCCGTCTCAGGTCGTCGCCAACTTGAATCGCGAGAGGCTTCGCGTGAGCTCGTCCGCCAGTTTCACCAGGTCGTCGACCGTGCGCCGCGTCTGGAGCACGGCCTGCTCCGTGTGCACCGCCACGTCGGCGATGGAGCGCATCGCGCGCACCACGCCGTCGGCGCCGCGCACTTGCTGCTGCGAGGACGCCGAGATCTCCTGCGCCAGCTCCGCGGACGTCCTCGAGATGCCGGCGATCGCCTTCAGGCTCTCCTCGGCGCGGATGGTGACCTTGTAGCCCGACTCGACCTCGCGCGTGCCCTCTTCCATGGCCACCACCGCCTCCTGGGTCTCCCCCTGGACGGCGCGGATGCGGGCGGCGATGTCCTTGGTGGCGTTGGCCGCACGCTCGGCGAGCTTGCGGATCTCGTCGGCGACGACGGCGAAGCGGACGCCCGACTCGCCGGCGCCCGCCGCCTCGATGGCCGCGTTGAGCGCGAGCAGGTTCG
>QHSO01000018.1 GCA_003220475.1 Candidatus Rokuibacteriota bacterium | reverse complement strand
GCCGCGACGCTCCGCGGATGGCACGCTGGCCGGCTATATTGGCTCGGGCGTCGACGTGACGGAGCTTCGCACCGTCCAGAAGGCGCTGCTCGAGAGCAACGCCCTCCGCAGCGCCATCTTCGGCTCCGTCTACGGGCACGTCGCGGCGATCGGCCGCGCGGGAGCGATCATCGCGGTCAACGACGGGTGGCGGCGGCTCGCCGAGGCCAACGGCGTCAATCCCGACAGCGTCTCGGTCGGCGCCAATTACTTCGACATCTGCCAGCGCGTGACCGGGATGACGGACGGTGATGCGCGCCGCGCCCTGGCTGTCGTGACCGGCGTCGTCGCGGGCGACCGCGAACGCGCACAGCTCGAATACTCGACGCGTACGAGCGACGGCGTGCGATGGTTCGATCTCAGCGTGGAGAGCTTACGTCGGGCCGAGGGGGGCGCCGTGATCTCGCACGTCGAAATCACGCGCCGGCGGTACGCCGAGGACGAGGCCCAGCGCCAGCGCGACGCGCTGGCGCACGCGCTGCGCGTGACGACGCTGGGCGAGCTCGCGGCGTCGCTCGCCCACGAGATCAATCAGCCGCTCAGCGCCATCGTCATGAACGCCAAGGCGACCGCGCGCCTGCTCGACGCGGGCGCCACGGTCACGGACGACATCCGCGGCGCGCTCCGCGACATCGCCGCGGACGGCACTCGTGCCTCCGAGATCATTCGCCGCCTCCGAGTGCTCTTGAGCAAGGAGCACCTGCCGGGACGGGCCGTGGACGTCAACGAGCTCGTGGCCGAGACGATGAGTCTCGTCGAGTACGACCTCCGGCGGCGCGGAATCGACATCCGATCCGTCCACGCGGCCGAGGTGCCGGCGGTGTCGGTGGACCGAGTTCAGCTCCAGCAGGTCGTCTTGAATCTGCTCGTCAACGCCATCGAGGCGATCGCGGCGGCGGGTGAGGGCCCGCGCACGATTACCGTGACTACCGCTGCGCGCGGCGCCGACCGCGTCGAGATCGCCGTCGCCGACACGGGCGTCGGGGCGACGAGCACAGATCTCGAGCGAATGTTCGAGCCATTCGCCACCACGAAGACGAACGGCCTCGGGATGGGACTGTCCATCAGCCGCTCCATCCTCAGAGCGCATCGCGGAACGATCTGGGCCACCGTGAACGCTGACCGCGGCCTGACGCTCCACGTCGAGCTGCCGATCGAGGGCGACTCAGGTGCTTAGCGCGCGCTCGACACTCGCGATCAGGGCGTCGTCGTCGAAGGGCTTCCTCAGATAGCCAACGGCTCCGGCTCGCCGGGCACGCTCGCGTGTCGGGGCGTCGTCGTGGGCCGTGATGAAGATCGTCGGAATGGTGAGTCCGGCTGCCGTGAGCCGGTCGTGCAGATCGAAGCCGCTGAGTCGGCCGAGATGAATATCGAGCACCAGGCAGCGAGGCGGCACGACCTTGGCCGCCAGCAAGAACTCTTCGGCTGATCCAAACGCGCCGACGGTGAAACCGGCCGCGCGCAGCAGCAGCTGCACGGCCCGGAGCAACGACGCGTCATCGTCGACGACACATACGGCAGGTGCCAACGACGTCGGCATGCGCGGAAGTTACGGCTCCGTGGCCGTGCTGCGATATCGGACTTTGTATATAGGCCCGCGGGTCGGCGGTGGGCGATGAGTGACCGGCCTCGCCGCCACTACGGGATCATGCATGCGCCGAAGACCGAGAACGTGACGTCGTGGTCGACGACGGCCACGGCCATGAGCCCGGTGTCCTCGGCGATGGCGGCGCTCCACCCCCGTCCCATCTCGCCGCCTTGCAGAAGCAGGCGGCCCTCGGTCCGCGACACGGACTTGATCTCCGTGGTCCGCGGCCCGTCGACCGCGCTGAGTGAGCGCTTCTCGGTGTCGACGCGCACGAAGCGCGGGAGCGCCTTGGCCTCCGGCGTCCGGCGCTCGCACTGCCCCATGTCGTCGCATTCCATGACGTGTGACATCGCGCAGACCATCGGCTTCGCGCCGTTGTACGTTTGCTGCGCGCTCGCGATCGGCGGCAACAGCAGCGCCGTGATCAGAAGAAGACCACCTGCCTTGATCGTCGTGCTCATGACCTGTCCTCTCTCAGTTCGAACTCTGTGGACGCGCGGCGACGTTACTCCGGATGGCGGCGGCGATGTCGCCGCTCAGCCGGCCGACGAGGCGGCTCTGCGCGGCGACCACGGACGCATAGTCCTCGCCGGCGTTTTCGGTGGCGCCCGTGCGTCCGGTCACCCGCCCCGGGCGTCCGCTCGTGCCCGCCACGCGCCAGCGCGCCTCGAGCACGCAGGGGCCTCCGCGCCGACCCTCGAAGCGGGTGATTTCGACGGTGACTTCCTGCTCGATCGAGTCGCCCGGCATCCACGGGTAGACGGCGACACGGTCGGCGGGCAGTTGCGCCGCGAGGTTCTCGGCGATCAGCCGCGCGATGATGTCCCGCAATGGCGCCGACCAGCGATCGAACTCCGCCAGCTGGACCGAGTTCGTCCCTGAGCGCGTGACGATCTGCGGCCGGTCGAGCTCCGCGGGCAGGTCCACCGCGCGCACACCGACGGCGGGTGTGAGGGTGGATGCCGGCATCGGCGCCGCCGTCGTGCTCGCGATGGCGGTGAGCGCATAGAAGCGCGTCGCCGGCGAGCTGCCACAGCCGCCGATCGTGATGAGACAGATAGTCATGAGCACAATCCGAAGCCATCTCATCGCATGCCCTCCGCGCGCTTGCCGGAGACCACCGCCTCCGGGTGCTGATCGAGGTAGTCCATGAGAATGCGAAGGGACCGGGCGGCCGACTGCACCTCCCGCAGCGCTTTCACGACGTCGTAGCGGAGCGGGGAGTCCTCGTTGATGGCCGATTCCACGGAGACGAGCGCGCGCTCGGCCTGGACGAGCGTCTTGTCGGCCGAGAGCGCGACCTTGTTGACGTTGGCGATCAGCGGCGCGAGCTGCGTGTCGGCGTTCTTCGCGAGCTGCTGGTATTCGGCGAGCGCCGATTCGGCGCCCCCGCCCACCCGGCTGACCACCGCCTGGAGCTCTTTCAGCGTCGTCTGGGCCGACTCGCTCGTCTTGTTGACCTGCGCCATGAGCGCCGGGACCTCGGCGTTCACGGAGCGCACGAGCTTGTCCGTGTTGCCGATGAGCGTGTCGGCGTTCACGACGGCACGCGACACGTCGCGCAGGATCGCCTTGACCTCCGGCGCGTTGGCGAGCCTGTTGATCGCGTCCAGGGCCTCGCGCACGTCGGCGACCATCTCGTCGATCGGAAGCTTTTCGAGCGACTTCGACAGCTTCTCGATGCTCGACGGGATGGTCGGCACCTCCGGGACGTCCTTCGACAGCCCCGTGAGCCGCAGCGGGGTGTCGGCATGGAAATTCAGCGCAACCTCGAGCTGGCCGGTGACGAGGCTGGCGAGCTCGAGCTGGGCGCGGAAGCCTCTGGCGTACAGCTTTCTGAGTCCGGACCCGTCCCTGCGCAACTTGATCTTCTTGCCGGTCGACAAGTACAAACGGCCGGCGTCGATCTCGAAGTACACCGGCGTGGTGATGATCGCCGTCGGCGTGATGTCGTGCTCTGAGATCCGATTCTTCGTGTCGATGATGACTTTGAAGTCGGTCACGGAGCCGATCTTCACGCCGTTGAAGGTGACCGGCGCCCCGATGGCCATGCCCTTCAGCGAGCCGTCGAAGTAGGCGACCAGCTTGACGGTGTGCCGAAAGAACTTGCCGCCGCCGAACACCGCGAGCGCCGCCACGCCGAGGACGACGGCGCCGAGAACGAACGCTCCGATCATGGCCGGGTTGGCTCTACGCGCCATCGTTCAGTTCTCCTCACCGCGCGTCAGGAAGCGGTGGACCTTGGGATCGCGGCATTCTCGCAGCAGGGTTTTGGGGTCGCCGCCCGCGATCATCGTCTTCGTCTCGGCATCGAGAAAGACGGAGTTGGTGCCGATCGCGAAGATACTCGGCAGCTCGTGGGTGACGACGATGATCGTGGCTCCGAGGCTGTCGCGGAGTTCGTGGATCAGGTCGTCGAGCAGGCGTGAGCTGATCGGATCGAGGCCCGCCGAGGGCTCGTCGAAGAACAACACGTCGGGATCGAGCGCCATGGCCCGCGCCAGCGCCGCGCGCTTGCGCATGCCGCCGCTGATCTCGGCGGGATAGAAGTCCTCGAAGCCGGCGAGACCGACGAGGGCCAGCTTGAGGGCGACGACGTCGCGGATCTCGGCCGCCGCCAGGTCCGTGTACTCGCCGAGCGGGAGCGCGACGTTCTCGGCGAGCGTCATCGAGGACCACAGCGCCCCGCTCTGGTAGAGCACGCCCAGCCGGCGCAGCTGCGCCGCGCGCCCGCTCGGCTCGGCATCCCAGAAGCTCCGGCCGTCGTAATAGACATCGCCCCGCGCGGGCTCGATGAGCCCGATCATGTGGCGCAGCAGGGTGCTCTTGCCGCAGCCGCTGCCGCCCATGATCACGAAGACGTCGCCGGCGTTCACCGTGAAGTTGAGGTTCTTCTGGATCACGCGCGTTCCGTACATCATGTCGAGATCCCGGACTTCGATCTTCACGCTGCTCATAGGCCGATGAGATCGAAGACGACGGTCAGCATGGCGTCGGACACGATGATCAGGACGATGCCGGTCACGACGGCGGACGTGGCGGCGGCGCCGACAGCGGCCGAGCTGCGCCCACACTGCATGCCGCGCAGGCAGCCGGCGATGGCGACCAGGACTCCGAAGACCGACGCTTTCATGACGCCGGCGACGAAATCATCGATGCCAATGGCATTGATCGTCCGGTAGTAGTACTCCGCCGCGCCGAGATCGAGGGTTCCGAGGCCGACGACGGCGCCGCCGAGGATGCCGAGCAGGTCCGCGTAGACGCCCAGCAGCGGCATCATGAGCGCCAGCGCGAGCATGCGCGGCAGCACGAGGAACTCCATGGCGGGGATGCCAAGGGTCTGCAGCGCGTCGATCTCCTCGTTGACCTGCATGGTGCCGAGCTGGGCGGCGAAGGCCGCGCCGGTGCGGCCGGCCATGATGATGGCCGCCATCATCGCGCCCATCTCGCGCGTCATCGCGATGCCGACGAGATCGGCGACGTAGACCTGCGCCCCGAATTGCCGCAGCTGCAGGGCGCCGACGTAGGCGAGGATGATGCCGACCAGAAAGCTGATGAGCGAGACGATCGGCAGCGCCTGCGCGCCCACCTGTTGCAGCGTGAGCAGCAGCTCCGAGCGCTGGAAGCGCGCCTTGCCGCCGACGAGCCGGACCACGCTCAGAAATGCCTCGCCGAGGAACGCGAGGAGCGCGCGTGCTTCGCGGACGCCGTCGAGCGTCGACGTCCCGACACGCGCCAGGAAGAATGGCCGCCGCGCGCCCGCGCTCGTGTCCTTGCGCTCGGGCACCGCGGCGGCGAGGGCGAGCAAGCGCCGGATGCCTTCGGGGAGCGGGGACAGATCGGCGTCGAGTCCCCGCCGCTGCGCCTCGGCGGCGATCGCGCGCAGAAAAATCACCAGGCCGCTGTCCCAGGCTTCGACGCCGCCGGCGTCGAACGCCATGCGCGAGAACCGGCCGTCGCTCTGCGCGTCATCGAGGACGGCGCCCGCGAGCGGAAGCCGCGCGTCGAGCGTCCAGCGTCCGCTCAGGCGCAGCAGCACTGCGTCGCTCGGGCCACGGGCGACGTGTAACTGCCAGGCACTCGCGGTGCCCTCGATCTGCGCGATGGCCATCGGTCGGTGTGGGGTGGCGCGGACTATTGCACCGTGTAGCCGCGGCCGCTCAAGCACGCGGCGTACGCCCGGTTGAAGGTCGCGGTTGCTTGCGAGTTCTGAGCCTGGTAATTGGCGGTCTGGGCTTCTTCCTGGCGGATCCGGTCGTTGCGCCGCATGCCGCCGAGCAGCCCACCCGCCGCCGCGCCGACCGCCGCGCCTTTTCCGGCGTCACCCGCGATCGCGCCGCCGACGGCGCCGACGGCGGCGCCGCGCACCGCACCGCGCGCGACCTCACCCTGCGGCGCGCTGCCCTGACCCTGCGGCGGCGGCGGAGGCGCCATCGGGTTGTAACCCGTCTGCTGCTGCGCCCACTGCTGACACTGTCCCTGGTCCGCCGCCTGCTGCTGCGGAGTCTGTCCCTTCTGCGGATACACGAAGACCTGTTGCGCGCCCGCGGCGGAGGCGACGAGCAGCGTCAGCCCTGCGGCGAGCGAGAGCGGGGATCGGAGAATTCTCCACATGCGTGCGGCTCCTTCGCCTGTGCGTGTTCGCGGCGGCGTATGGTTCCATCGAGCCGACGGCCGAAGTATCGGACCTTGGTCGTATCGGCGGCGCACTGCGCGGCACGTCACGGCAAATCCCTGACGCGCTCGCTGTTCATCCAGTCGAGCAGCAGCGTGTAGCTGACGGCGAGGATGACGGGACCGATGAAGATGCCGATGATGCCGAACCCGAACATGCCGCCGATCACGCCGGCGAAGATCAGCAACAGCGGCAGGTCGGCGCCTTTGCGAATGAGGAACGGTCGGATGACGTTGTCGATGCCGGCGACGACCACCGTCCATACGAGCAGCACGCCGGCGCGCGAAGCGTTGTCCGTCCAGTACAGCCACGCCACCGCGGGGAGCAGGACCGGAAGCGGTCCTATCTGAGCGATCGTCAGCAGGACGATCGCGGCGGTCAGCAGACCGGCGAACGGCACGCCGGTGACGGCGAGCCCGATGCCCGCGAGCACCGCCTGGATGAGCGCGGTGACGACGACGCCGAGCGCGACGCCGCGAATCGCGCGCCCGGCGAGGACGACCGCCCGGTCGCCGTGCGCTCCGGCGATGCGGTGGCCGAATCGGCGGAGGAACTGCGCGGCGGCCTCGCCTCGCGCATACAGGACGCCGGACACCACGACGACCAGCAGAAACTGCAGGCCCATCGTGGCCGCGCCACCCAGCAGAGCGAGGAGCCACAGCGCGGCGGCGCGGACGTACGGTCTCAGGCCGTCGGCGAGCTCGCCGGGCTCCGACGCGAACCGTTGCCACGTGGACGCGAGCCGGCGCCCGAGCAGCGGGATGTGTTCGAGCCAACCAGGCGCGGGCGGAAGCGTGAGCGTTTGCATCGACGTCGCCCACCCGACGATCGTGTCGGTGTGCGCGACGAGCATCAAAATGGCGGCCGACAGCGGAACGATCAGCACGAGCAGCAGGAGGACTGTCATGACCGTCGCCGCCGGCCACCGGATGCCGCCGAGACGCGCTTGCAGCGTCAGCATGACCGGCCACGTCGCCACGACCACCGTCGTCGCCCAGACGACCGCGCCGAGAAACGGTCGCAGCGTCCACAGCGTTCCGACGATGAGCGCCGACAGGATTGCGGCGCGCAGGATCGTACGTGCGAAGTCGCCCGAGACCGCCCTGGCCTCGAGCTCGTCGATGATCGCCATGGCGCGATAAGGAGCGCCGTCGAGCCGAGCCGAGCAATGAGACCAAGGTCGCAGTAAGACTTTCGTCCAATAGCGGGTGAGCCCACCGGCGTTGTTGCATTCCGCCCATGCAGATTGCTGCGCCCGCCGTCTCGGAAGTCACGGTTTCGTCGCGGCGCACGTTCGCGTTTCGCGGTGTGTTGTTGCTGATCTTCGGCCTGGCCGAAGGCGGATTGGTGCTGTTCTGGTATCAGGTCCCTTACGTCACCTCATCGCCGCTGACATTCGTGCTGGCAGCGTTCCTGCTGGCGGACGGTCTCGCGATGCTGGTCGACAGCGTCATCGTGCTGCATCGGCGCGGGCGCTGGATGTGGCTGGCGGCGAATGCGCTGGCGGGCATCACCGCCGCGCTCATCGTGCTGCTCGCCATACGTTCGCCCCTGACGGCGTTCGCGTGGTGGGCCATCGCCACCGGCCTGCTGGAGGCCTGGGCGCCGCTCTCGCGACACGATGCGACTTCGTGGCGGATCACCATGGCCGCGCTCTCGGTGGCGCTCGGGCTGTTCATTCTCGCCGGCCCGCTCCGGGATGCCGTCCGGCTCCTCCTGACGATCGCGGTGTTCGGCGTGCTTACAGGCGGCCTGCGGGTGCAGGCCGCGCGACGGGGAATCCGATGGATAGAAACGCCGTAGCCTGGGTGGCCGCTCTGGTGGTGCTGGGACTCACGACGGGTTGTCAGCGCGCGCCCGCCGCCAAGGCGGCGACGCCCGAGTCGCCCGACGTCGTCGTGGCCGTGGTCGAGCAGCGCACGGTGCCGATCGTCCGCGATTTCACCGCGCGCACCGAGGCCGTGCCCACCGTGGAAATCCGCGCGCGCGTCTCCGGCGTGCTCGAGCAGGTGCTGTTCAAGGAAGGCAGCGAGGCGAAGCAAGGGCAGCTGCTCTTCGTCCTCCAGAAGGACGAGTACAAGGCGGGGCTCGAGTCCGCGCGCGCCCAGCTCGCCAAGGCCCACGCGGATCTCACGCGCGCGCGCGACGCTTCGGTCGTGGATCGTTACAAGGCGACGCTCGATCAGCGGCACGCGGATCTGGGCAAGGCGCGTCAGGACGTCGCGCGATATCTCCCGCTGGCGGAGGCCAAGGCGATTCCGCAGCAGGATCTCGACAGCTCGGTCGCCGCCGAGAAGGTGGCGGCGGCCGGCGTGGAGGCCGCCGCGGCGGCGCTGCGCGACGCGGAGCTGGCGCAGCGCACGCAGGTCCAGCTCGCCGAGGCCGCCGTCGAGACGGCGAAGGCGTCCATCATCCAGGCCGAGCTGAATCTCAGCTACACGTCGATCCACGCGCCGATCACCGGCATCATCGGCAAGCTCGCCGTGGACGTCGGCAACCTCGTCGGCAAGGCCGAGCCGACGCTGCTCACGACGATGTCCGCGGTCGATCCTATCTACGTAGACTTCAACGTGGCGGAGGTCGACTATCTGCGGCTCGCGCCGCGCATCCGTCTCGATCCCCAGGGACGCGCGCAAAACGCGCCGGCGACGCTCGAGCTCTTCCTGGCCGACGACAAGCAGTTCGGCCACAAGGGCCGCGTCGCCTTCGTCGACCGTGCGGTGGACGCCAAAACCGGCACCATCGGCGTGCGCGCCGGGTTTCCGAATCCGGACAAGCTGCTACGGCCCGGGCAGTTCGGGCGCGTGCGTGGCGTGGTCGAGGAGAAGACCAACGCGATCCTCGTGCCCCAGCTCGCGGTGCAGGACCAGCAGGGCGCCAAGATCGTGCTCGTCATCGAGGAGGGCGACAAGGTCGCGCTGCGGTCCGTGACGCTCGGTGAACGGATCGGCGATTTCTACATCGCGACGGCCGGCGTCAAGGCGGGCGAGCGCGTGATCGTCGAGGGCGTGCAACGCGTGCGGCCGGGCATGCAGGTCAAGCCGGTCACGAAAGTCGCCGCGAAGGCGGACTCGTAAACCGTGGCCGAGTTTTTCATCCGGCGGCCCATCGTCGCGATCGTCATCGCGATCCTCATGTCGCTGCTCGGGATCTTCACGCTGACCGGCCTCAGCTTCGAGCAGTATCCCTTCCTGGCTCCGCCGACGATTCGCATCACCGCGACCTATCCCGGCGCCTCCGCGGTGGCCGTGGAGCAGTCGGTGGCCACGCCGATCGAGCAGGAAGTCAACGGCGTCGAGGGCATGCTCTACATGCAGTCGTCCAACACCAGCGACGGCCGCATGCTGCTCGACGTCAACTTCGCGGTGGGCACCGACCAGGACAAAGCCAATGTGCTCACCCAGAACCGCGTCAGCTCCGCGGAGGCGCGCCTGCCCGCGGAGGTCACGGCTCAGGGGGTGACCGTCAAGAAGCAGAGCCCCAGCATCCTGATGGTGGTCTCGCTCTACTCACCGAAAGGCACGTACGACGCGAATTACCTGATCAACTACTGCGGCATCAATCTGCGCGACCAGATGTTGCGAATTCCCGGCATCGCCCAGGTCGATCTTTTCGGCGGCACGGACTACGGCATGCGCATCTGGATGCGGCCGGACAAGCTCGCCAAGCTCGGGCTGACGACGTCCGACGTCATCTCGTCCATCAAGGAGCAGAACCTCCAGGCCCCCGCCGGCCGGATCGGAATGGCGCCGTCGCCCAAGGATCAGCAGTTCACCTACACGGTGTCCGCGCCGGGCCGGCTCGTCACGACCGACGAATTCGAGGACATCATCGTCCGCGGCAGTGAGAGCGCGGCGCAGGTGCGCATCCGTGACATCGGCCGGGCCGAGCTCGGCTCGCAGGACTACAACGCGTTCGGCCGCCTGGACGGAAAGCCGGCCGGCGCGATGGCGGTCTACCTGCTCCCCGGCGCGAACCAGCTCAAGGCGGCCGAGGCGATCTACGAGGCCATGAAGCACGCGAAGGGGCTGTTCCCGCCCGACATGGACTACAAGATCGTCTACGACACGACCCCGTCGGTGGAGGCCTCGATCCACGAGATCGTCAAGACGTTCATCGAGGCCCTGATTCTCGTCACGCTCGTCGTGTTCATCTTTTTGCAAAACGTCCGGGCGACGATCATCCCGCTGCTCACGGTGCCCGTGTCGCTCGTCGGCACCTTCATCTTCTTTCCGCTGCTCGGCTTCTCCGTCAACACGCTGTCGATGTTCGGGCTCGTGCTCGCGATCGGCATCGTCGTGGACGACGCCATCGTCGTCGTCGAGGCGGTCATCCACCACATCGAGCACGGCCTGGATCCGGTCGCGGCGACCCGGCAGGCGATGAAAGAAGTCTCGGCGCCGGTCATCGGCATCGCGCTGATTCTCTCGGCCGTGTTCGTGCCGGTCGCGTTCGTGCCGGGCCTGACCGGCCGCATGTACCAGCAGTTCGCGCTGACCATCGCCATCTCCGTGCTGCTGTCGGCGTTCAGCGCGTTGTCGCTGTCCCCCGCGCTCGCCGCGATGCTGCTCAAGCCGTCGAAGCCGATGCGCGGTCCGCTCGGCGCGTTTTTCCGCGGCTTCAACCGCGTCTTCGACTGGGCCACCCGCGGCTATGTCGGCGTCGCGCGGATTCTCGTGCGGCGCGCCATGATCACCATCGTGCTCGTGGGCGTCGTCATCGTGTTCTCCGGTCTCATCGGCCGCCAGCTGCCGGCCGGCTTCATCCCCGACGAGGACCAGGGTCTGCTGGGCGTCAACGTGCAGCTTCCTCCCGGGGCCTCGCTGGAGCGCACCGGCGCCGTCCTGACCCGCGTGGAGCAGCTCGTGGCCAAGACCGAGGGTGTGGACTCCTTCGCGACGATCGGCGGGTTCGGCCTCGTCACGAACACCTACCAGCCGAACTTCGGCACCGTTCTCGTCCGGCTCAAGCCGTGGGAGGAGCGCCACGGGCCCGCGCTGCACGTCCGGGGAATTCTCGCGACCCTGCAGCGGCAATTCATCGCGATTCCCGAGGCGATCGTGTTTCCGTTCAACATCCCGACCATCTCGGGCTTCGGCGCGTCGGCGGGCTTCAAATTCCTGCTCCAGGATCGGAGCGGCACGCTGTCGGTGGAGGAGCTCGGCGCCAACGCCCGCAAGTTCATGGCGGCCGCCCGCCAGCGGCCGGAGCTGGGCAACGTCTTCACGTCGTTCGATCCGAACTATCCCCAAGTGAAGGTCAACCTCGACCGTGAGAAGGCGCGCAAGCTCGGCGTGCCGATCAACGATGTCTTTCAGGCCATGTCGGCCGCGCTCGGCAGCGCCTATGTGAACGACTTCAACCGATTCGGACGCCTCTACCGCGTCTACGTCCAGGCCGAGGCGGATTACCGCCGCAAGCCCCAGGACATCGGTGAGATCTACGTCCGCAGCCGCACGACCGGCACCATGATTCCGCTCTCCACGCTCGTGACCATCGGCTCCGTGGCGAGCACGGAGATCACCACGCGCTTCAACCTCTTTCGCTCCGTGGAGATCAGCGGCGCGCCGGCGCGGGGCTATACGTCGGGCCAGGCGCTGGCCGCGCTCGAGGCGATCTTCGCCGAAACGATGCCGAAGGAGATGGGCTTCGCCTATTCCTCCCTGTCGTACCAGGAGAAGACCGCGCCGCCGGCGCTGCCGACCCTCATTCTCGCGATCGTCTTCGTCTTCCTGCTGCTGGCCGCCATGTACGAAAGCTGGCGCCTGCCTTGGGCGGTGCTGCTCGGCTCGCCGCTCGTGGCCCTCGGCGCGTTCTTCGGCTGCTGGCTGATGGGCTATGACAACAACGTGTACGTCCAGATCGGCCTCATCATGCTGATCGGGCTCGCGGCCAAGAACGCGATCCTCATCGTCGAGTTCGCGAAGGCGAAGCACGAGCAGGACGGGATGTCCGTCGAGGAGGCGGCGCTGGAGTCCGCGCGGTTGCGGTTCCGGCCGATTCTCATGACGGCCTTTGCGTTTATCCTCGGCGTGGTGCCGCTGATGCGCGCCGCCGGCGCCGGCGCCGGCGCGCAGAACGTCATGGGCACCGCGGTGTTCTGGGGAATGCTGGTCGCCACGTTCCTCGGTGTGTTCATCATTCCGGGCAACTTCGCCTTCGTCGAGCGGCTGGGACGCCGCCACGCGCCGAGCCGCGCGCGGCCGGCGGCGACACCGGAGCCGGCGGTTCACGGAGGCCACGCGTGAGACGGCGCGCCGCGCTCGCCGCCGCCGCGCTGGTCATCGCCGGATGCACCGTCGGGCCGGACTACAAACGCCCCGCCCTCGACATGCCGAAAGACTTCCGCGGTGCGGCGACGACAACGCCGGAGTCGCTCGGCGACCTCTCCTGGCGCAACGTCTTCCCCGACCAGACGCTGCAGTCGCTCATCCTCACGGCGCTCGTGCAGAACTACGACGTGCGCGTGGCGGCGACGCGGATCCTGGATGCGCGCGCCGCCGTCACCGTCGCGCGTTCCTTCCAGTTTCCGACGGTCGACGGGCGAGCCGAGGCGATCTATTCGTCCACCGCCGGAGACCGGCCGGCGCTCACGCCCCGAGAATCGTTCACGCCGATCGGTGGACTCGACTTCCTCTTCGAGATCGATCTCTGGGGCCGTTTCCGCCGGGGGACCGAGGCGGCGCGCGGCGACCTGTTCGCCACGGAGGAGAACCGACGCTTCGTGGTCACGACGCTCGTCTCGGACGTGGCGTCGGCGTACTTCCAGCTGCGCGCGCTCGACGAGCAGCTCGCGATCTCGCGCAGCACGCTCGTCTCGCGCCGCGACTCGCTTCGACTCATCAATCTTCGCCAGTCGGGCGGCGTGGCGAGCCTGATCGATGTCCGGCAGGCGGAAATCCTCGTCGCGACGGCGGCCCAGACCGTGCCGGACACCGAGCGCCAGATCGAGCAAACGGAAAACGTGATCAGTATCCTGCTCGGCCGCAACCCCGACGCCGTGCCGCGCGGTCGGCCCCTGGGGGAACAGATTGCCGTGCCCGCAATTCCCGCCGGCGTACCGTCCGCCCTCCTCGAACGACGTGCCGACGTACGACAGGCCGAGGAACAGCTCGCCGCGGCCACCGCCCGCATCGGAGTCGCCAAGGCGGACTACTTCCCGCGCGTGTTGATCGCGGGCTCGGCGGCGGCCGGCGGGATCTATACCCACCCGGCGCAGACGAACGCCGACAACACCGACGTGAGGAAGTGGTTCGGTCCGCTCGGGTTCTTCAGCGTGGGGCCGTCCGTCACCGTGCCGATCTTCAACATGGGCCGGGTCGCCGCCGGCGTGAATTCCGCCGAGGCGCGCGCGGAGACGGCGCTTCTGCAGTACCGACAGGTGGTCCTCGGCGCCTTTCGCGACGTCGCCGACGCGATCGTGGAGTTCCGCAAGCGCGGCGAAGCGCGCGTCGAGCAGGAAGCGTTCACCGTCGCGGCGCGCGACACCGCGCGCCTGGCGAACATTCGTTACCGGGGCGGCGTGGCATCCTATCTCGAGGTGCTCGATTCCGAGCGCCAGCTCTTCGACGCCGAACTGGGCCTCATCGCCACCCGTCGCGACGAGCTCCTCGCCGTCGTCCGCCTCTACAAGGCGCTCGGCGGCGGCTGGCAGCTGTAACCGCGCGGCCATTCCGTGAGCACCGTCGCAGGCCTGCGGTCTCCGCTGCAACGGGACGAGGTCCGAGCGGACCCGCACGACTTCTCCGTGGTGCTCGGTGGACCGCTGTACCAGATGGTGCGGCGGGCTCACCTCGCCGGCGGCGCGCTGGAGCTGCTGCATCGTCGGATCATCGTCATCACGCTCTTCGCGTGGCTCCCGCTGCTGATCCTCTCCGTGCTGGATGGGCGCGCGTGGGGCGACGCGGTCCGGGTGCCGTTTCTGCTCGACGTCGACGTGCACGCCAGGTTTTTGCTCGCGGTCCCGCTGCTGATCGTCGCGGAGCTCGTGGTGCATCAACGGATGCTGCCGGTCGTTCAGCAGTTTCTCGAGCGCGGTCTGATTGCGGACGCGTCCCGAGCGCGGTTCGACGCGGCCCTGGCCTCCGCCGGCCGGCTGCGGAACTCGGTCCTGGCGGAAATCCTCCTCATCGCGTTCGTGTATCTCGTCGGAATCCTTTTTATCTGGCCGCGATACGCCGTCCTCGATGTGGCGACCTGGTTCGCGACACCCGCGGACGGCGGCCGCCGGCTGTCATCGGCCGGCTGGTGGTTCGTCTGCGTCAGCCTCCCGGTCTTCCAGTTCCTTCTCTTCCGCTGGTATTTCCGGGTGTTCGTCTGGATTCGCTTCCTGTGGCAGGTGACGCGGTGCGAGCTGAGCGTGATTCCCACGCACCCGGATCGTGCCGGCGGTCTCAGCTTCCTGACGAACACCGTAATCGCGTTTGCGCCGCTGCTGATGGCGCACGGGACCCTGCTCGCCGGATCGATCGCCAACCGTATCTTTTACAAGGGGGTAGCGCTGCTGGATTTCAAGATCGAGCTGGCCATCGTGCCCGCGGTGCTCCTGCTGATCGTGCTCGGCCCGCTCATGCTCTTCATGCCGCACCTGGCGCGGGCGCGGCGCGCCGGTTTGCGCGCCTACGGCACACTGGCCGAGCGGTACGTGCGGGAGTTCGACGACAAATGGCTCCGCGGCGGCGCGCCGGCGGGAGAAGCGCTGCTGGGGAGCGCCGACATTCAGTCGCTCGCCGACCTGGGGAATAGCTTCGAAATCATCCGCGGCATGCGGCTGATCCCGTTCGACAAGAACACGGTGATCCAGCTGGCGATCGTGACGCTCCTGCCGGTGGCGCCGTTGGTCCTGACCATGGTGTCGCTCGAGGAGCTGCTGAAACGGCTGCTGCAGGTCGTGCTCTGACGCCGGTGCGCATCGGCCGGAGCGCGCGGGTCTCGGCCGGAGCATTGTGTGCGATCTACCTCGCCGGCTGCGGGAGCTTCGGCTCGGTGACGCTCGACCGCGACCGCCTCGATTTCACGAATGCGGTCGCCAACTCCTGGAAGCAGCAGACGCTCCTGAACATCGTCAAGCTGCGCTACGCCGACACGCCGATCTTCGTCGACGTCGGCCAGATCGTCGCCGGCTACCAGATTCAAGGCGTCCTCTCGGCCAGTGGCACCGTGTTCCCGAGCGGTCTGTCGCCGAATTTTTTCAACCTCGGCGCCGGCGGCACCTATATCGATCGGCCCACGATCACCTACGTTCCGCTGACCGGATCGAGCTTCATCCGCACGATGATGACGCCGATTCCGCCGATCCGGCTGATGGAGCTGATCGAGTCGGGCTACCGCGCGGATCTGTTGTTTCCGGTCGCGGTGCAAAGCGTGAACGGACTCTCGAACGGCAGAGGTGGCGGACGCGGGCGGCCACCGGATCCCGACTTCGTGCGGATGGTGAAGGCCTTCTGGCGGATCCAGGAATCCGGCGCCGTCGGCTTTCGCGTCGACGTCGAAAAGGAGGCGAAGCGCGAAGGAACCGTGATGACGTTTCACAGGAAGAGCGTGCCGCCAGACATTCAGGCCGAGCGGGAAACGGTCCGGAAGCTGCTCGGGCTGAATCCGGACAAGTCCGATTTTCGGATCGTCTTCGGAACGGGAACGGACCGCGACGACGTGGTCGCCATGGCGACGCGCTCCGGGATGCAGATCCTTTACGAGCTCTCGGCGTTCGTGAGCGTTCCGGAGGAGCACGTCCGCGGCGGCCGCGCGTTTCCGCCACCGCCGCAGGCGGCCGACACCGAGAATGCCTTCCCCCCGACCGTTCGCGTCCTGAGCGGCAGCTGGCGGCCCGACGCGGCCTTCGCCGCCGTGCGCTACGGCGATCACTGGTACTGGATCGACGACGGCGATCTCCGATCGAAAGGTGTGTTCACCTTCCTGCTAATCCTGTTGACGCTGGCGGATACGGGCGAAAAGCCACCGCCGCCGGTGCTGACGATTCCGGCCAATTGACCCCATGGATCGGTCGCGTACGACCAAAGCCCGATGGTCTCGCGGGGCATTTGCCACAAGAATCCGCTCGATGAAACACAGAAGGCGGTGGCCATGAACACTCTGCGCCGGATCGTCGCCCTGGGCCTCGTGTGCATCCTGTTCGCGCCGCCGCTGCCCGCCGTCGGACAGGACGCGGGGAAACCGGCGTTCAAGTCCGAAGAGCTCGATCAGCTGGTCGCGCCGATCGCGCTTCATCCCGACGCGCTGCTGGCGCAAATTTTCATGGCCTCCACCTATCCCCTCGAGGTGGTGGAGGCGGCGCGCTTCTCCAAAGAGAACGCCAAGCTGCCGCCCGACCAGCTCAACGAGGCCCTCAAGCAGAAGACCTGGGACGACAGCGTGAAATCGCTCGTCACGTGTCCCCAGGTCCTCACGATGATGAACGACAAGCTGGACTGGCTGCAGAAGCTCGGCGACGCGGTCCTCTCCCAGCAGCAGGACCTCATGGCCGCCGTGCAGCGCCTGCGCGCGCGTGCGCAGGCGACGGGACAGCTCAAGAGCACGAAGGAGCAGAACGTCATCGTCGAGCCCGTGGCCGGCGCGCCTGCTTCGCCAGCCGGATCGGCGCCCGGGGCGCCACCGCCAGGATCCGCGCCCGCGCCGAGCGCAACACCCGCGCCACCGACGAACGTGCAGGTTCAGCAGGCGCCGCCGACCACCGTGCAGGTTCAGCCGGCGCCGGCGAACGTGCAGGTCGTCCAGGCGCCGCCAACGACGACGATCATCAAGATCGAGCCCGCAAATCCGCAGGTGGTGTACGTGCCGAGCTACGACCCGACGGTCGTCTATGGCGGATTCCCGCCGGCCTACCCGCCGTATTCCCCCTATCCGCCGGGTTACTTCGCCGCCAGCGCGTTCATGTTCGCCGGCGGCATGGCGGTCGGCGCCGCGCTGTGGGGCGACTGCGACTGGGGTCACGGCAGCGGTGGCGGCGACGTCAACGTCAGCAACAGCAACAACAACTACAACAATTTTTCGAACCGGGTGAACAACAGCGAGACCGCGAAGAATCGAGTCGAGCAACGCAGGAACCAGGGGGGCGAGGGCGGGCGGGGCAAATGGCAGCACAACCCCGAGCACCGCAAGGGCGTGCAGTATCGCGATAAGGCCACGCAGCAGCGCTTCAACCGAACCGGTCCGGGCGGAAGCCAGGCGCGCGAGCAGTTCCGCGGACGCGGCCCGAGCACGCAGCCGGCGGCTGGCAGGGGCGACGGCGGCGTTGGCGGTGGCCCGCAGGCCTCGACTCGTGATGTCAGTCGCGCCGGCGGCGCGGGTGGCGCGGGCGTGGGGCAGGGCGGCGGTAACTTCCAGGGCGGCGCCGGGCCTGGCCAAGGCGGCGCGACGACCCGTCAGACCGGTGCGGGCGGCGGCGGCATCGGGCAGGGCGGGCGCTCCGGAGCGTTTGAAGGCGTGGGCAACGGTCGCTCCACGCAGAGCTCCAGCGACCGCGGGAACGCCAGCCGCCAGAGCTTCCAGAAGTCCGGTGGTGGTGGCGGTGGCGGTGGCCGCGCCGGTGGTGGTGGCGGTGGTGGTAGCCGTGGCGGTGGCGGCGGTGGCGGCGGTCGAGGAGGGGGAGGTCGGCGATGAGCCCGCGAATCCTGATCGCGTCTGTCGTGATGGTGGCAGCACTCGGATGGGCCGCCGTGTTTCGCGTGACTGCTCAGACGCCGGCGGCGCCAGCAAAAGAGTCCTCCGCGACTCAAGCGCCGACGTCCGCGGCGAAGCCTGCGCTGATCCTGCCAAGGCGCTTCGCGTCTGCCGAAGAGGCCACCGAGGCGTTCGTGGCCGCGCTGCGCGCGCACGACACGCGCGCGCTCGTCACGATCCTCGGCAGCGATGCGCGGCCGCTGATCGCCTCGGGTGATCCCGTCGCCGATCGTAACATCCGCGATGCGTTCGTGAAGGCCTACGACGCCGGTCACACGCTCGTGGCCAAGGGCACGGACGCGATGGCGCTCAAGGTCGGCAGCGACGACTGGCCGTTCCCGATCCCGATCGTCAAGCAGGGAGCTCACTGGCGTTTCGATACCGCGCAGGGTCGCGAGGAGATTCTCGCGCGACGCATCGGCCGCAACGAGCTGAACACGATGCAGGTCTGCCTGGCCTACGTCGACGCGCAGCGCGAGTACTACGAGGAGGATCGGCGGGGCAACGGCGTGCTGCAGTACGCGCAGAAGTTCGCGAGCACGCCGGGCAAGCGCGACGGACTGTACTGGGAGACGAAGCCCGCCGAGCCGCTGAGTCCGCTCGGAGACTTCGTGGCCAAGGCGCGCGCGGAGGGATACCGGCGCGACAAGTCGGGCGGGCCGACGCCGTACCACGGCTACCTGTTCCGCATCCTGACGAGCCAGGGTCCCGACGCCCCCGACAGCGCGTACGACTACGTCGTCGGCGGCCAGATGATCGGCGGCTTCGGCCTCGTCGCGTTTCCCGCCGAATACGGTGCCTCGGGCGTGACGACGTTCATCGTCAACCAGGACGGTGTCGTCTACGAGAAGGATCTCGGGCCGAAGACGCCGACGATCGCCGGCGCGATGCGCGCGTTCAATCCCGACAAGAGCTGGAAGAAGTCTGACGTCGCGAACTGAGCGCGACGTCGTCGAGGAGGCGTGAGATGAGGGGCCGGATCCAGACCATAGTGATGACCGCGGCATTCGTCGTCGGCCTGGCGAGCGCGGCCGCTGCGCAGGACGACACGATGGAAGTGCTGCGCGAGAAGGTGCGGGCGGACAAGAAGCTGCTCGTCGCCGTCGCGCTCGATCTGTCCGAGAGCGAGGCCAAGACGTTCTGGCCCGTCTACAACGCGTATCAGAGCGACATGATCGAGCACTACAACCGCGTCATGAAGCTCATCAGCAACTATGCGGCCGCGTACAAGACCATGACCGACGACACCGCGTCGCAGCTGCTGGGACAGTTCCTGTCGCTGGAAACGGCGCACGCGGCGCTGCTGAACGGCTACCTGCCCAAGCTGCAGAATGCGCTACCGCCGAAGAAGGTCGCGCGATTCTACCAGGTCGAAAACAAGCTCCGCGCGCTGGTGAACTACGAGCTCGCGCGCGACATTCCGTTGATCAAGTGAGTCAGGGAGGACGTACGATGCGCAACGCGCGACTCGGAGTCGGTCTGTTCGCGATCACCCTTGCGTTCGTGATGCTCGGAGATGCTCGACCCGCTCGCGCCGCGTCCGCCGGGGAAATCGAGCGAGCGGTCGACAACGCTCTCGGCCTGATGCTCAACAGCAATCCCGGGGCGCGTTCGCTCAGCGAGCGGGCCACCGGCGTCCTCGTGTTCCCGGACATCGTCAAGGCCGGATTTCTGCTCGGCGCGCAGTACGGCGAAGGCGCGCTTCGCCAGCGTGGCAAGACGACCGGCTACTACAACTCCCTCGCGGCGTCGTATGGGCTGCAGGCGGGCGTGCAGGTGTTCGGCTACGCGCTGTTCTTCATGAGCCCCTCGGCGCTGCGGTACCTCGACAGCAGCGGTGGCTTCGAGCTCGGCACCGGGCCCAGCATCGTGGTCCTCGACGCCGGCACCGCGCGTGCCTTTACCAGCTCGACCATTCAGCACGACATCTACGCGGTGTTCTTCGATCAGAAAGGCCTGATGGCCGGGCTCGGCCTGCAGGGCTCGAAGATCACCCGGATCGATAAGTAGCGGCTACGGCAGCTTCACGGTCAGATCGAGGACGCGGCCCGCGCGCAGGATCGTGACC
This sequence comes from Candidatus Rokuibacteriota bacterium, assembly GCA_003220475.1. GTDB lineage: Bacteria > Methylomirabilota > Methylomirabilia > Rokubacteriales > CSP1-6 > AR12. The sequence continues at coordinate 4,280 of QHSO01000018.1, read as the reverse complement.
TTCACCGGCGTTCCGCTCTTCGCTGCGGACGCCGTGTCCTTGATCTTGATCATGTTCGACACCGAGTTGGCCTGCACACCGTCGACGGCGAGCAGGATGTCGCCGCCGAGCACGACCTGCTCGCCGCCGATCGTCGCGAACGTCGTTCCGCCCTTGAGGCCCCAGCTGTCCGCCGGGGAGCCCTTGACCACCGTCTTGAGCAGATAGCCGTTCTGGTTGTTCGGGACGTTCAGCAGATCGGCCATCGTGTTCGTGAGCAGCTGGCCCTCGAGCCCGCCCCAGAACGACTTCTTTTCCAGCAGCAGCTGCCTGGCGGTATTGATCGTGACGACGAAGCCGAGTCCCTCGCTGCCGCCGCCCTTGGAGATATTGTGCGAGACGAGGCCGATGACCTCGCCGGCGAGGTTGAACATCGGGCCACCTGAATTCCCGGTATTGATGGTGGCGTTCGTCTGGAGAAATTCGGCGAGCGGCATGCTCTTGTACACGGTGTTGGGCGCCCATCTCGCGCTGATCCACCCGGCGCTGAGCGAGTAACTCAGCCCATAGGGCGCACCGACGATCACGACCTGCTCGCCCACCTGGACCTTGTTCGAGTCGGCCATCCGGGCCACGCGGGCCTCGGGCGGCACACGTTCGAGTTGGAGCAGCGACAGGTCGGCCGCCGGCTCTGAGGCCACGATCCTGGCCGTGACGGTTTCGCCGCCGAGGAATTGCACCTTGATGTCGCTCATCGCGTGCACGACGTGTGCGGCGGTCATGACCTTGCCGTCCTGGGAGATGAGCACGCCCGAGCCGGTCTCGAGGAAGCGCGTCGTTCCGCCGCTCGTGATCTCCTGGCCGCTGGCCCGGATGACGACGACCGTGGGACTCACCTCTTTGAAGACCGTGCGCAGATCCTGGGCGTCGGCCGCGAGCGGCCACGAGATGAGCGAAACGGCAGCGAGCGCGAGAGAGAGCTGAAGGCGCATGGTGGTGACCTCGCTAGGCTAGACGACGATTACGGCGGCTGGACGACGACGGTGCGCACGACGCCGAGATACTGTCTGGCGACGCGCTGCACGTCCGCGGGTGTGACCCTCTTCGTAGGAGCGGGCCACCGCGACTTCGTCGTCCGAAGCCGGCTCGTTCTGGATGCGGGCGAGCTGTTCCCTGAGCGCCGCCTCGGCCTTCTGGGCGTTGCCGGGCGCGGTTCCGAGCATCGCCACGAACGCGCTGGTGTCGACGTGCGCCATGTACTGGCCGCGGGTCGAATAGGCCAGCGCCTGCTTGTCGCGAAGGTCCGAAAAGAAGCGCGAGGCCATGCCGCCGCCGAGGATCGCGGTCATGACCTTGAGCGGCGCGAAGTCCGGATGCGTGAACGGTGGCGCGAGCGTCGCCACGAAGATCTGCGCCTGCGCGCCGGACACGGTGACGACCTCGCGGGTGGCTGCCATCGGCGGCGGCGCCGGCCGCGTCGGGTTGGCGATCGCCCCGGTCGGCATCGCGCCGAACATCCGTCGCACCTCGGCCATCACGTCGGGTGTCTTCACGTCGCCGCTGACGGCCAGCACCATCTGGCCGGGAACATACTGACGTCGGTAGTACGCCAGCAGCGTGTCGCGCGTCAGGTGCTCCACGCTGTCCCGGCGGCCAACGGGATCCCAGGCGTATGGGTGATCGCCGAACAGCGCCGCGCGCATGCGGTCGACCGCGACGTCGAACGGCTTGTCGGCGCGATTCCGGATCTGCCGCACGAGGAAGTCGCGAACGCCGGTCAGCGTGCCGTCCGGCACGGTCGGTCGCAGCGCGACGGCGCCCACGAGCTCGAGCATCGGCTGCCAGTTGCGCGAGAGCGCCGTGGCCGTGATCTCGGAATAATCTTCGTCACCGTAGGCGTCGATGGTGCCGCCCATCCGGTCGGCGGCTGCAACGATCTCTTCCCCGCTCATCTTGTCGGTGCCACGCACGAGCATGAGCTGCAGCATGTGCGAGATGCCGGCCGTCTCGGGTGTCTCGGTGCGCGTACCCATCTTCACCAGCAGCGAATAGCCGACGACGGGCGCCGCGGGGTTTTCGCGGACGATCACGGTGAAGCCGTTCGCCAGCCGGCTGCGCGTGATGCCGGCCGGCTGCGCGACGCCCGCGATCGGCAGCAGGAGGATGACGAGCGCGGCCGCGGCGAGCGCGCGAGGCCTCATCATCGCGGTGCCGGAACGAACGCGATGCGCGCGTAGGCCGTGACGGGCAGATACTTGCGCGCCGCGTCCCGGATCTGCTCGCTGGTGATCGTTCGGAGGCGGGCCAGGTAGTCGAGCTCGTCGTCCAGCGTGGCGGTCGTGAACGCGATCCCGTACGCGGACGCGACGCCGTCGGAAGTCTCGTACGCGAGGGCGTGGTCGGACTCCGCCCTGGTGATCGCCAGCTCCCGCTCCTCGTCCGTCGGCCCCGTCTGCTGCAGACGCGTGATCTCTTCGAGGATGCGCCGCTCCACGAGGTCGACGTCCGCCGCCTCGAGCTGCGCCTGGATGTACACGATGCCGGAGAGCTGGAGCGTGGCGTTGTTCATCGACACGCGGGAGACGATCCGCTCGCTGTCGCGCAGCGTCCTCGCCAGGCGGGCGCTTTCGCTTCCGGCGAGGAGCGTGGCGACGAGATCCACGGCGAGGCTGTCGCGATCCGCGAGGCGCGGCGCCGGCCACCCGAGCACGAGATGCGCCTGCTGCTCCGGCCGCGGCACGGTGCGCCTGACGATGTCCGTGATGGGCGCCGGCGGGGACGCCGACGGTGGGGTGTAGTTCGTCCGCGGTCGTTGGCCGAACGTGCGCTCGACGAGCGGACGTACCGTCTCGACCTCGACGGGACCCACCACCACCAGGCTCATGTTCTCGGGGGTGTAGTACCGCCGATTGAAGAGTTTCAAATTGTCTTGCGTGGCGGCGTTCATCGTCGCGGGCGTCCCGAGGAGCGACCGGCCATAGGGATAGTTCGGAAACACGAGGCCATAGAGCTGGCGCACGATCGCGGTCCGCGGGGTGTCGGTCTCGATGCGCGACTCTTCGAAGATCACCTGGCGCTCGGCGTCGATCTCCTTGGGATCGAACTTCGAGCGGAAGGCCATGTCGTCGAGGAGCTCGAGCGCCGTGCCGATCGCGTCGGCCGGCACCTGGATCTGGAACGTCGTGTAGTCGAACGTCGTGAACGCGTTGGAGCGTCCGCCCGTGCCCTCCACCGCTCGATCGATGTAGCCGGGACCGAACTTATCGGTGCCCTTGAAGAGCATATGTTCCTGGAAATGCGCGTGGCCCAGGCTCTCGGGACTCTCGTAGCGCACGCCGGTCGCGACCCAGAGATAGACGGCGACGATGTCGGCGGCACGGTGGTCCTGCACGATGAGCGTCAACCCGTTGGGCAAGACGGCGACCGTGGGCGGACGCGCCTCCGATGTGCTTCGAGGGGCGGTCGTGGCGCAGCCGATCACGGCCGCGATCGCAGCGATCAACACCACACACCTCATGCCGTGCGTCACGGCGCCGATGGTCGACTGACGCGTGGCCGAGATGCCATGGGACCAAAGTCCCATCCTCGGATTTCGCCGCCCCTGCTATGCATGAGACCGCGAAAGGAGCCCGCGATGATGCAGCGTCGACGAGTCCTGGTGCTGTTGGCCGCGGCCGCGGCGCGTCTGAGCGTCCCGGCGCGCGCGCATGCACAGCCGAGCGCCGATCAGGTGCTGAGCGACATGCACCTGTCCGCGGGGGATCGGCGGAAAGTCCTCGGGGGCGAGTTCGTCACCGCCGAGGTGCCGAGCGTGAGTGAGCGGGATCTCTCGTTTGCCATCGCGTTCCTCGTCAAGACGGCGCCGGCTTCGCTCGGCATGAGCGGCAATCTCGTCACGGCTGACTCACAGGTGCAGAGCTGGGGCGAGCTCAAGGGCACGGGCAGCGCGGCCGACTTCGCGAAATTGAAGCTCACCAGCGACGAGGCGCGAGCGCTCTCCAACGCGAAGCCGGGGGATGCGCTCAATCTCAGCGCCGACGAGATCGCCGCGCTCAAGGGATCAGGTGGGAGCCCCGAGGCCGTGTTGGACGCACTCCGAAAGCTGTTGCTCGCCCGGCACCAGGCGTATCGAGCGTCCGGGCTCGCCGGCATCGCGCCGTACGATCGCGGCGGCGGGCGCACCACCGATCACGCCGCGGATTTGCGCAAGGCGAGCGAGGCGAGCGCCGGCCTGAAGAAATACGTGCCGGCGTTCCAGGCGGCGTTGCTGGGCTATCCCAAGGCGACCGTCCCGCAGATGC
>QHSO01000173.1 GCA_003220475.1 Candidatus Rokuibacteriota bacterium | reverse complement strand
GTACACGCGCCACCTCGATCTCTGCCTCGGCTGCCGCGCGTGCGAAACCGCGTGTCCGGCCGGTGTCCCGTTCGGCTCGCTGCTCGAAACCGCGCGCGCCGACATCGAGCGCGCCGGCCGCCCCATCCGGCGGCGGCTGATGGACGCGTTTGTCTTCGGCGTGTTTCCGTACCCGCAGCGGCTCGCCATCGCGCTCGGCTTGCTGCGTCGTTACCGCCGATGGGGTCTGCAGGCGCTCGTGCGGCGAGCGGGTCTGCTCCGTCGTTTTCCGCGGCTCGCCGCGATGGACGCGCTGCTGCCCGAGGTGCCGAGGACGGATTTCGAGCTGCCGGAGTTTCTCGCCGCGCGCGGCCGCGCCCGCGGGCGTGTGGCGCTGCTCGTGGGATGCGTGCAGCGCTTTCTCTTCGCCGACGTGAACCTCGATACGATGCGGCTGCTCGCGGCCGCGGGCTGGGACGTCGTGGCGCCGCGCGGCCAGGGCTGCTGCGGCGCGCTCGAGCTGCACGGCGGCCGTCTCGACGCCTTTCGCGTGCGGGCGCGCGCGCTGGCCGCCGCCTTGCCGAGCGACGTCGACTGGATCGTCACCAACGCGGCGGGCTGCGGCTCCGCGTTGCGCGACTACGCGCACTGGGTCGGCGACGACGCGGCGGCCAGCCGCCTCGCTGCGCGGACCCGCGACGTCAGCGAGCTGCTGGCCGATGCCGACCTGCCGCTGAACCCGCTGCCGCTGACCGTGACGTATCATGACCCGTGTCACCTCGCGCACGGCCAGCGCGTGCGCACGGCGCCGCGCACGGCGCTCGCTCGCATCCCCGGCCTCACGCTCGTGCCGCTCGCCGACAGCGAGCTCTGCTGCGGCAGTGCGGGGGTGTACAACGTTCTCGAGCCCGAGATGGCCGACCAGCTGCTCGCGCTGAAGATCGCGCGGATCGTCGAGACCGGGGCACGCGCGGTGGCCACCGGGAACCCGGGCTGCTTGCTGCAGATCGCGCGCGGCGCGCGCGAGCGCGGGCTCGACCTCGAGGTCGTGCATCCGGTCACGCTGCTGGCGCGCGCGCTGCGATGGGAGGAGCGATGAAGATCCGGCTCGCCGATCGTGCGAAGTACCAGCCCGACAAGATGGCCAAGATCGCGCTCGCGTCCACGCCGCGTGCCCAGGTGGACCTGTACTGCCTCGAGCCCGGCCAGAGCCAGAAGGTCCACGCCCACGACGGCCAGGACAAGGTGTACGTCGTGCTCGAGGGGCGCGGGCGCTTCACGCTCGATGGCGCCGATGAAGCGCTGGAAGCCGGCGAGGCGCTGGTGGCTGCGGCGGGGAGCCAGCACGGTGTGGTCAACGACTCCGGCAAGCGTCTGCTGCTGCTGGTGCTGATGGCGCCGCCGCCGCCCCACGCATGAGCGTCTCCGCGGCCGCCGGCGCGACGCCACGCGTCGCGCTGATGATCACCTGCCTCGCCGATATGTTCTATCCCGAAGTCGGCGAGCGGATCGTGCGGCTGCTGCGACGGCTCGGCGTCGAGGTCACGCTGCCGACGGGCCAGACGTGCTGCGGCCTGCCGCTCTTCAACTCCGGCTATCACGACGAGGCGGCCGCGGTCGCCGCCCGCACGGTGACGATCTTCCGTGACGCGGAGGCGGTGATCGTGCCGTCGGGCTCGTGCGCGTGGATGGTCAAGCACGAGTACCCCGGCCTGCTGCGCGGCCGGGCGGAGGCGGCCGACGCCGAGCGGCTCGCCGCCCGCACGTGGGAGTTCTCCCAATTCCTCGTGCGTCGTCTGGGGCGCACGACGTTCGAGAGCGACGTCGAGGGTCCGCTGGCCTACCACGACTCGTGTCATCTGCTGCGCGGGCTGCACGAGGGCGCCACGCCGCGCACGTTGCTCAACAACCTCTCGGGCGCGGCGGTCGTGCCGCTGCCGGGCAGCGACGAGTGTTGCGGCTTCGGCGGCTCCTTCTCGGTCCGCCTTCCGGAGGTCTCGACCTCGATCCTCGAGCGCAAGCTCGCGAACCTCGAGGCCTCCGGCGCGCGCTGCCTGGTGGCCTGCGACGCCGGCTGTCTCATGCAGATCCGCGGCGGCCTCGCGCGCCGCAACTCCCCGCTGCGCGCCCTCCACCTCGCCGAGGTTCTAAAATCATGACGGAGCCCCTGATCACCACGCCGCTGCGGGAGCGCGCCGCGCAGGCGCTGGGCGACCGGTTCCTGCACGAGGCGCTGGACATCGCGACGACCCGCTTCATCGCGCTGCGCCGCGACGCCTTCGGCGACTTCCCCGAGGGCGAGGCGCTGCGCGATCGCGCGCGCGCCATCAAGGAGGCCACGCTGCAGCGCCTGGACGCGCATCTCGAGACGCTCGTGGCCAACATCGAGCGGCTCGGCGGCCACGTCCACTTCGCGACCACGGCCGAGGAGGCGCGCGAGATCGTGCTGGACATCGCGCGCCGCACCGGCGCGCGCATGGCGGTGAAGTCCAAATCGATGGCCACCGAGGAGATCCACCTCAACGACGCGCTGCAGGCCATTGGCGTGACACCGGTGGAGACCGACCTCGGTGAGTACATCATCCAGCTGGCGCACGAGCGGCCCTCGCACATCATCGCGCCGGCCATCCACAAGACGAAAGGGCAGGTGGCCGAGCTGTTCTCGCGCGAGCTGCGCCGGCCGGGACTGCCGGCCGATCCCGAGGTGCTCACAAAGATCGCGCGCGAGGAACTGCGCGAGAAATTTCTAACAGCCGATCTCGGCATCACGGGGGCCAACTTCGCGGTCGCCGACACGGGCACCGTCGTGCTCGTCACCAACGAGGGCAATGGTCGGATGGTGACGTCGCTGCCGCGCGTGCACGTCGCGGTGATGGGGGTGGAAAAGGTCATCCCGTCGATGACCGACCTCGCGGTATTCCTGGCCATCCTGGCCAAGAGCGCGACGGGCCAGAAGCTCTCGGTGTACACGACGCTGGTGCAGGGGCCGCGTCGCCCGGGCGAGCTGGAAGGGCCGGACGAGTTCCATCTGGTGCTGCTCGACAACGGGCGTGTCGCGCAGCTCGCCGGCCCACTGCGCGAGTCGCTCTACTGCCTGCGCTGCGGCGCCTGCCTCAACGTGTGTCCCGTATACCGCCAGATCGGCGGCCACGCCTACGGCTACACGTACCCGGGGCCGATCGGCATCTTGTTGACCGCGATGCTGAACGGGCCCGCCTCGGTCCGCGACCTGTCGCATGCCTCGTCGCTGTGCGGCGCCTGCGCCGATGCCTGCCCGGTGCGCATCGACATTCCGCGCATGCTCATCGAGCTGCGACGCGAGGTCAACGTGCGCGGAATCGCGCCGCGGTCGGAGCGCATCGTGTTCAAGGCCTTGGCGCGCCTTCTACGATCGCCGACGCTCTATCGGCTCGCGGCGCGGATCGGCCGCGCCGCCCAGCGGCCGTTCGTGAGCGACGGCCGGATCCGCGCGCTGCCGTCCTTCTTCGGGGAGTGGACGAAGACGCGCGACCTGCCGTCCATCGCCGCGCGCACGTTCCAGGAACGCTGGCGTGACCTCTCATAGGCTCGGGCCCGAGGACGGCGCGTCCTCGTCCCGACGCGCTGGCGCCCGCACGACGAAGGCCGAGTTTCTCGCGCGCGTCCGCGGCGAGATGGCGAAGACGCCTGGCCTCTTCGTCGCCGCGCCGGCCGAGCGTCCCGCGCAGCCGCGGCAGCGCCTGGAGCTGCTGCGTCGAGAGCTGAGCGAGCGCTGGCCACAAACGCTGGAGCGCTTCCGCGCCGAGTTCGAGCGTGTGGCCGGCGTCTTCCACCGCGTGCCGACTGCGGCGGACGTGCCCGCGGCGCTCGAACGCATCTGCCGAGAACGCGGAGCACGACGCGTCGTTTCGTGGCCGTCGGAAGAGCTGGGTGTCGCGCTCGCGCCGGTCCTCAGTGCCGCCGGCATCGCGGTGGAGTCGATGCCGCGCGCCGTCCCGCCGGACGCCGAGCGCCTTCGCATCCGAGCCGCGGTTGCCGAGGCCGACGTCGGGGTCACGGGCGCCGATCTCGCCGTGGCCGAGACGGGCACGCTCGTGCTCGTCGCCGCGGCCGGGCGCCCCCGCTCGACATCGCTGCTGCCACCCTGCCACGTCGCCATCTTCGACCGCACAGTCCTCGTGGAATCGCTGGAGCAGGTCGGGCTCGCGCTGGAGGCCTGGCACGAGGGGCCGGCGCCGCCGGAACGCGGCGCGGTGATCAACTTCATCACTGGGCCGAGCCGCACCGCCGACATCGAGCTGACGCTCACGCGTGGCGTGCACGGGCCGAAGGAGATCCACGCGCTGTTCGTCGATGGAGGTCTCGGACTTCATGGCTGAGCGCTACTTCGAGCCGGAAGACGTCGACACGCTGATCCCGACGCTGACGCGCCTGATGGCGGCCATCATGCACGCGAACGAGCAGGCGACGGCCATCGCGGGGCGCTTCGAGTCCGAGCGCGAGCGCATCGGCGCCGCCGGCGGCGGCATCATCGATCGCGTCGCGTGGAAGGCCGACACGGAGCGTCTGACGCAGCTGACGGAGACGGTGAAGGCGGGACTCGCCGAGATCACTGGCATGGGCGGCACTATCAAGGATCTCGCGCTCGGCCTCGTCGACTTTCCGCACCGGCGCGGCGGCCGCGTCGTCAACCTCTGCTGGAAGTACGGGGAGAAGAGCGTCACGCACTGGCACGGTCTCGACGAAGGCTATGCCAGCCGCAAGCCACTCGGCCCCGGGCGAGGCAGGGCGTGACCGTCCGGCGATACGACGCGATCTTCTTCGACCTGTTCGACACGCTCGTGCACTTCGACCGCGAGCGACTCCCGCAGATCGACCTCGACGGACGCACGATCCGTTCGACGGCGGGCTGTCTGCACGCGCTGCTGCAGCCGCACGCGCCCTCGGTGAGCCTGGCGCAGTGCTACGACGCGCTCGCCGCGTCGTGGAAGGAGGCCGAGCGGTTGCGCGCGATCGACCACCGCGAGGTCGGCGCCCCCGAGCGCTTCCGCGACTTCTTCAGCCGGCTGGCGCTCGAGCACGCCACGCTCTCGCCGGACCTGGCCACCGTCCTGATCGAGGCGCACAAGGCCGAACTCTCCAAAGCGGCGTCCTTTCCCCCGCACTACGGTCCGCTGCTGCGGAGGCTGGCCGCGCACTATCGCCTCGCCGTCGTCTCGAATTTCGACTACACGCCGACCGCCACCGGGATCCTCGAGGCCGCGGGCGTCCTGCACCTCTTCGCCGCGGTGATCGTGTCCGACGCCGTAGGCTGGCGCAAGCCGCGGGCGGATATCTTTCGCCGCGCGCTCGTCGCCACCGGCGCGGACCCGGCGCGCACGCTGTTCGTCGGGGACCGCGCCGACATCGACGTCGAGGGCGCGCACCGTGTGGGCATGGACGCCGCGTGGATCAACCCCGCGCGCGAGCCGCTGCCCGAGGGCATCGCGCCGCCCGAGTACGAGATCCGGGACCTCATCGACCTCGAGCCCATCCTGGGATTGCAGTAACGACTCGCATCTCCCGGCATGTCGCCTGCATCACAAGACGCGAAAGGACGCGACGACATGGCGACGACTCGTAAGGTGATCATCATCGGCTCCGGCCCCGCCGGCTATACCGCGGCGATCTATGCGGCGCGCGCGAACCTGGCGCCGTTGATGATCAGCGGCGTGCAGTCGGGCGGTCAGCTGATGCTCACCACGCACATCGAGAACTATCCGGGCTTCGTCGATCCCGTGCTCGGCCCCGAGCTGATGGAGACGATGCGCAAGCAGGCGGAGCGCTTCGGCACGGACATGATCGCCGAGGACGTTGTGGCGGTGGACTTCGCTCGCCGGCCTTTCGTCGTGCGTACCGCCGACGCGTCGTTCGAGGCGCACACGGTCGTCATCGCGACCGGCGCCTCCGCGAAGCTGCTCGGGCTGCCGTCCGAGACGCTGCTGATGGGCCACGGTGTGTCGACGTGCGCGACGTGCGACGGCTTCTTCTTCAAGGACCAGGACATCATGGTCGTCGGCGGCGGCGACTCCGCGCTCGAGGAGGCGCTCTACCTCGCGCGCCTCGGCCGCAAGGTCGAGGTCGTCCACCGGCGCGACACGCTGCGCGCGTCGAAGATCATGCAGGACCGCGCCTTTGCGCATCCGAAGATCTCGTTCGTCTGGAACAGCGTCGTCCGCGACATCCTCGACCCCGGGGTCGGCAAGGTGACGACCGCGGTGCTCGAAGACGTCGCCACCGGCGCCCGCTCCGAGCGCCGCGTCGACGGGCTGTTCGTCGCGATCGGTCACGAGCCCAACACGGCCGTCTTCCGCGGCCAGATCGAGCTGCTGCCGAGCGGCTACGTCCGCGTCGAGCCCGGGACGACGCGGACGTCGGCGCCCGGCGTCTTCGCCGCGGGCGACGTGCAGGACTCCGTGTTCCGCCAGGCCGTCACGGCGGCGGGCACTGGCTGCATGGCCGCGCTCGAGGCCGAGCGCTGGCTCGAGGCCCAGCGCCTAGGCTAGCCGCCGCAGACTGTCGACGCACGCGACATCGCGTCGCGCGCACCAAAGCGCGTCCTGACGCGCTGTAAACTCCGCCGACGAATCGCGCGCAGCACAGCGAGCTCCCCACCTCGGAAGTCGGCGGAATTCAATGGTCTCAATGGCGGGTGTCGGGATTCTTTGCGTTCTGCGCCGCCCGTGTGCTGAGCCTCGTATCGAGAGCTCGGCCGTCGGTGTTTATGCCCGCGCAACGAAAGGTGATTCTTTGCACTGCGTGGCAGTCACCGCCATGGCGCGGTTGCCCTTTACTCCCTCTGTATCGTTCTCCACGTTCGTCAGGTTCTGGCCGATTCTGGAGTTGCACACGCCGCCGTCGACCACGAGCTGGGTGCACTTCAGTCAGACGTTCACCGCGACGAATACGACGCATGTGATTGGTTTTGCCGGAGAGCGCAACGGAACGGACTCCGACCCGCGCATCGACAACATCAGCCTCGACGTAGCCGCCGTGCCCGAGCCGGGCGCCGAGCTACCCGGCGCCCAGCTATTTTTCACGAGCCGCGCTTGACCCGCGCCGCGACGTACAGACGCTCCGTCGCGTGTTCGAACGCATAGGGTGGCCGCACTTCAACGGATTCGACGGCGAAGCCCGCCCGACGGACCTCTGCGGCGAACGCCGCTGGGTGTCGGTAACGCAGCTCGACGTCCACCGCCGTGCCCTTGTATTCGTTGAAGCGCTGCGCGCCCGTGCCCGCGTGGACAGCAACGAGCAAGCGTCCGCCGGCGCCGAGCACACGCCGCAGTTCCGCGAGCGTCGCCGCGGTCCACGCGTCGTCGCCGTAGATCAGCGAGTAGAACGCCACGATACCGGCGCAGGCTCGATCGGCGATGGGCAGCGCACTCGCATCGCCGGCGACGAACCGCAGCGTCGGGTTGAGGCGGCTGGCGTGCGCCACCGAGCGCTCGGAGAAATCGACGCCGACGACACGCGCGCCGAGGTCGGCCAGGAAGCGGCCGACGTGACCGGCCGGTCCACAGCCGACGTCGAGGACCGGTCCGGGCCGGCAGGCCACCGCGAAGTGCCGCAGACGTTCGACGTCCCAGGGCTTGCGCGTCAGCTCGTCGGCGAAGTCGGCGGCATACTGCTCGGCGATCCGGTCGAAGGACGCGCGAACGGGATCGATCACGACGCCCTTGTAAACCAATCCGACATAGCCGCCCATCGGCGGCGGTTCGTTGCTAGGTCCCAACCCTCAGAGTCGCGCCGAGATCGCGCAGCAAGGCGATCGTCGAGAGATAGGACAGCCGCCCCGTCCGCGGGTTCTCCGACGGCACGTTCGAGACCTGACGTTGGCGGGAAAGGCGCGACACGCCTGGGTCGCCGGCCCCTCGAAGATCAGCGTCTCCTCGCGGATGGCGTCGAGGTCGATCCGCTGCTCGACGATCCACGGCGCGCCCGCGAGCCCGGCCGGCGGCTTGCGCGTCTCCATGGTCACCGCGCGGATCGCGCCGACGGCTGCGCCCTTGACGCCGTCGAGGCCGGCGATGGCGCCCGACGGCACGTGGATGCGCGCGCCGTTGGCCTCGGCCAGCGCGATCCAGTCCTCGCGGCCGAGCAGCGCGCCGCACGAGAGCACGACGAGATCGCGGCCGGCGCCGAGCGCCTTCGGCGCGATTTCATGTAAGTGCGCTTGCGTGGACGCCTCGACGACGAGGTCGGACGCCGCGACGAGGGCATCGAGGTCGAGGAAGGGCGGCGGGGATTTGAGTGTGGCGAGAAACGGTTCGGCGCGCTCGCGCGTGCGCGCGGTGACGCCGGCAAGGGCTAGGCCGGCCAGGCCGCGGTCGATGGCGCGGCACACCTGCCGGCCGATCGCGCCGAGACCGACGACGCCGATGCTGATCGTATCGCGCGCGGCACGCATCGCGGCGCATGGTATCATGCGGCAAGTTGACGTCTCCCGCCGCGCTGCGACAGCCCCTCGAGCGGCTCTATCGCGAATTCGATTACGACGCCCGTCTCGCCCGCGACGCGATCCAGTATCCCTTGCGATACGCCGACGCGGCCGACCGCGAGATCGTCGCGCTCCTCACCGCTTGCCTCGCCTACGGACGCGTCGAGCTGTTCGGCCGGGCGCTGGAGACGGTGCTCGCCGTGATGGGCGCCTCGCCCGCCGCCTTCGTGCGCGACTTCGCCGTCGCGCGGGACGGCGCGCGCTTCGCGGCCTTCATCTACCGCTTCAATCGGCCGCGGGATCTCGTCGCGTTCTGCGTCGCCGCGCGGGACGCGCTCGCGCGGCATGGCACGCTCGAGAAGTGCTTCCTCGCGGGCGACGCCGATCCACGCGGCGCCCTCGCTCCCGCGCTGGAGCGCTTCGCCCGCGCGTTTCTGGACGCGGACCTGCGCGAGGTGTTTCCGCGGGGGCGCCGCTCACGCGGCTACCGCCACCTGTTTCCGCTGCCGTCGGCCGGCGGACCGTGCAAGCGCCTGCTGCTCTTCCTGCGCTGGATGGTGCGGCGCGAGCCGCCGGACTTCGGGCTCTGGACCGGCATCGCGCCGTCGCGCTTGATCATGCCGGTGGATACGCACGTCGAGAACATGAGCCGGGCCATCGGTCTCACACGCCGGCGCTCGCGAACGTGGAAGATGGCGGAGGAGATCACGGCGCGGCTGGCCGCGCTCGACCCGGGTGACCCTGTCAAATACGACTTCGCGCTCTGTCACACGCGCATGGCGGGCGACTGCCTCGACCGCCGCGATGCCGTCGTGTGTCCGCCATGCGGCCTGCGCGAGGTCTGTCGGCACTGGAAACGCGGCGAGGCACGCCGGAGGCGTCGGTGACGGAGATCGCGGGAATCCTGTTCGGGGCGCTGCTGGTCGTGCTGACGGTCGTTGCGTGGACGCTGTTCGGAACGCGTCGCGAGCTGGCCGAGCTGCGCACGCGGCCGCCGGCGTCGGACCCCGCTCTGCCGCTTCTGAAGCAGGAGATCGACGGCGTGCGCCGCGAAGGACGCGAGGATCAGGAGCGGTTACGGCGCGAGGTCGCCTCGCTCACCACGGAGGTGACACGCCAGCTCGAGCAGGGAATGAAGCTCATCCAGGCGGGGCAGAGCAGCATCGGGGAACGTCTCGACGCCGCGACCAAGGTCGTCGGCGACGTGCAGGGCAGCCTCGGCACGCTGCAGGAGGCCACGCGGCGCGTGGCCGAGATCGGCCGCGAGATCCAGGGGCTCGAACAGGTGCTGAAATCGCCGAAGGTGCGCGGCGGTCTCGGCGAGACGCTGCTCGAGCGCCTGCTGGACGAGATGTTGCCGCGCGAGCATTGGGTCACGCAGCACGCGTTCCGCTCCGGCGAAAAAGTGGACGCGGCCATCCGCATCGGCGAGCGCATCGTGCCCATCGACGCCAAGTTTCCGCTCGAGAACTTCCGCCGCATGCTGGGCGAGGCCGACGAGGCGCAGCGCCGGCAGCACCGCAAGGCGTTCGGGCGCGACGTGAAGGCGCGTGTGGACGAGATCGCCAAGAAGTACATCCTTCCCGACGAGGGCACGTACGACTTCGCGCTGATGTACGTGCCCGCGGAGAACGTGTACTACGAGATCGCCGTGCGACCGGAGGACAGCGGCGAGGAGCCGATCGCCGCCTACGCGCTCTCGCGCCGCGTGGTGCCCGTCTCGCCCAACAGCATTTTTGCGTACCTGCAGGTGATCGTGCTCGGCCTGAAGGGGCTGCGCATCGAGGCGAACGCGCGCCGGATCCAGGAAGATCTCGCGCGGCTCGGCGGCGATGTCGCCAAGCTGCGCCAGCCGCTGGCCACTTTGGGGCGCCATCTCGGCAACG
>QHSO01000172.1 GCA_003220475.1 Candidatus Rokuibacteriota bacterium | reverse complement strand
CCCACACCGACACCGGCCAGCGCCAGGCCGACCGCCTTGGCTCGCGCTCCTCGGTGACGTCGGCGACGTAGGCACCCGCGGCCGTGATGCTCGCGGAGGTGAGCCCGGACAACACGCGCCCAACCAGGAGCCAGACGACGTTCGGCGCGAGCGCCATGACGATGTAGTCGAGGCCGAGCCCGACGTTCGACAGCAGGACGATCGGACGGCGGCCAAAGCGGTCGGAGAGCGCGCCGAGCACGGGCGACGCCACGAACTGCATGGCCGCGAACAGCGTGAACGCCAGCCCGTAGAGCTCGGCCGCCCGCGCGGTGTCGCCGCCGACGAACGTCACGACGAGCGGCGCGAGCACGGGCATGATGAGACCGAGCGCAAGCATATCGAGCAGCACGGTGACGAAGATGAAGACCAGCGCGGCCCGCCGTCCGTGCCATGTCACCGTGATCCTCCGGCCGCTTCGCGCCGGCGAAACAGCAGCCCCGAGGTGGAGACACGCAGCTCGAGCTCGGCCGGCTGGCGCGCCGATACGAACGTCGCCGAGCCGTACTCGGCATCGACCACTGGACCAAAGCGCGCGAGGAACCGAGCCAGCTGGAACATGTCGACGGGATTCGGCGCCGAGAGCGGATAGATGCGGCGCGGTCGCGTCTGCTCGTCCTCCAGCCGATCGTAACGACCGCCGACGCGGTCGAGCTGGTAGGCCGTGTGCAGCCCGAGGATGTTCGCCCAGGAGTGCCACTTGACGACGAGCGCATCCACGTAGATCGCGTCGCCCGTGAGCTCGAACGTGCGGCGACGGCCGTCGGCGAAGGTGAACGTGGCAGTGAATTGCTGTGGCCCCGTCACGCGCGTCGAGATGGTGGCCGCGACGACTTCGCGCGTGAGCGCCCGATAGCCGAGCGTGGCGAGACTGACCGATCCCGCGAGCGCCGCCAACGTCAGGCAGAGGAGGCCGAGCAGCAAGGCCATGGCAGTGCCGATCACCCGTCGCCGGCGGACGGCGACCAGCGCCATGAGGAGGAAGACAGCGGCGAACAGCGCGAACGCCGCCATGACCACGGTCAGCGGCGCCGCCATGCGCAGCATCAGACGATCACCACACGCAGCCCCGCTCCTCTCGTCGGCGAGGAACCGCCGACGAGAGAATGCGGCGGCCGTACGGGGCGCGTCAAGCGGGACGCATCGCCACTTCGGTGGCGCGGCGCGCGCCGGCCGGGCCTTCGAGCACCAGCAAGCGCACGCCACACGCGCTGGCGAACCGCTGGCGGATGCGCCACGTGCGCCACCGCGCCTTCAGCGAGCCGCCCGGCGCGAAGGCGACCGCGTCCGCGGCGAATGTCTCCACCTCACGCTCGACCTCGGCGACGGGCGCGCCGAATCGAACGACCACCTCCACCGGCGGGCGACCGGCGGCACGCAGCAAGCGTGCGACGTCCTCGCGCATCGCCTCCTCGATGCGAACCATCTCGCGGTAGCGGTCGGCGATGACGCGATCGTGGCGATCGGTCCGGTCGCGCGGGATCGAATGGAAGTATGCGACGCGCACGGCGGCGCCCTGCAGCCGCGCCAGGCCGATGAGCCGGGTCAGCTGCGCCAGGCCGGACGGCTCGTCGCCCTCGAACAACCCGATCAACATGCGTCGCATCAGTCGCGTGCCCGGCTCAGCAGCCATGGATCACCAGGTCGTACGCGAGCGGCAGCCGCTGCGCGACGTCCAGACACGCTTCGTCGACGAGCAGCCAGTACCCGTCGGGCGCCGTGAGGTGCACGCGCCCGTGCGACCAGGGCGTGGGCGGATCCGTTCTCACGGCGACGAGCGACTCGCCGCCGAGCGCTTTGGCGATCGCCGCGCGCGCCGTCGCCGTCACCGTGTCGGCATCGTCGCGCCGCCGGTCGATCGCGTTTCGCCACACCAGCGCCAGCATGACCGGCGCCGTGCCGAAGAGCAGGGCCAGAATGTCGTTCACCACATCCTCCTCGTTTTCCCTCAGCGCGCCGAGCGACGCAGAAAAGCGCCGTGACGAAAACCACGGCGCTCTGCATGGGCGGCCGACGCGAGGACCGCCCGTCGCGTGACATAGCACACGTCGTGCCACAGCCGCCTCGGCGCCCGCGCGTCGCTTGTGCGATGGCGACTTACGAGCCCTGGCGCTCGAATGACGAGCGGCGGACACGAGCGCCCACGCGCCGGCCGAATGGGCAGCATCGGCGCGATCGCCCACGGTTTGAGCGGCGGTTGACCTCGACGTCGGGCCGGGCGTAACGTCGGGCGCCATGAGTGATCTCTGTTTTCTGACCGCGGTCGAGCTGGCGGAACGCATCCGCCGGCGCGACGTCTCCGTCACCGAAGTCGTGCGCGCGCATCTCGCGCAGATCGAGCGCGTCAACCCGAAGGTCAACGCAATCGTCACGCTCACGGCCGAGCGCGCGCTCGACGACGCCAGGGACAAGGACGCGCGACTCGCGCGCGGCGAACGGCCGGGCCCGCTGTTCGGGCTGCCGATCGCGCACAAGGATCTCGTCCCGACCAGGGGCATCCGCACGACGTGGGGATCGCCGATCTATCGCGATCACGTCCCCACCGTCGACGGGCTGATCATCGAGCGGCTGCGCGCCGCGGGGGCCGTCACCGTGGGCAAGACGAACACGCCGGAGTTCGGCGCCGGCTCGCAGACGTTCAACGAGGTGTTCGGTCGAACGCTGAACCCCTACGATCCGACGAAGACGTGCGGCGGCTCCTCCGGCGGCGCCGCCGTCGCGCTCGCGTGCGGCATGGTGCCGATCGCCGACGGCAGCGACACCGGCGGCTCGCTGCGCAATCCCGCGGCGTTCTGCAATATCGTCGGCTTCCGCACCTCGCCCGGGCGCGTGCCCGTGTGGCCGCGCGAGCTGGCGTGGTCGACGCTGAGCGTGCAGGGACCGATGGCGCGCACCGTCGCCGATGCGGCGCTGATGCTGAGCGCCATTGCCGGACCCGATGCCCGTTCGCCGATTGCGATCGCGGAGCCCGGCGATGGCTTCCGCCGGCCGCTCGCGCGTGACTTCCGCGGCGTGCGGGTCGCCTGGAGCCGCGACCTCGGCGGTCTCCCGATCGATCGACGGGTGACGGCGGCGCTCGAGCCGCAGCGAAAAGTCTTCGAGAACCTGGGCTGCGCCGTCGACGACACGCAGCCGGACATGCGCGACGCCCGCGAGATCTTCCAGGCGTTGCGGGCCTTCGCGTTCGCGACGCGCTACGGTCCGATGCTGGCCGAGCATCGTCACCAGATCAAGGACACGGTGATCTGGAATACCGAGCAGGGCCTCAAGCTCACCGCGCGTGAGCTGGCCGACGCGGAGGTCAAGCGCACGGCGCTCTACCATCGCGTGCGCGAGTTCATGGAGCGCTACGAGTTCCTGCTGCTGCCGACCACGCAGGTGCCACCGTTCGACGTCGCGCAACCATACGTCACCGAGATCGAGGGCGCGGCCCTGCCGACCTACATCGACTGGATGCGCTCGTGCTCGGACATCACGGTCACCGGCCTGCCGGCCATCGCCGTGCCGGGCGGCTTCACGCCCGACGGGCTTCCGGTCGGTCTGCAGATCGTCGGACGACACCAGAACGACTGGGGCGTGCTGGAGCTCGCACACGCGTTCGAGCAGGCCACGGGCGTCGGCCTGCGACGGCCGGCGGTGGCGACATGAAGCTCGTCCGCTACGGACGCGCGGGCGCGGAGAAGCCGGGCGTGATCGACGCCGCGGGCGCGCTGCGCGATCTCTCGCGCGTGGTGAAGGACATCACCCCCGACGTGCTGTCACCCGCCGGGCTCAAGCGCCTGCGCGGCGCCAAGATCGACCGGCTGCCGATCGTCCGCGGCCATCCACGGCTGGGGTATCCGCTGGCGGCCATCGGCAAGATGGTTTGCATCGGCCTGAACTACAGCGACCACGCACGCGAGGTCGGGCGCCCCGCACCGGACGAGCCGACGCTGTTCATCAAGGCCAACAGCGCGCTCAACGGCCCGTACGATCCCATCGTGCGCCCGCCCGGTGCCAGCAAGCTGGATTACGAGGTGGAGCTGGCCGCGGTGATCGGTCGCGATGCGCGCAACGTCTCCGAAACAGACGCGATGAAGCACGTCGCCGCCTACACGATCGTGGACGACGTGTCCGAGCGCGCGTTTCAGATGGAGCGCGGCGGCACGACGACGAAGGGCAAGAGCGCCGACACGTTCGCGCCCGTCGGCCCGTGGCTCGTCACGGCCGACGAGGTCGGCGATCCGCAATCGCTCGAGGTGTGGACTACGGTCAACGGCGAGGCGCGCCAGCGCGGTCACACCAAGGACATGATCTTTTCCGTGCGCGCGCTCGTGGCGTACGTCAGCCAGTTCATGTCGCTGCGTGCGGGCGATCTCATTTCGACCGGCACGCCCGCCGGCGTCGCGCACGGCATGAAGCCGCCGCGCTATCTGCAGCCGGGCGACGTCGTCGAGATGGGGATCACCAGGCTCGGCGCGCAGAAGAATCGCATCGTCGCCAGATGACGCGACAGCGGGGGCCGATCATGAAGACGCTGCTTCTCTCAGGGTTGGCCACGCTGCTCTTCCTCGCACACGCCGGTGTGGCCGGCGCCGCTGAGATCAAGGTGCTCAGCGCCGTCGCGATGAAACCGGCGCTGGACGATATCGCGCGCGACTTCGAGCGCCGCACCGGCCACCGCATCACCACGGTGTACGCCACCGCCGGTCTCATCGGACAGCGCGTTCGAGACGCCGAGCCGTTCGACGTGGTGATCCTCCCGAGATCGGCATTCGACCCGCTCCTCGCCGACGGGAAAATCGCGGCCGGCAGCGCCGCGAGTGTCGCGCAGTCGCTCGTCGCCGTCGCCGTTCGCACGGGCGCCCCCAAGCCCGATATCTCTTCCCCCGAGGCTCTCAAGCGGTCGTTGCTGGCCGCCAAGTCGATCGTGTACCCCGACCCGACCAAAGGCGGCGCGACCGGGATCCACGCCGCACGCGTCATCGAACAGCTTGGCATCAGCGAGCAAATGAAGCCCAAGACCACGCTGACGCCCGCCGGCGAATACGCTGAGATCGTCGCCCGGGGCGACGCGGAAATCGCGATCGTGCAGCCCATGGTCGTCCTTGGCGTCCCCGGCATCGAGCTCGTTGGACCACTACCCGACGAATTGCAGAACAAGACGGACTTCGTGTTCATGGCTGGCGTCGGTGCCCACGCCACGCAAGCAGAGTCTGCTCACGCGTTCATCACGTATCTGCTGACGCCAGACGCGGCGCGCGTGATCAAGGCGAGAGGCATGGAGCTGGCGAAGTAGGTCAGTCCCCCACGGCAGGCGCCGGGTGCGCGCGCGTCACCCGCCGGCGCACCTGCACGACCGTCGCGATCATCACCAGCATCACGGCGGCGATCACGCCGAACATCGCGCGCGGCTGGCCGCGATCGAGGAACCAGCCGTAGACCGGCGGTGCGATCAGGGAGCCGACGTCGAGGCCCGAGTAAACGAAACCGAAGACCTTGCCCGATGAGCCGCGCGGCGTCGCGGCCCGCACGAGCATGTCGCGCGACGGCGCGGTGACGCCCATCGAGAATCCGGTGAGCGCCATCACCGCACTCACCGCGCCCAGCGGCAGTGTGCCCGAGGCGAGCAGCGTCGTCAGCGCCGCCGCGCAGAGCACGCCGCCGGCCGCGACGAGGTCATGGCGTGTCGCGCGGTCGGCGAGGAAGCCACCGGTGAGGACGCCGGACGCGTTGCCGACGAGGTACACCGTCAGCGCGCCCGTCGCCAGCACGAGCGGCGCGTGGTAGATGGCGCCGAGCGCCGGTACCGCGAACGTCTGAATACCGCTGGTCGATGCCGTCAGCAGCACGAAGTAGCCGAAGGCCATGAGGATCGGCACCGCCATCAGCATCCGCAGATCCGCGCGAAGGCCGACGCCATGGACCCGCGCCAGCGGCGGCATCCGCGGGCCGAGCCCGGCCGTCTGTAACGCGATCACGAGCGTCGCCGCCAGCGCCACGCCGCCGGCCGTCAGCAACGCCACGCGCCAGCCGGCCACATGCGTGACGGTGCCGACCAGCAGCGGCGCGAGCACCCAGCCGATGTTGCCGGAGATCTGGTGCACGCTGTACGCGCGCGCGATGCGCCGCGCGCTGACCGCAGTGTTCAGCATGGAATAATCCGCGGGGTGGAAGACGCTGTTGCCCAGGCCGGCCAGCCCGGCGATCGGCAGCAGCGCCCAGTACGTCGGGGCCAGCGCGGTGGCGGCGATGGCGGCGGCGAACAGGACCATGCCCGACAGCAGCACGCGGCGCGCGCCGAAGTGATCGACCAGGAAGCCCGCGACCGGCTGCGCGATGCCGGAGACCGCATAGAAGACGCTCGAGATCAACCCGAGCGCCACCCACGACACGCCGAGCTCCACGCGCAGCACCGGAAACAGTGGCGGCAGCGTGAGCTGCAGGAAGTGGCTGACGGTGTGGCCGCCGCCGATGAGCGCGATGACGCGAATGTCGTCCCGGAGCGAGCGGTCCACGGCGCGAGCGACCTAGGACGCCGGCTTCAGCGCATTCAGGTGCGGCAGCACCTCGCTCGCGAAGCGATCGATCGACTCGCCCGCCTGGCTCTCCGTGACGTCACCGAAGATCGGGCGCACCACCAGGTAGGAACACGTGCTGACGGCGACTTGCCGCTCGAGCTCCTCGCGCACGCGCGCGGCGGTGCCGGCCACGGCCAGGCCGCGCTGGCGCGCCTCGTCGAAGTCGCGCGCGAAGCGGATCGGCGTCGAGCCGAAGTCGCGCCAGAGCTTGGTGAGGTTGGCGTACCAGATCGCGTAATTCGGCCGCGCGATCGCTTCGGCCTCGGCGTCGGTCGCGGCGACCACCACGTGTCGCGTCATCCCCAGGCTCGGCATCGGCGCTGCCCCGTGCTTGCGATGCCAGACGTCGCGGTAGCGCGCGAACAGCTCGACGGCGCCCTCGGCCGGATGGTTGCTGAGCACGTGCACGCCGTTGGTGGCCGCCCACTCGGCGCCGCGGTCGTGGCCGAGCCCGTACCAGAGCGGCGGATGCGGCTTCTGGAATGGCCGCAGCACCATCGGCACCTTGCGATACGTGTACCGCGGCCCGCGATGCTCGAGGACATCGTTCGTGAGGCCGGCCAGAATCACCTCGAGCGCCTCGCGATAGATCTCCTCGGTCTCGAACGGATGCAGAGCGGATCGTAGAGCGGCAGACAGTACACGCACGGACCCAATCGGATCCGCTGCGTGCGCTGTGTGGCGGCGGCGAGGAAGATGCCGGGGACGGGCGCCATCCCGAGCGGCGTGGCGTGGTGCTCGGCGAGGTGATACGCGTGAAAGCCGGCCGCGTCGTACTTCTCGAGCAGGCGGAGGCGGCTCGCGTAGTGCTCGTCGAGGGCCACGTTGCGCCGATCGAGATGGTCGAAGACGCCGATGTTCACGCGCGGCTAGGCGCTCACCGTCTTCCGGATGCTGCCGAGATGATCCTCGATGTGGTTGATGAGAACACCGGACACCGCCTGCTCGGCGGTCATCGGCGGCATGCCCTTGAGCAGCTCGGCCGAGCGCGCCAGCGCGGCGTCGTCGAAGCCGCGCACCACCGCAGCGGCCTCCGCGGCGTTCTTCTTGTGCAGGGCGACGGTCTCGGCCTTGCTCACGTTGGCGAAGTCCTTCGCGTGCAGAGCGTTCATTGCGTGCAGGTCGTCCATCGTCATCGACGCCTTGTGCTGCCCGGACGCGACGGACTTGAGGAGCCCCGCGATGCCGGCGTGCCCCATCGCGACGTGGTGCGCGGTCACGCCGACCGGCCACTTCTCGGCGGCGGTCACCTTCTTCCAATCGGCGTCGCTGAGCTTTTCGAGCACGCTCGTCGCCTCCTGGACTTTCGCCTCGAACTGCTTCGCCAATGCGTCGGCCTTCGCTCCCATGATGGTCCCTCCTCTGGCGGCGCAGTATACTCCCCTTGACCAACGCATCGTCAGGAGGCGGCCCACTCATGAGCGTGCACATCGACATCAACTGCGACATGGGCGAGAGCTACGGACGCTGGACGCTCGGAGCCGACGAAGAAATCATGCCGAACATCACGTCGGCCAACATCGCCTGCGGCTTTCACGGCGGCGATCCGCACGTGATGCGCAAGAGCGTCGAGCTCGCCGTGCAGCACGGCGTGGCCGTGGGCGCGCATCCCGGCCTGCCCGATCTCATGGGCTTCGGACGGCGTCGCATGGAAGTCACGCCGCAAGAGATCAAGGATATCCATCGCTATCAGGTGGGCGCGCTCGCGGCCTTCGCGCGCGCGGCGGGCACGACCCTGCAGCACGTGAAGGCGCACGGCATCCAGTACCACATGTTCGAGGAGAACCTGCCGCTCGGCCGCGCCTCCGCCGAGCAGGTCATCGAGCTCGATCCGAACCTGATCCTCATGACGATGGCGATGACCAAGTACGACGCCGAGGCCCGCAAGGTGAAGGGCTGCCGCGTCGCCGCCGAGGGCTTCGCCGATCGCGTTTACGCGGACGACGGCCAGCTGGTCTCGCGCAAGCTCGGCAAGGACGCCCTCGTCTCCGATCCGGCCAAGGCCGCCGATCAGAAGATCGTGGCCGCCGTGCGCGACGGTCTCGTGAAGGCCGGCGCCGTGGTCAAGCCGCTGCGGGAGTGGTTCGGGAAGTAGTACAGAGGAGCGCTACGGTTACGCCGGGGCGCTCCGAACGCTGGGGGGTGTGGGGGCCATGTCGGGGCCCCCACGTTCAACCGGTATAGCCCGGACGGTGGAAGTAGTTCGCGTTGTAAAACTGCAAGATCAGGTCGCGGTACACCGCGGGCTCGTAGTGCGGCGGATCGTCGGGGCCGGTGCACGTCGGCAGCACTTCGATGCGCGCGTCGGGAGTGGGGCTGTAGAAGAACGCGATCGAGTACCGGTCACGCCCCGAGTCGTTCAGCACGCCGTGCGGCGTCGAGAGAAAGCGATCGTTCGACCAGCGCTTCATGACGTTGCCGAGGTTGACCAGGAACGTTCCCTCGATCACCGGCGGCGCCAGCCAGTCGCCGCTCGGCAGCCGCACGGCCAGGCCCGGCACGTCCTCGCGCGCGAGCATGGTGATGAACGAGTTGTCGGTGTGCGGGCCCTGACCGAACTGCTCCGCATCGTCGGAATCTTGATGGGGATAGTGCAGGAAGCGCAGATTGATATGCGCCTCGTTCGCGAAGTAGGGCGCGAAGAACCCCGCCGGCAGACCGAGCGAGCGCGCGAGCACGGGCAGCATGCGCTCGCCGAGCGCCTCCATCGTCTTGAAGTACGCCACCATCATCGCTCGCATGCCCGCGTGCCCCGCCGGCCAACGGTTGCGGCCGCGTAGCGGGGTGCCGGCGACGACGTCGGGATGGTCGGCCGCGCGCTCGTGGCTGATGAAGAAGCTCTCGTTGAAGTTGGGCCGCGTGGCCTTGTGCACCGTGGAGGCGCGCTGCATGCTCTGATTCACCGGCAGGTAGCCGATGTTGCTGTCGTTGAGCTTCAGCGACAGCTTCTCCTCGAGCGGCAGCGCGTGGAACTCGCGCGAGGCCTCGAACGCCGCCTGCACGATCCGCGGCGACACGCCGTGGCCCGCGAGGTAGAAGAAGCCGATGCGCTCGCACGCGTCGCGGACCTGCGCGGCGACCGCGTCCAGTCCGCCGGACTCGGCGCGAAACGCGGGGCCGAAATCGATCACGGGGATCGTGCGCGTGACTTCCGCGACGTCCTTCACCGCCATCGCCTTGAAGATGTTCATGGTGCCGCTACGATACCATTCATAGGCTCGCCTCGGACGGCGGGGCCCCAGCCCCGCGACGTCCTACGGCTCGCACTACCCCACGCGCGGATCGAGCAGGTCGCGGAGCGCGTCGCCCACGAGGTTCAGCGCGAGCACGATGACGAAGATCGCGAGACCGGGCAGCAGCACGACGTGCGGGCTGAGGATCACGAACTGCCGGCCAGTGGCGAGCATGCTTCCCCAGTCCGCGGTCGGCGGCTGCGTGCCGAGGCCGAGAAACGATAGACCGGCCGTGGCGAGGATCTTGGCGCCGACGTCGAGGCTGAACGCCACGATGACCGGCGACAGCAAGTGCGGCAGCACGTGCCGGCCGAGGATGACCGCG
>QHSO01000017.1 GCA_003220475.1 Candidatus Rokuibacteriota bacterium | reverse complement strand
CGCTCCCCTCGTCCGCGATCGTCGCCGCCTGCTCGGCGATCTCGTGACCCTGACCAAGCCGCGCGTGGTGCTGATGATCGTCGTCACCACGCTCGTTGGCTACTACGTCGGCCTCACGGGCGCGCCGGATTGGACGCGGTTGCTGCACCTCGCGATCGGCACCGTGCTCGCCGCAGGCGGCACGCTCGCGCTGAACCAGTACTGGGAGCGCGACGTGGACGCGCGCATGGAGCGCACTCGCACACGGCCGTTGCCAGACGGGCGTCTCATGCCGCTGGAGGCGCTCACATTCGGCGGCGCCATCACCGCGCTCGGCATCGTCTACCTTGCGGCGTTCGTCGGCATGGCGCCGGCCGCCGTGACGTTCGCGACGTTCGTGCTCTACCTGTTCGCGTACACGCCGCTGAAGCTCCGGACGGCGCTGTGCACGATCATCGGGGCCGTGCCCGGCGCGCTGCCGCCGGTCACCGGCTGGGTCGCCGCGCGCGACGACGCGGGCGCTGGCGCGTGGATCCTCTTCGGCATCCTGTTCCTGTGGCAGCTGCCGCACACGCTGGCGATCGCGCGGCTCTATCGCGAGGACTACGCGCGCGCGGGCGTGCGGCTGCTGCCGGTGATCGATCCCGAGGGCACGAGCACCGAGCGTCAGATCGTGACCGGCTGCCTCGCGCTGCTCGGCGTCAGCCTGCTCCCGACGCTGATCGGCCTGGCGGGTGTGGTGTACTTCGTCGGCGCGCTCGCGCTGGGGCTGGGGTTCGTCATGCTCGGCGTGCGGCAGGTGCTGGCGCCGTCGGTGGACGGCGCGCGGCGCGTGCTCTTCGCCTCGCTGCTCTATCTGCCGGCGCTCCTGACGCTGCTGGCGGTGGACAAGGTATGAACACGCGCGGCGAGCTGCCGACGCGCAACCGGCAGACTGTGCGCGTGCTCCTCTTCATCGTCGCGGCGCTCGCCATTGCGACGCTGCTCGCGGGGATCCGGTGGTGGTGAGCCCATGAGCCGCACGCTGCAGGCGCCGCCACGGCCGCCGTCCGAGCGCCGCACCAACGGCCGCATCCCGCCGGCGCCGCCGGACTACGGCGACGGCGACGGCGATGACCGTGACCCCGGACCACGCCGCGGGCTGGACAACCTCCGTCTCGCCGTCCTCTTCATCATGGGCGCCGAGACGATGTTCTTCGGCGCGCTGATCTCCGCGCTGCTCGTCCTGCGTCTCGGCATGGCCGCGTGGCCGCCGCCGCTCGAGCCGCGCCTGCCGATCGCGGTGACCGGTCTGAACACGCTCGTGCTGCTCGCCTCGAGCGTGACGCTGGTGGCGGCGGGCCGTGCGCGCCGCCGTCGTGATCACGCGGGTCACGGCCGCTGGCTTCGCGCGACCGCCGCGCTGGGCGCCTTGTTCCTCGTGGTCCAGGGCTACGAGTGGACCCGTCTGATCGGCTATGGCCTCAGCCTCGCTTCCGGCGTCTACGGCACGACCTTTTTCGCGCTGATCGGCTTCCACGGCCTGCACGTGCTGGCCGCGCTCGTCTGGCTCCTCGTGACGACGGCACTCGTGGCACGCGGCCGGCTGCGCGACGCTCGCAGCGCCCCGGCGCAGGCGTGCGCGATGTTCTGGCACTTCGTGGTCGGCGTGTGGCCCGTGCTGTACTTCACGGTGTACCTGATATGAGGACGGTGAATATGAGGACCGCGAATATGAGGACGGCCGTGCGGATCGGGACGTCGGCGCTGGCCGCGCTCGTCATGGCGCTGGCGCCGGGCCGGGCGGCGGCATGCGCCGTCTGCATCGGCTCCGCCTTCGGCGATCGCGCCTACACGTGGCCCTATATCGGCCTCATCTTGATGCCGTTCGTCGTGGCGGCTGGGATCATTGCGGCGTTCGCGTGGCAGCTCGGCTGGCGGCCGCGCGACGCTGCCGCCCGCGCCGCGGCGTTGCTGCATGCCGCTCGGAGTGCTCCCTGGCGGCGCGTCGCGCCCGGCGATCCTTCACCTCGCACTCACACGGAGACGACATGACTGCTGCGACCGCGCACGGGGCGGCGGTGGTAGAACCCGCCGAGTCCCCCCTCACACCGGAATCGTGGGGCAAGCTCGGCATGTGGATCTTTCTCGCCGGCGACGCCGTCGGCTTCGGCACGCTGCTGGCCGGCTACGGCGCGATGCGGGGGACGAGCGCGGACTGGCCGAATCCCTACGAGGTGCTCGGCATCAACCTCACCGCGATCATGACGTTTCTGCTGATCTGCTCGAGCGTGACGATGGTGAAGGCGCTCGAGTGGCTGAGCCGCGATGACCGGAACCGCGCCAAGATGTTCCTGCTGCTCACGGCCATCGGCGGCGCGATCTTCGTGAGCCTGCAGGCGTACGAGTGGACGCACCTGATCCATCGCGGTTTGCACATCAACGGCAACCCGTGGGGCGCCTCGCTGTTCGGGACGTCGTTCTTCCTCGTCACCGGCTTCCACGGCCTGCACGTGACCGCGGGCGTGATCTACTTGTTGGCCACCATCGGCGTGGTGTCGCGGCGGCCGCGGGCGATGGACTCGTACAACTTCGTCGAGATCACCGGGCTGTACTGGCACTTCGTCGACCTGGTGTGGATCATGGTGTTCACCTTCATGTATCTCCTCTAGGGGACGGGACCATGGCCGAACACAAGCATCCCAACTACATGGCGATCTTCTACTACCTCGCGATCCTCACCGCGATCGAGCTGGCGGTGATCTTCTTGCCGATTCCGAAGGTCATCATCGCCGTCCTGCTCTGCGTGTTCGCGGTGTGGAAGGCCGCGCTGGTGGCGATGTACTTCATGCACCTCAAGCTCGAGACGCGCACGCTCGGACTGATCGCGGTCACGCCGCTGGTGATCGCGACGCTGCTCGTCTTCGTCCTGCTGCCGGACGGCCTGGCCGTCGCCAAGAAGACCTCCGACGAAAAGAAACTCGCCGCCCCCGCGGCGGCGAAGCACTGAGCCACCGGCTCGTGGGCGGGGCGCGCGGTGGCCGAGGCGCTGCGGCGGGTGACGACGGGCATCGGCCGCGGCCTGCGGCTGCGCTGTCCGCGCTGCGGCCGCGCGCCGCTCTATCGCGGCTGGTTCACGATGAACGAGGTCTGTGCGGTGTGCGATCTCGAGTTCGAGCGCGCGCAGGGCTACTGGGTGGGCGCCATCTACGTCAACTACGCGGTCACGACGCTGGTGGCGGTGGGCGGCTATTTTCTGCTCTGGGCGCGCACCGATCTGACGACGGCGGCCCAGCTCGCGATCTGGCTGCCGTTCTGCGTCCTGTTTCCGTTGTGGTTCTTCCGCTACAGTCGCAGCCTCTGGCTGGCCGTCGAGTACGGCCTCAATCCCAATCTCTGAGGATGCCAGGCAGCGCCACGCTCGAGTTCGAACTCAAGTAAACGGGGGAGCGCATGTACAAGCACGTCTATGTGCCGGTCGACAACTCGGAGCACAGCAATCGCGCGATCGACCTCGCGGTCGAGCTCGGCCGAGCCTTCGGCGCGCGTCTCACGGGCTCCCACGTCTACGCCGCGCGGCTGCACGACTATCGGTTCAAGCAGATGGAGTACACGCTCCCCGACGAATACAAGGACGAGAACGAGCTCGAGCGTCAGCGAAAGATCCACGACTCGCTCATCGCCATGGGCCTGCAGCTGATCTCCGAGTCGTATCTCGACGTGATGCGGAGCAGGGCCGAGGCCGCGGGCCTGGCCTTCACCGCGAAGATGATGGACGGCAAGCACTACAAGGCGCTCATCGAGGACACGCTGGCCTCCGACTACGATCTCGTGGTCATGGGCGCGCTCGGCATGGGCGCGGTGAGGGACAGCCAGCTCGGCTCGGTCACCGAGCGCTTCGTGCGCCGCGTCGAGCGCGACACGCTCGTCGTGCGCAATCCCAATGCGGTCGACGACGGCCAGGGCGCCATCGTCGTCGGTCTCGACGGCTCGCCGCAGTCCTTCCACGGCCTCAAGATCGGGCTGGCGCTGTCGAAGGCGCTCGGCCGGCCCGTGCACGCGATCGCCGTCTACGACCCATACCTGCACTACGCGATGTTCAACGGCATCGTCGGCGTGCTGAACGAAAAAGCTTCGAAAATCTTTCGATTCAAAGAACAAGAACAGTTGCACGAGGAGATCATCGATACTGGATTAGCCAAGATCTATCAGTCGCATCTCGAGATCGCCCGCAAGCTGGCGGCCGACGACGGGGTGGATCTCGGCATCACGCTGCTCGACGGTAAGTGCTTCGAGAAGGTCCTCACGTTCGTGCGCAAGGAGCAGCCGTGGCTGCTGATCCTCGGGCGTGTGGGCGTGCACTCCGATGAGACCGAGAAAGACCTCGGCTCCAACACCGACAATCTGCTGCGCCTGGCGCCGTGCAACGTGCTCCTCACAGGTGGCCGCTTCTATCCGCCGCTCGACGTGAAGGCGGAAGAGATCATCTCGTGGACGGAGGAGGCCGAGGCCCGCATGGAGCGTGTGCCGCCTCAGGTGAAGGGCGTCGCGCGCACGGCGCTGCTCCGCTACGCGATCGAGCAGGGGCACACGGTCATCACCAACAAGGTGATCGACGAGGCGATGGCCATCTTCATGCCGACCCGCATGGCGGAGCGGATGCAGATCATGGCCGAGGATCTGGCGGTCGCCAAGCTGCGCGCGGAGTCGCAGCCGGCCACGGCCATCTGCTCGATCTGCGGGTATACCGTCAAGGGACCCAACGCCGTGGTCACGTGTCCCGTCTGCAAGGCGACGCCGGAAAAGTTCCAGGTCATCAGCCGAGACGTCGTCGAGGCCATCGCGGCGCAGGAGGGCGGCGTCGAGACCGAGGAAGCGCTGCCCGGCGTACAGGTCAAGTGGTCGGCCGACGCTCGCGACGCGCTGCGCGAAGTCGGCGACGCCTATCTGCGGCGCCGCGCGAAGGCGCGGGTCGAGAAATACGCGCGCAGCCGAAAGATCCCGGTCATCACCTGTCAGCTCGCGCTGCCGATGATCGAGGAGACGGTCGGCCGTGACAAGCTCGGCGCCGGCTGGGACACGCTGCTGGCGCGGACGAAATTCGAGCCCGCGCAGGCGCCTGTGGCGGAGGCCACCGCGGCGGGCGCCTTCACGTGGACGGAGGACGCCACCGCGCGGCTCAACCGTGTGCCCGCGGGGTTCATGCGGGACATGACGCGCGAAGAAGTCGAGAAGGTCGCGACCGCCAAGGGCGTGAGCACGATCGATCTGGCCGTCTGCGAAGAGGGGATCGGGCACGCGCGCGAGACGATGAACGAGGTTATTGCGGGATACGTCTCGAACAAGAAGCCTCGTTAGCGATGGCTGAGGGCGGGCGCCGGGGCGCGGGCCGGGGTTCCGTTCGACCACGCAAATCGACAATGCGTGGGCGCCTGTCTTGGTGCACCGATTCCTAGCCGGGTCCGACGCATTACCCGAAGCACGGGTCTCACGGGGCCCCGGCCCGCGCCCCGGCACCCGCTCTCAGCCAGCACGGGGCCTCGGCAACTCCGTCGATGAGTGCTGCTGCAAGTCCGTATACGGCGTACTCGGTGTCGTGGAATCTCACGCAGCGGTGCAATCTGGAGTGCGCGCATTGTTATATGTCGGCGCACGCGGGGGCGGACACGCGTGGCGAGCTGAGCACGGCGGAGTGCCGGCGGGTGATGGACGAGATCGCCGCGGTCAATCCCAACGTGTTCCTGATCCTCACCGGAGGCGAGCCGCTCCTGCGGCGTGACATCTGGGACCTCGCGGCGTGCGCGGCGGACAAGAAGTTCACGACGGTGTTCGGCACCAACGGCGTCCTGCTGCGTGAGCGCGAGGCACGGCTGATGCGCGAGCACGGCGTGCTCGGCGCGTCCATCAGCCTCGACTCGACCGACCGCGTGAAGCACGACGCGTTTCGCCGCCTGCCCGGCGCGTGGGACGCCGCGGTGCGTGCGACGCGAGTGCTGAGCGACGAGGGACTCGACTTCTCGCTGCACATGTCGGTGACCGACTGGAACGTGCGCGACGTCCCCGCGATGATCGACCTCGCGCGCCAGCTCGGCGCCAAGGTCCTCAACTTCTTCTTCCTCGTGCGGACCGGGCGCGGGCGCGACCTCACCGACATCGACGCCGCCGCCTACGAGGAGATCCTGACGTTCCTCGCGAAGACGCAGGGCGCGGGCCACGGTCCGCCCTCGTTCGTGCGGCGGCTGCTCGGCCGGACCGAGGCGCCGCAGGCCGAGAGCTTCGAGGATCCGTGGTCCACGCCGATCGGCCGCGCCGAGGGTCTGCTGATCCGTGCCAAGTGCGCGCCGCACTTTCGCCGCATCCTCTGGCAGCTCAATCCGTCCTCGCCGCTGCTGAAGAACTACGCGCACGGCTCATGCCCGGCGGGTAAGTACTACTGTCGCATCACGCCCGAGGGCGACGTCACGCCGTGCCCGTACATGCCGGTGAGCGCCGGCAATCTGCGCGCGACGAGCTTCGCCGACCTCTGGCGGTCGGCGCCGGTCTTCAACGACCTGCGCGAACCGACGCTGGGCGGCCGGTGCGGCGCCTGCGAATTTTCGCGGGTCTGCGGCGGCTGTCGGTGCCGCGCCTACGCCACCTACGGCGACTACCTTGCCGAGGATCCTGCCTGCGCCTACCAGCCCGGCGCGTACGGCGGTCAGGTGATCGAGCTGCCCGCGACGCTCACGTTCGGGCTCCCGGTCGATTACGAGCTGCGCTGGGAGCCCGCGGCGCGCGAGCGACTGGGCGCGATTCCGTCGTTCGCGCGCGGGATGGTCGTGAAGGCGGTCGAAGCATATGCGCGCTCACGAGGTGCTGACGTGATCACGCCGGCGCTGCTCGCCGACGTGCGCGCGACGTGGGGCGGGCGCTTCAGGCCGCAGGCGTAGCCCACGATGATTCCCGAACGGCCGCCGTTCGATCCGGGCGATCGGTTCCGCGATGCGGCGCTGGCCTATCTCGTCTACGGCATCGTGTACTGGATCGGCGGTGTGTACCTCGCCCTGCACGGCATCGGCGTGCGCGGCGCGATCGCCACGGCGGGCGTGAGCTGGATCCTGCTCGGTCTCGTCTTCGTCATCGCCATTCCGTATCTGCTGCGGCGACCGCGCCCGTGGTTCGAGCGCTGGGTGCTCGGTCGCCGCGACTTCGCGCGGATTCTGACCCTCCTGATGGCGCTGCGCGCGTGGCACGTGCTGCGTGTGGTCCTGCGGCCGGAGACGGCGTCGGTCGCCGCGCCGTGGGGCGGCGAAATCACCTTCCGCGCCGGCGCGGCGGTCTTCTTTCTCGTCACCGTCGCCGCCATGCTCTTCGTGGCCGTCGCCGCCTGGAGCGCCGACCAGAAGCCGGTCGCCTAGTCATGCCCAAGCGCTACCGGGACATCGCCGGTGACGGCGGCTCCAACATCGCGGGACAGGTCAGCGAACAGCACGCACGCATGCGCGCACGGCTGGCCGAGGTGCGCGCGGTGGTCGCCGTCGTCTCGGGCAAGGGCGGGGTTGGCAAGTCGTCGCTGACTGCCAATCTCGCCGCGTGCTGGGCGCTCGAAGGCCGGCGCGTGGGTGTGCTCGACGCCGACCTCAATGGCCCGACGATGGCCACCATGCTCGGCGTGCGGGGTCGGCGACTCGTGCTCGGCGCCGAGGGGGTCGCCCCACCCGAGGGCGCGCTCGGTGTGCGCGTGATGTCCATGGACCTGCTGCTGCCCTCCGACGACGCGCCGCTCGTATGGGAGGCGCCCACGCAGGCGGAGTCGCACACGTGGCGTGGCGCGATGGAAGCCAACGCGCTGCGCGAGTTCCTCACGGACACGGCGTGGGGCGCGCTCGACGTCCTCCTGCTCGATCTGCCGCCGGGCACCGACCGCCTCATCACCGTGGCGTCGCTGCTGCCCGTGCTGTCGGGCACGATCGTGGTCACGATCCCGTCCGACGTCGCGCACCTCGTCGTTCGCAAGTCGATCACGATCGCCGCCCAGGCGAACGCGCCCGTGCTGGGCCTGGTCGAGAACATGACGGGCCTCTTTCCCGGCCCCTCGGGTGCCGACCTCGCGCGTGACGCGGGCATCCCCTTCCTCGGATCGGTTCCGTTCGATCCGGCGCTCACCGCGTCGACCGACCTCGGCGAGCCGCTGGTGGCCGCCGCGCCGGGGTGCGAGGCGTCACGCGCGCTGTTCGCGATCGCGGCCACTGTCGGCGCCGCGCTGACATCCGGTGGCGCGCCGGCCCGACGCGCGCGCCCCGCGTGACGCCGCGCTTCTGCCTGGCGTGCGGCGCGCGGCTGCGACGCGTGCGCGCCGAGGGGCGATGGCGCCGGCGCTGTCCGCGCTGCGGTTGGACGTACTACGCCAACCCGGTGCCCGCCGTCGTCGCGGTCATCGTGCGCCGAGGTCGCCTGCTGCTCGCGCGTCGCGGGCGGCCGCCGTACGCGGGGACATGGGATGCGCCGGGCGGCTTTCTCGAGAGCGGCGAGACACCGGAGCAGGCGCTGCGCCGTGAGCTGCGTGAGGAGATCGGCGTGGGGGTGCGGCGGGCGCGGTTCGTCGGATTCGCCACGGACCGCTACGGGCCCGGCGGCTTCGTGGTGCTCGCCGCCGCATATCGCGTCACGCCGACGTCCACCAAGATGCGCGCGGCCGACGACGTCTCCGAGGTGCGCTGGTTTCCGCTCGCACGCGTGCCGTGGCGGGCGATTGCATTCGTCGGTCTACGAGGCTTGCTGCGCAAGGCTGTCAGGCGGGGGACCGCGTCGGTCCCCCCGCCTGACATCGAGGGTTACTGGCAGCTGACGCCGGGTTCGAGCTGGTAGTTCGCGACCTTGTAAGTCGAGACGAAGTTGTCGTCCCACGAGGCCAGGCGCAGGCGGCCGAGCGGCGTCTCACCGTCCCAGCCGTACACCCGCGCGCGCTCGGCGAGGTCGGGCGCCTTCACCATACCCTGCAGGTACTCGACCGCCGTCTCCTTGTCGAGGAACACGGCGATCGTCTCGTGCACCGGGCGGCCACCTGAGAGCGGCATCTCCTTGAGCCACTCCAGGATGACGGTGAAGCCGTCGAGCGAGGAATCGGTGAGCATCGCGCCGTTGCCGGACATGCGGCGCACCAGCGGGCCGACGTAGCGCGAGAACATGGACGAGGCGCGCTGCTCGATCGGCATCGCGGTGAACTGCGTGGACGGCTCCTGCTCGATGTAGACACGCAGCGCGAGGTAGCGGTCGTCGCGCGAGGCGTCGCGTGGCTTGTAAAACCCGATGCCCTCTTTGGGTACTTCGAGCCACGGCATGCAATGGTAGATCGAGGTGTTGATCTGCTTGAGCGTCGCGCCGTACGTGGCCGCCAGCGTCCGTCCCTTGTCGGAAGTGTAGCGGTCGAGCGCGAGGATGCGGTCGTTCGACGGGGAGGCGGCGTGGGCGACGGCGGTCAGCCCCAGCACCACGGCCAGAATGGAGGCGATTCGCTGTGTCTTCATGAAGGCCGACCTCTGCATCCCGGATGCCAGACCGGCATCCGTGCGCGGGCAAGCAGTTGGGCGATAAGGCGGGCTGTGGTCGGTGGCGGGGCGTCACGCCACGCCACCGACCTTGTCAACTCGGCATCACCGCTCGAGGATCTGCTCCGAGCTCACGGTGATGGGCTTACCCCACCAACCCTCGTCCCGCGCGAGCGCGATGTCTCCACGCGTGACCTTGGCCGTCTTGCCTTCGCGGTTGCGAAGTGAGAAGAACCCGTGGTCACCCGACGCGTAGTGCGTGGGGTGCTCCCGCCACGTCCGCCACTCGTCGCCCGATGCGCAGCCGGCCAGCATCACGAGCGCTCCGCCAATCATCAGAAACCGCCATCCTCTGCTCCCCATGACTCGACCCTCCCGAAGAATGAAAAGTCGCGAAACCTCAAACGCGCGGGCACATCCTACCGCCGAGTGCCGGCCGGTTCAATAGTGGTGCGAGCCGCAAGACGCCGCGGGGCTGGGGCCCCGCCGTCTGAGGCGAGCGCACGAAATGGTAGACTCAACAGCGATGGGTGCGCTCACCATACACGCGATGCCGTCTCGGCTTCGCCGGCCGATCGTGATCACGGCTTTCAGCGGCTGGAACGACGCGGCGGAATCGGCCACGACCGCGGCGCGCTATCTGGCCACCAGCTTCAACGCCCACAAGTTCGCCGAGATCGACCCCGAAGAGTTCTACCATTTCGGGTTGTCGCGACCGACGGTGCGCTTCAAGGCCGGCTCGGAGACCGAGCGCGAGGTGATCTGGCCGGTCACGGAGTTCTCGATCGCGCAGCCGACCGAGCTCGACCGCGACGTGATCGTCGGCGTGGCGGCGGAGCCACACCTGAAGTGGAAGACGTATTGCGCCGCCATCATCGAGCTCGCGCGTCGCTGCGACGCCACGCTGGTGCTCACGCTCGGCGCGCTGCTCGCCGAAGTGCCTCACACCCGGCCGGTCCGCCTTTCGGGCGGCGCGGCCGATCCCGAGCTCGCACGGCTGCTCGGCATCACGCCCACGCGCTACGAAGGACCGACCGGCATCGTGGGCGTGCTGAACACCGCGTGCCGCGACAGCGGGCTGTCGACCGCGAGTCTCTGGGCGAACGTGCCGCACTACATCTCCGGCATCGAGAATCCGAAGGCGGCGCTGGCGCTCGTGCGGCGCGTGCTCGTGCTGCTCAACGCCAGCGTCGACCTCAGCGACCTCGAGGACGCGGGGCGCCAGTTCGATCAGAACCTCACCGAGATCGTCGCGCAGAACGACAAGATCGCGGGCTACATCCGCAAGCTCGAGTCGCGTGACGCCGAGGACGAGCCAACGCCGCCCGGGACGGGGAGCGATCTGCCGCCGGCGTCCGAGCTCGTGGAGGAGATCGAGCAGTTCCTGCGGCAGCAACGGCCCGAGTGACGCGGCGCGGCGCGGCGCGCGCGGCCGCGGTGCTCGCGCTGGCGCTCCTGCCGCTCACCGCCGAGAGCATCGACCGTCTCGTCGTGACCTGGCACCCCGTACGACCGCGCATCGGTGACATCAGCTGGGTGCACGTGCGCGGCGCGTCCGACGCGGCCGTCATCGAGGGCTCCGTCGGCACTCGACCGCTCGCGTTCTTCGCGTACGCCGGCGGTCACGCCGCGCTGCTCGGCCTCGACATCGACACGAAGCCGGGCGCTCATCCGTGGCGCCTTGCGGTGCTCGAGCCTGGCGTCGATCCACACCAGCTGAGCGGCACGGTGACGGTGAGGCCGCGCGCGTTCCCGGTGCAACGATTGACCGTCGCGCCGGGGCTGGCGGACCCGGATCCCGAGACCGAGCGGCGCGCGATGGCGGAAGGCCAGCAGCTGCAGATGCTCTATCGCACGATCTCGCCCGAGCGGCTCTGGCGTGGGCCCTTCGTGCGTCCCATCGCGGGGACCGAGCCGCCGAGTGGATTCGGCGCCCGCAGGATCATCAACGGGCGGCCGCGCACGCCACACGGCGGCGCCGACTACTCGGCGCCGCGCGGCACGCCGGTCGTCGCCGCCAACTCGGGCCGCGTCGCGCTCGTGGGAGACTACTTCTTCCCCGGCCGGCTGGTCGCCCTCGACCACGGGCTCGGGCTTTATACGCTCTACTTCCACCTCGACACGGTCGCCGTCACAGAAGGCGACCACGTCGACCGCGGTCAGACGCTGGGCACGGTCGGCGCGACGGGACGGGCGACGGGCCCACACTTGCACTTCGGCGCGCAGGTAGGGGGCGCCCGCGTCGACCCGGCCGCGCTGCTCGCCCTGCGCCTGGCAGATTAGCGCGATTGGTCGGGGGGCCGATGATATGGCCCCCCGAGCACGACTACCGCCGCCGCGCCTTCTTCGAAGACTTCTTGGCGCGGGCGCGCGTCCGCCCGCGCGCCTTGCCGCGGGCCTTGCTCTTGCCCCGCCCGCGCGCCTTCGAGACCTTCTTCCGCGCCCGCTTTCTCCCGCCGGTGCCTGCCTTCTTTCGCGTGGCCGGTTTGCGCTGAGGACGATCCTCGCCGGGCATTCCCATCTCGGAGCCCGAGCTCATGGGATCGCTGCCGTAACCGCTGCCGCCGTCCATCATGCGTTCCATGCCGACCTCCAGGTGGATGCCTGCTGCGCCATACCGTGCACACGGCGCGGCGAGAAGAGCAAGAAGATTCTCACACGCGCACCGCCGCGCGCAGCCGGCCCGCCTCGCGGCGGAGCGCGACGTCCGACCACACGGTGAGCGACGAGCGCGCCAGGATCGCGCGCACAGCGCCGCGGGAGATCTTGATCGGGCGCTCCGCGGCGAGCGGATTCGGGTGGCGCGCGATCGCGGCGAGCGTGCCGAGCCCGATCAGCAGAGGCCACGCGCAGGCCAGCCGCATCCGCCACTCGGCCCGCGGGATAGCCAGCGTGTAGCGCCAGCCGGCGTCGTAGTGCTCGAGCGCCTCGCGCAGCAGGCGATCGAGCAGCCGGCGCGCGGCCGGCGTCCTGGCCGGATCGAGCAGGTCGCTCGGCGCCAGGCCCAGCGGCGCCAGCTCGCGGGCCGGCAGGTAACAACGGCCGTGGCGCAGGTCCGCCGGCACGTCGCGCAGGACGTTCGTCAGCTGCAGGGCCTTGCCGAACCGCACGCCGGTGGCGCTCATGGCCGCGACGTCCCAGCCGGCGAGCCGTGGCCGGTGAGCGACGTGCACCCGCGTCCAGAACTCGCCGACGCAGCCGGCGACCAGATACGTGTAGCGATCGAGGTCGGCCAGCGTGTCGAGCGCGGCCAGGGTGGAGGCGTCCTCGCCGGGAAAGCGTTCGAGGTCGAAGCGCTGGCCCTCGGTGATCGTGGCGAGCACCGTGCGCACGGCCGTGCGGTCGGCGGCCGGGAGGAGATCGACGCGACTCAGCGCCTCGCCGATACGCTCCAGCAGCTCGCGCTCGGCGGCGTGGGTCTGCAGCGGCGCGCAGGCGCGCGCAAGCGCGGCCGGGTCGCCGCCGGGCGCCCCGGCGTAGGCGGCGCTCAGGGTCGCGAGGTGGCGCAGCCGCTCGGCGCGAGGCAAGAGCCGCGTGTCCGCCACCGTGTCGCTCGCGCGCGCCAGCAGATACGCGAGGCCGATGGGCTCACGCAGGGGGCGCGGCAAGATTGCGAGCGAGAGATAGAAGCTTCGACTGACCCGCCGGAGCAGGTCACCGACGAGGTCTTTACTCGTAGTCGAAGGGGCGACGCGGCGGATCCGGCGAGTCCTTGGCCTTCTTGAGTCCTTCCTGGAACTTGCGGTCGAGCACCTTGCCCTTGTCCGCCTCCGCCGCCCGCGCCTGGCGGAATCGCTCCTCACGCTCGGCCGCCTTCGCGTCCAGCGCCCCGAAGGCCTTGTCGAGATCGGCCACGGTGCGCTTGCGCGGA
The DNA here is from genome assembly GCA_003220475.1 of Candidatus Rokuibacteriota bacterium. Taxonomy (GTDB): domain Bacteria; phylum Methylomirabilota; class Methylomirabilia; order Rokubacteriales; family CSP1-6; genus AR12. Next base: position 12,535 of record QHSO01000017.1, on the reverse strand, counting down.
GGCTCTTCGTGCGCGATCACGGCGCGGACGTCCGGGTCGACCGTCAGCTTTGCCTGACAGCAAGGACACTCGACCTTGAATGCCGTCGTCATCGCGCCGAGGCTAGCATAGAATGCGGAGCGGTGCCCGAGCTCACGAACGACTTCTCCTGGTCCCGCAGTCGTGACGGCGTCTTCTCCGAATGCAAGCGGCGGTACTTCTACCACTATTACGGCTCGTGGGGCGGCTGGGACGCATCTGCCGCCGAGGAGGTGCGCCGGCTGTACGTGCTCAAGCAGCTCGCGTCGCGGCAGATGTGGGCCGGCCGCGTCGTGCACGACGCCATCGAGATGGCGTTGCACATCTTCGGTGCCGGGCGCGACGTTCCGATGGAGCCGTTCATCGACGACGTCGTGCAGCGCATGCGCGGCGAGTGGCGGTCGTCCCGCGACGGTCGCTATCGCGACAGTCCGAAGACGCTCGCGCTGTTCGAGCACGAATACCCGATCGAGCTGAAGCCGGAAGTGTGGCAGATGCTCCGCGCCGGCGTCGTCAACTGCCTGCGCCACTTCTTCCGTCTGCCGTTGCTCGTCGAGATCCGCAAGACGGCGCCGGAGCACTGGTCGATCGAGCACTGGAGCAAGGTGCTCGACTTCGAGGGCACGCCCATGTGGATCGCGCCGGACTTCGGCTTCTGGACGTCCGAGGGGCGGCTGGCGCTCATCGACTGGAAAACCGGAGCCGCAGATCCCGATTCGGCGGCGTTCCAGCTGGGCTGCTACGCGCTCTACGCCAAGGACATGCTCGGCGTCGATCCCGACCGCGTCGATCTATTCGAGGTGAACCTGCGCGAGCCGCTGGTGACGGCGCACAAGTGGGACGCCGCGCGACTCGCCGACATCCGCGAGCAGCTGCGTCTGTCGATCCGCGGCATGAAGGCCTATCTGGCCGATCCCGACCGCAACGTCGCCGTCATCGACGCCTTCGAGCGCAGCGAGGAACTGCGCATCTGCCGCTGGTGTAACTTCCGCGCGGTGTGCCGACCGCAGCTCTGAAGCGGGCGCGGCGCATCGGGGCGGCCGTGCTGGTCGTCGCTGTCGGCCTTGGCCTGTGGGCCTTCGCGCTCGAGCCGGCGTCGTTGACCACGCAACAACACAAGCTCCTCATCCCCAACTGGAGTCCTGAACTCTCCGGCCTTCGCGTGGCGGTGCTCGCCGATCTGCACGTCGGCTCGCCGTTCAATGGGATTTCGAAGCTCCACCGGATTGTCGAGCTCACCAACAGGCTGACGCCCGACCTCATCGTCATTCCGGGTGATCTCGTCATCCACCGAGTCCTCGGCGGCAGCTTCGTCACGCCGGACGACACCGCGGCCGTGCTCGCGCGGCTGAGCGCGCCGCAGGGCGTGTGGGCGAGCCTGGGGAATCACGATTGGTGGTTCGACGCACGACGAACCATCGCCGCGCTCGAACGGCAGAAGATCGCTGTTCTCGAAGACACCGCCGTCCGCATTCAACGCGGCAACGCTCACTTCTGGCTGGTCGGTATCAGCGACTTCTGGGAAGGTCCGCATGACGTGCGCAAGGCGATGAGCCACGTCCGCGACGAGGCGCCGGTGCTCGTGTTTACTCACAACCCCGACGTGTTTCCGAGCGTCTCGGATCGGTTCAGCCTGCTGATCGCGGGGCACACGCACGGCGGACAGGTCCGCGTCCCGCTACTCGGCCGTCCGATCGTGCCCTCGAAGTACGGCCAGCGCTTCGCGTTCGGTCACGTCGTCGAAGGCCGACGCCACATGTTCGTCAGTCCGGGGCTGGGCACGAGCATTCTTCCCGTGCGATTCGGCGTCCCGCCCGAGGTGACCGTACTCGAGCTTCACCCTGGCTAAAGAGTACGAGCCAGGAAATCCTTCACGTCCATCCGAGCTCGCACCGTGGCTTGGTGGCTGTACCCGACCTGGTGGCCCAGGTACGTTCGCATCGGCCCAGGGTTGTCGAAGGAAGGAGCTCGACCTTCTCGTTGTCCCGATAGACCGAACAGCGTGAAGAAGGCGTCCAATCGTCAGCGCTTCCGACGATGACGAGCATGGGGGCGTAGAGAGTCGTGCGGTCGCACCAGGGATACATCGCCACACCGGTCTTGAATCTTGGTTCGTTGATTCGGCGCTGTTGCCAGAGCGCCGACTCAACGACCATCGCGCCATGGGACCAGCCCATGACACCGATGCGCTCCTTGTCGACGAAGGTCAGAGTTCGGAGGTAGTCCAGTGCAGCATAGGCATCGACGACACGCTCGGACACGGTCACTCGCTTCGGATCGGTACAGATCTCCTTGACGCGGCGATGGAAGAAGCTGTCGACTTCCATCGTGACATAGCCCCATTTGTTCAGCTCGGCAGCCCAGAGGGTGTTACCGGGCTGAGGTCCGCCACAGCCATGAAGCAGAACGAGGGCAGGGAAGGGAGCATTGCCGTTTGGCTTGCTGACAGCGCCGGCGATCGTCGCGCCGTTCGACTTCAGGGCGACGGAGTTGCATCCCACCAGCAGCAGAGCAACGATAAGTAGTCTCATCTGATGCTCCACCAATAACCGTTGCGATTGCCGCAGCGTTATCCGCCCGAATGAAACTTCCGGGCGGTGTGTCGCGGATAAGCTTAGCTCAGCACGCCGAGCTGCGGTCCACCGGTCCACCCTGGGAACAAACTCACCGGATTCGCAATGCCGAGCTGCCGGCCCGCTACCTCGGCGAAGAGCGCGCGAAAGTCGGTCGTGACCGCGAGATCGCGCCCCTCGTAGAGACGCTCGCGCGCCAAACCGGGCCAGCGGCCGTAGACCTTGCCGCCCCGCACGCCGCCGCCGAGCAACAGCATGGCCGTCGCGTGACCGTGATCGGTGCCGCGATTGCCGTTCTCCGCGACGGTTCGACCGAACTCCGACATCGTCAACACGATGACGTCGGACATGCGATCGCCGAGATCCTGGGTGAAGGCGGTGAGCGACGCGCCGAAATCGCGCAGGCGCGCGGCGAGCTGACCCTGCTCGGCGCCCTGGCCCACGTGCGTGTCCCAACCGTCGGCGTCAGTGAACGCGATTTCGAGCCCGACGTCGGCGCGGATCAACTGGGCGATCTGCCGCAGCGATTGGCCCAGGCGCGACCGGGGATACTCGGCGTTGTTCGCGGGCGCCAGCCGGCTGGCGTTGGCTCGCTTCAGCATGCGAACGGCCTCGAACGTCTCGCGTCCGGTGCCGTGCAGCAGATCGTGCACGCTCTGCGCATAGAGCGACTCGAATCCTTGGCGCGCGGCCGCCGCCTCGCTCGTTGCGCGCACGTCGAAGCGGTCGAGGGACGCGAGCGAGATCGCGCCGGCGTCGCCACGCAGGGCGCGGGGCAGGGTGGGGCCGAGCGCGACGGCGCGGAAGGGCGAGGTCGGCGAGGGTTGCGTGACCGCCGCGCGCGCGAGCCAGCCGTCGGGCGTGGACTTCACGCCCGGCGTGCCGGACTCCATGTAGTCCTGCGCGTCGAAGTGCGAGCGTGTGGTGTCGGGCGAGCCGCACGCGTGAACGACCGCGAGCGTCCGTGACTGCCACAGGGCTGCCAGCGGCGCCAGCGCTGGGTGCAGCCCGAAGAAGCCATCGAGGTCCACGGCCGCGCCCGCGTCGCCCGCCTGCGGCGCCCGGATCGCGATGGACGCACGCGCACCGGCGTAGTCACGATCGCCGTACGGGACCACCATGCTGAGGCCGTCGACCGCGCCGCGCTGGAAGACGGCCACGAGCACCTTCCGACGCGCATCTGCGGCCAACGCGGCGCGCGCGAGGAACCGTGGCGGCGCGGCGACGGCGGCCAGCGCGCAGGCGCCGCCTTTGAGGAGCGCGCGTCGGGTGAGCATGGGCATCGTCATCGTCGCTGAAACTCCGGCGAGCCGATCACCAGCGCCGCGAGCTTCTCCACGTCGGTGTCGGCCGGTCCACGATCGTCCGGCGTTTGTCGTCGGATCTCGGGATTGGTCAGCTGCGCCGTCAACACCGCGCGCGTCGGAGCGCTCGCCTCGCCATGCAGCAGCGCGACGAGCAGGCGCTCGAGGGCCGCGTCCGGCGCCCCGCGGTCGACGGCGAGCGGCGAGAGGTCCAGCGTCACGCCGGGCAGGCGACCCTGCGTCAGCGCCAGTGCGAAGTTCATGCGCGCCAGCAGCGCGCCCGCGTTGACCCAGGCCTCGGCGCGATCCGGATATCCCGTCGGCGGCTGCGCACCGTACAAACCCTCGCCCATCTCGGCCGCGTACCGGGCGAGCGCGAAGCCGGCGCGCGCATCGACGTGGCCACCGACCGCTCGGACCGCGCTGGCCACGTACTCGAAGGGCTTCTTGATCTTCGCGCGGCGCGCCTCGGGCGCCCAGAACTCCGGCGAAGCCACGAGCGCGCGCAGCATCGCCTTGATGTCGCCCTCGGTGGCGCGAAACGTGGCCGCGACGCGCTCGACGAGCGCCGGCGGCGGCTCATCGGAGACGAAGCGGCGCACGAGCTTGGTGGCGATGAAGCGCGCGGTGGCCGGGTGATGGAGCAGCAGGCTCAGGACTCGCTCGCCGTCGCCCTGGCCGCCGCCCGCGGATATCCGCAGGCCGAGGATGGTCTTCTCGCCGCGGTCGTGCACGAGCGGACGGAAGACGAAGCGCGCGGCGTCGCGCGGACGGTCGATCGTCCAGCCCGTGAACGCGCGCGCCACCTCGGTGACGTCCTTCTGCGTGTAGCCGCCGTCGACGCCGAGCGTGTGCAGCTCCATCAGCTCGCGCGCGTAGTTCTCGTTGAGGCCGGCGCGCTTGCCGCGATTGGGCCCGAACCTCGGCGTGAAGTCCGGTCGCGTGCTGAGCCAGTTGTCGAGGTAAAAGAGCATCGCGGGATGCGTCGCCGTCCCACGGAGCAGGTCACCGAACCGGCCGAGCGCGTGGGGCCGGATGACGTCGCGCTCGTAGGACGTGAGGTACCACTTCACCTCGCCCTTGGCGGCGTGGACGTTGAAGTGATTGAACCAGAAGTCGACCATGACCTCTTCGAGCTGCCGCTCGCTCTCGATCGCACGCACGAGCCGCGCGGCCTGCATCTCCGCCACGATCCGGATCGGGCGCTTCTCGGGCGGCGGCCGCTCGTACAACGCGCGCGGCGTCATCTGGGGATCGGCAGACTTGTCGCGCGCCGGCAGTCTCGGATACTCCTTGTGCAGCTCGGCGATCGACATCGGGAGGCTGGGCAGCGTCGCCAACGTTCGCTCGACGGCGCGATCGTCCAGCCGCCGCGGCTCGAGCTGTCGCTCGATCCAGGCCGCGAGCCCGATCGCCTTCACGCGCTCGATGTCGCCGGGTCGCGCACCGAAGGCCAGACGCGACAGCGCGTGGACGATCGCCGCGTCGTCGGCCGGCGGGGTGGGCGTGGCGGCGTGCGCAGATGCGCCAGAAGCCAACACGCAGAGCGCGAGCAGGACGGTGACGAGTCGGATGCTCATCGGTCGGTGCGGTCCGGGCGCTCGCCGCGCTCGCGCGGCAGCGACTGCCGTTGCTGCTGGCGCTGCTGCCGCTGTTGTTGACGCTGCTGGCGGATTTGTTCGCGCGCCTGCGCGCGCTCCTCGGGCGACATCTTCTGCCAGCGCTCCCAGTTGCGCATGACGCGCTCGCGCTCCTCAGGGGGCAGCTGCTCCAGCTGCCGGAACCGCTGCATGATCCGCTCCCGGCGCTCGGGTGGCAGGCGCTGAAAACGCTCGTAGGCCTGTTGCAGCTCCTGGCGTCTGGACTCGGGCAGCTCGTTCCAGCGCTGGAGGTCTTGCAGGGCGCGCGCTTTTTCCTGCGGCGGCAGTGCCTGGAACCTCTTGAAGTTCTGCCGCGCGCTGCGCCGCTGCTCGGGCGTCATCTGCTTCCACTGCTGATAGCGCTCGAGCACGCGCTGACGCTCCTCGGGCGACATCGTCTGCCAGCGCTCGAGATTGCGCTGCGCGATCGCGCGCTCGTCCGGCGAGAGGCGTTGCATCCCTTCGATGGACGGCGTCTGGCCGAAGGCCATCTCGAGTGCGCCGCCCGCGAGCAGCGCAGCGGCCGTCAGCACGAGCGCGAGCCAGCGCATCGCCGCGCTCACTTCTCGCCTCCCTCGGGCTGCGGCACCGTCGTCGCGGGTGGCCGCGCCGTGCGCGCGGGCGCCGCGGCCGCGGGCGATTCCAGCAGCCGTAGCAGCTCGAGCACGCGCAGCCGCTCCGCGACGTTCTGATCGCGGTGCCGCGCGGGATCTCCGTCGGTGAGGAGCTCGAGGTCGAGAAGCATCTGGGCGTCGATGGCCGGCTGGCCGGCGCCACGTGCCGGCGTCACGAGCGCGGCGATCACCGCGATGAGCGCCGCCATACGCCGCATCAGCCTTCCCGCGACGGCAGGCGATCGAGCTGCCGGATGACGTCGAACTCTTCGAGCAGGTCGAGGCGCTCGACGACACGGTAATGCTCGAGCAGCCCGAGCCGGGCGCCGAGCACCGCTTCGTCCACGGCGGCGAGGTCGGGACGGCGCTCGACGGGCTGCAGCGCGAAGAGCAACACCGCCGTCGCAAGCCCGAACGAGAGCGCGATCGGCGCGGGCCGTGCCCACCACCGGCGCAGCCGCGCGCGCACCGAGCGCCGGGCCTCGAGTCGTCCCCGCAGCTCTGCGCGGTAGTCGCCCCAGCGTGGCTCCGGCGGCTGGGGAACGGAGGCGGCGGCGCGCGCGAGCACGTCGCGCTCGGGGGGCGTGAGGTCGTCGCGGCGCGGGAGGCTCACCGCGCGAGGTCCTTTCGCAGCGCCGCCACCGCGCGGTGCAGGTGCACGCGCACGGTCGCCTCGGCCACGCGCAGTACGTCCGCGATCTCCGCCGTTGACAGGTGCTCTTGCGCGTAGAGCATCACCGCCGCCCGCTGCTGCGGTGAGAGCCGGTGCACCGCTTCCCACAGTCGCGCCATCGTCTGCGCCTCGCTCGCCTGCTCACCGGGATCGGGACCGGGCGCGGGGTGGCGCTCGACCAACGTCGCGTCCGCGTCGCGGTCGGCGTCACGCGTGACGACACGCGTCCACCAGCGGCCGCGGCGCTTGTGATCCAGGCAGAGATTGACGAGGATTCGATAGAACCACGTTGAGAACCGCGCGTCGCCGCGGAAGCGATCGGCCGCCTCCCAGATGCGGATGAAGGCTTCCTGCGAAACGTCCCGGGCGTCCTCGGCATCACGCAGCAGCGACCACGCCAGCCGATACGCGCGGCCCTGATAACGCGCGACGAGCAGATCGAACGCCGCGTCGTCCCGCGCTGCGATACGGCGGCACAGCGTCTCATCGGAGGTTACCTCCGGCTGGTCGCTCACCCGGCCCTCTGCCGTCCACGATCCCACTCCCGGATCGCCGGCAGCAACATTTCAGCGCCCGGAGCCGGCCGGCCCGGCCCCGGGCGTGAGCGGACTGCTACTTCGCAGTCTGGTCGGTCTTGAGCTCTTTGCGATCCTGTCGCAGGTCCCGGCGATCGTGCCGGACATCGCGGCGATCCTGCCGCCGGTCGCGCCGATCCTCGCGCAGCTCACGCGCGTCGGCACGCCGCTCCTTCACATCGCCCCGGAGATCTTTGCGGTCAGCGCGGATGTCCTTGAGGTCGTTCTTCACCGCGTCTTTGTCGCCCGCCTTGCGGTCGGCGGCGAGGTCGCGACGGTCTTCGCGGAGGTCACGGCGGTCGCCGCGAATCTCTCTGGTGTCCTGACCGATTTCCCGGCGATCGCGCCGGATTTCGCGGTTGTCGCGCCGCAGCTCACGCCGATCCTGCCGGATGTCTTGCCGATCCTGCTTCACGTCGTCTGGCCTGACGTCCTGCGCGAGCGCCGGCGCCGTCAGAAGCGCCGCCGCCACACCGGTCACCGCGAGCGCGATTGTGAGCCTCATCGGTTCTCTCCTCCGCTGCGGGATGACTGCTGCGCTCTTGGACGCAGGCTATACGTCGTCGCGTTTACATCTCGATACATTTCTCGTAACTGGCTGATGTTAAAGGCCCCGACCGTCGATCCGCGGTCGCTGGCCGCACGGTTGCACCTTCTGCCGCCCAGGAGGTGACGCCATGATCGACCGCACGAAGTTCCCCACGGCATGGGAGGGCTGCGAGATCTCCGTCGTCACCGAGCAGCTGCGCGACGGCCGCTGGGCCGTGGTCGCCGCGATTCAGGAGATGACGCCCGAGCACACGCGGACGATCGACCTGCCGGGGAATCGAGGGACGCCACGGCGTTGCCGGGCGGGAAATCGAGGGACGCCACGGCTTAGCCGGGGCGGCCCGAGCGCTGGGGGGTTTGGGGGGCCATTTCGGGGCCCCCCATCTTAATCGAGAACGACGAGGCCGCGGTTGGAGCGATTGACGACGGTCGCTCCACCGCGCGTGACCAGCACCGTCTCCTTGACGGTCACGCCGAACGCGCCGAGCTCGTAGTACGGCGTCTCCGCGCGCAGCACCATGCCGGCCTCGAGCGTCTCGCCGCCGGGCCGCAGCCACGGCGCCTCGACCGGCTCGAGGCCGATCCCGTGGCCGACGTGATGGCGACGGAATTCCGGCAAGCCGCCGTCGCGCACGGCGGCGACGGCGGCCTCGAAGACCTTGCCGCCATCGACACCCGGCCGAATCGTCTCGAGCGCGGCCTGCACGCCGGCCTCGACCGCGTCGTACGCCCGCAGTGCGCGTGACTCCGGCTCGCCGAGGATGGCCATGCGCGCGACCTCGCCGTGATAGCCCTTGAAGATGGAGCCGACGTCGAATCGCACGAGCTCGCCCGGACGCAGCGCGCGCTCGCCCGTCGGCGCCGCGGGCAGCGCGGCGTGCGCGCCGAAGGCGATGATCGTCGCGTACGGCGTCGCTGCGCGCGTGGCGACCGCACGCTCGTAGAGCGCGACGGCCTCACGCTCCGTCGTGCCGGCCCTGAGCTCGCTCAGCACGGCGTGGATCGCCTCTTCGGCGATGCGCAGCGCCTGCGCCAGACAGTCGATCTCATACGGCCCTTTCACCGCGCGCGCCCGCGCCACGGCGCCCACCGCGGGCGCGAGGCGAAACCGCGAGAGACGGGCGGTGATCGTCGCCGTCCCGGGCCGCGCACCGTCGTCCATGCCGATGCGCGCGCCGCGTAGGCCGAGCGCCTCGAGCACGCTCGCGAGCGCATCCGCCGCGCTCTCGGCCGGCTCCGCGGCCAGCCGCGCCGCGCGGCGAGCGTGCTCGTCCGCGCGCTCCGCGAGATTGACGAAGAACCGGCCGTGGCAGACGACGTGATCGGCGGCGCCGTCGCCGGCGGCCAACGCCGGCGCGTCGATCGTCGGAATGACGAGCGCGGTCCCGGCCTTCGAGTACACCGCCGCGATGTCGGCCGGATAGACGCTGCGTGAGAAGCTGCGGAAGCCGGTGAGGTACTCGACGTCGGCCGCCGACGTGACGACCAGCGCGTCGGCGCCGGACGCCTGCAGCGCGGCGTCGAGCCGTTCGGTCTGATGCGGGTACATGGCTATACCGCCAGCAGCGTGCCCGTGACGTGGCCGGAGCTCTCGGCGGCGAGATACGCGATCGCGTCGGCGACCGCCTCGACCGGCACCCACGTCTTGGGATCGACGTTCGGCATGGCCGCGCGGTTCGCCGGCGTGTCCATCGTGCTCGGCAGCACGGCGTTGACGGTCACGCCGCGGCCGCGCGTCTCCGCGGCCAGCGCCTGCACGAGCGCGATCACGCCGGCCTTCGCGACCGTGTAGGCGATGAAGCCTCCCGAGGGCGGCACCACCGCGCGCGAGGCCACGGCCACGACGCGGCCGCCGCCGCCGGCGAGCATCGGCGGCACGACGGCGTGCGTGGCCACGTAGGCGGTCGTCAGATTCAGGGTCAGCATCGAGTCCCACAGCCGGCGGTCGGTCTGGGCGAGGTCGCCCATCGCGAAGCCTCCCACCGCGCTGACGAGGACGTCGATGTGCCGGTGCCTGGCCAGCAACGACTGCGTGAGCCCGGCCATCGCGGTGTCGTCGGTGATGTCGCAGCGCTCGAGCACCAGGCGCGGCCGCGCGATGGCGTCGACGGAGGCGGCCAGCCGCTCGCGCTCGGCCTCGACGATCCAGGGCACGCAGACCATGGCGCCCTCGGCGAGAAAGCGCCGCGTGATGGCCTGGCCGAGCGCGCCACTGCCGCCGGTGACGAGAACGACGCGGGCCAATGCGCTACTCCGTCGCCGCCGGCGCCAGCATGATCGCCGAGCGCTGGATCTCGTCGTAGCGCACCTTCGCGACGTCGAACTCCTCGAGGTTGTCCCTGAGCTTCTTGAACGTCTGCTCGAACGAGGGCAGCGTTTTGCGCGCCCGCGTGAGCGGCGTGGTGCGTGCCAGCAGATAGTTCTTCACGTACGGGTGGTTGATGCCACGCTTCTTGACCTTCGCCACCACGCCGGCCAGCGTCTCGTCGGCCGCGCGCACGAGGCCGGCGCGCTCCTCGCGCTCTTCCAGGCCCCGCCGCAGCGATACCTTCAGGAATTTGTCGACTCTTCTCAGAATAGGGGCGAAGGCGCCGCCGGCGAAGCGCTTGTTCTGCTCGTAGAGCAGCCCGAGCGTGATCAGATGGGCGGACTCGAACTGAAACGCCCAGTCCTCTTCGGTCGACGTCGGCTGCTCGCCCTCGGCGCCGCGGTACATGCGGATGACCTCGAGCGACTTCTCCTTGAGGTTGTGCGCCTTCTCGGTGTTGAGCGCGAGCACCTGAAACGCCACGTTGGGCTCGGCCACGAGGATGGCGGGGATGACGTCGGCCTTCAGCTTGTCGAGCGCGACGCGCCGGTGATTGCCGTTCGGCGTCCAGTAGACCCCGGGCCGTGGGGAGACGACGATGATCGGGTCCACGAAACGATCGACGCGACGCACGGCCTCCGTGAGGCGTTTGACGTGCGTGGGCGAGACGTCGCGCTGGTAGGGGCTCGCCTCCACCTTCGTGCGCGGCAGCAGACAGAAGATCTGCCAGTGTTCGCCGACCGGCTCCTGGTAGACCGCCAGCACCCGCCCGCCGTCGCGCTCGATCTGCTCGACCAGAGCGCGCGCGGTCTTGCTGGGCTCCTTGTCCGGATAGACCGTGAAGTCCGCCATGGCTCAGATCCTACGCCGCCGCGGCCGCCGCCGGCGTCGCGCGCGGCCGGCGCACCAGGTCGCGGACGCTGCCGTAGATGCCGGAGGGCAGGAAGATGATGAACACGATGAGCAAGAGCCCATAGATCGTCTCCGCCATGCCCACGTAGCTCACGCCGAACACCACGCGCAGCACCTCGGCCAGCGCGATCGTCAGCGCGGTGCCCACGGTGGCCCCGAGCAGCGAATACATACCTCCGAGGACGACCGCGAACACGATGCGCAGCGATACGCCGATGCCGTCCAGCGTGTCGGGGTTCACGTACGCGATGTACTGCGCATACGCGGTGCCGCCGATGGCGGTCAGGATCGCGGAGAGCACCGTGATGCCGATTTTGAAGCGGCTGACGTGGATGCCGACCGACGCGGCCGCCGTCTCGTCTTCGCCGATCGCCTCCATGGCCGAGCGGGCCATCGAGCGATCCAGCCGATGCCACACCCACAGCCCGAGCGCCCAGAGGACGAGTCCCGCGTAATAGAAGACGCGCTTGTCGGTGAACTGCACGGCCGCGAGGCTATCGAAGCCCTCCGGCCGCACCGTCAGGCCGAGCGAGCCGCCCGTCCAGTCACGCTCGGCGATGATCAGCAGTCGGATGACCTCGCCCACGGCGAGCGTGACGAGGCCGAAGTAGTGGCCGACGACCTGAAAGCGCGAGCACGGGTAGGCGACCACGACGGCGAGCGCGGCGGTGAGCACGACCGACACGAGCGTGCCCAGCCACGGCGTGAGTCCGAAGAAGTTCCAGAGCAGCGTCGTCGTGTAGGCGCCGAGCCCGAGAAAGGCCCCGTGGCCGAGCGAGACGAGCCCGAAGCGTCCCATCAGCGACCACGCCCCGCCGATGAAGGCCCAGATGAAGATCTGGATCAGCACGTGCAGCACGTACTGGCGCATGCCGCCCATCGGCACGAACGGGACGGCGAGCAGGACCGCCAGCAGCAGGCCGACGAACAGCCGCCCCGCGCTCACGTGCGTCTCCCGAGGATGCCGCCCGGCCGGGCGAAGATCATGACCACGAAGAAGACGAAGGCGATCACATAGCCCATCTCGGTCGACCACAGGACGCCGCCGATCGAGATGACCTCGCTCATGATGAACGAGGCCACGAAGGCGCCGACCATGTTGCCCAGTCCGCCGAGCACGCAGATCATGAAGGTCAGGGGCCCGAACGCGGCACCGAAGAACGGGTGCACGGAGTACTGAATGATGAGCAGCGCCGCGGCCACCCCCGCCAATGCCCCGCCCACCGCCGAGGTCACGAGGTACACCGTGCGCGGATTCGCGCCCATCAGCGCCATCGCGTCCCGGTCCTGGGAGACGGCGCGGATGGCCGTGCCGACGTACGTGTGCCGCAGGAAGAGATAGAGCCCGAGCATCACGAGCAGCGCGACC
>QHSO01000016.1 GCA_003220475.1 Candidatus Rokuibacteriota bacterium | reverse complement strand
CGTCACCATCGATGCATCCTCGAAAAAGATCGGGAAAGTATTCGTCGGGAATCACGAGTGGTCGCAGGGTCAGGCTCTTCGCGGGCGTCAGGCCGATATCGAGCAGCCAGCGATAAAATGCACGATCGCTCCACTGAAGCGTATGGATTCGGCCGCCGCGACCGTTCGATGTGAGCGCGATCCGATTCGTTAGTCCGAGGCAAAGACGAAGGGTCTCCAGCATGTCGAGATCCTTGGATCGCACGACGAGATGGCGACCGTCTGGCGAGAGATTGCCGTCCGTCGCGATCACGCCTATCGCCCACGCCAGGTTCGGCGACCAACCGTCCTGCGGCGCCGATATCGTTCGATTTGTTGGAATCGGGCCTCGCGGCCGCGCCGCGATCTCGTACAGTCGCAGCCGGCGAGCAACGGTGATTGATGAGCATCCGAGACGCTTCGCGACTGCGGTCATCGGCAGGTGCTCTTCGACATACAGACGTCGCAGAGCGCGCACGTCGATCTCGATATAGGAGGATGGCCGCATTCCCCACCCTTCGCCGCCCGCCCGCCGCCGTCAATGTCCAATCTTTCAGACACTCACGCGGCGGCGTGTCGAATTTCCGACGAAAACGCGAGATCAGTACATCTACCGCCCCCCGGATCAGGCCGCGTGTCGCGGCCACCGATACCGAAAACACCCGCGATTTCGCGCGCCATCCCGACACTGACGCCGCCTTGACGCCCCCACGGCGCTCACCTACACTTAGCTCCCCGATTCGGGTGCCCGCTTCGGGCGGCGTCGATGGCAGCTGTGAGGGGAGAGTGTTTGGACGACGCGCAGGTCCGTGAACGGGTGCGGGGGCTACTCGCATCCGGCCGGCTCCCCAATGACGATCCTCTGAAGCTATGGGCGGGGCCCAGCATGGCCAAGCCCTGCTCGTGCTGCGGCGAGATCATCAGTACCGCGACGGAATACGAGCTCGATTTCAGTGGTACCCTCACCATCCTCTTTCATCCGCGCTGCTACGCGATCTGGAACGAGGAGCGCAAACGCATGACCGACGAGCGCCGTCGCGACCGACCCTCCCAGGCGTCCGGCGCCTGATCGATGGGTGAGCGCTCGTTCGCCGAGGACGTCAAGCAGCTCGGCTACGGGGAAGGCCAAGTCCTCCGGGGCGAGGGCATTCTCGCCATCACGAAGGCGCTGCTACAGTCCGGCGTCAGTTACGTCGGCGGCTATCCCGGCGCGCCGATCTCGCATCTGCTCGACGTGCTCGCCGACGCCAACGACTCGCTGCTCCGGCCGCTCGGCATCTACTTCGAGCTCTCGGGCAGCGAGGCCGCCGCCGCGGCGCTGCTCGGCGCGTCCATCAACTATCCGATACGCGGCGCCGTCACGTGGAAGTCGGTCGTCGGCACCAACGTGGCCTCCGACGCGCTGTCGCACGTCGCGTCCGCCGGCGTGCTCGGCGGTGCGCTCGTCGTGATCGGCGAGGACTACGGCGAGGGGGCCTCGATATTACAGGAGCGGACGCACTCGGCGGCGCTGAAGTCGTCGGTGCCGCTGCTCGACCCGCGCAACACACTGCAGTCGTTCGCCCGCTTCGTCGAGGAAGGCTTCGGGCTTTCGGAGGCGTGCAACGAGCCGGTCTTGTTCTCCATCAGGATCCGCGCGTGCCACATGCGCGGCACGCTCGCGTGCCGCGACAACGTACGCCCGGCGATCAGCATGCGCTCGCCGCTGGAGGCGCCGTCGTTCAGCCTGGAGCGCATCAACCTGCCGCCGTTCACGTACGCGATGGAGGCGAAGAAGTTCGAGCAGCGGTTGCCCGCCGCGCGCCGCTATATCCTCGAGCGCGGCCTCAACGAGCACCGCCGCGGCACCGAGTCGCATCTCGGCATCGTGATGCAGGGCGGCCTCTGGAACACCACGGTGCGCGGGCTGCACCTGCTCGGCCTCGCCGACGTGCGCGGCCGCTCCGCGGTGCCGATGCTGATCCTCAACGCGATCCATCCGCTGGTCCCTGAGGAGCTGCTGGAGTTCCTGCGTGGCAAGACGCGCGTGCTCGTGGTCGAGGAGGGGATGCCGAACTACATCGAGCGCGACCTGAAGGCACTCGCGCACGACGCGAAGCTCGACGTCGAGATCCAGGGCAAGGAGGTGTTCTCGCCGCACGGCGAATACGTGCCGGCCCTGGTCATCGGCGGCTTGCGCAAATTCCTCGTCTCGGCGAATCCGACGGCCCAGTCGGTCACCGCGATCGAGGACCGCTATGCGGCGCTCACCGCGCACCGCGACCTCGTGCGTGCCGCGCTGCCGGAGCCCGTGTCGAAGCGGCCGCCGTCGTTCTGCACGGGCTGCCCGGAGCGGCCGGTCTTCAGTGCGATGAAGGTCTTGAGGACGCAGGAGCCCGCCGTCGGCGACACGCACGTGGCCGCCGACATCGGCTGCCACACGTTCTCGACGCAGGCGCCGTTCAACGTCGGCAACTCGGTGCTCGGCTACGGCATGGGCCTCGCGTCATCGAGCGCGGTGGCGCCGCTGTTCGGCAAGCGCGTGATGTCGGTGATGGGCGACGGCGGCTTCTGGCACAACGGTCTCACCAACGGTGTGGCGAACGCGATGTACAACCGCCAGGACTCCGTACTGGTGATCCTCGACAACTTCTACACCTCCGCCACCGGCCAGCACCACAATCCCTCCACGGGCACGAACGCGCGCAATGAACCCACCGGGATGACGATTCCGCAGGCGCTGCGCGGGGTGGGCGTCTCGTGGATCCGCACGGTGGACTCGTACGACATCGCGAAGATGATCGGTACGCTGCGCGAGGCCCTCACCACGCGCGTGAAAGGGCTGAAGGTCGTGATCGCGCGCGGCGAATGCCAGCTCGAGCGCCAGCGGCGGATCCGGCCGCTGACCCGGACGCGGCTGTCCGAGGGACGGACGGTGGTACAGCCGCGGTTCGGCGTGGATCCCGAGGTCTGCACGGGCGACCACTCGTGCATGCGCCTGAACGGCTGTCCGTCGCTGACGCTACGCGAGAGTCCCGATCCGCTTCGCGAGGACCCCATCGCTCACGTCGACGAGACGTGCGTCGGCTGCGGTGTGTGTGGCGAGGTCGCCCACGCGGCGGTGCTGTGCCCGTCCTTCTACCAGGTGCGGGTCATCGCGAATCCCGGCTGGTGGACGCGTGCCGTCGATCGGCTGCGCCGCGCCGTCATCGGCGCGCTCGCGCCGGCGTAACGACCGCGCGTGCAGACACAAACGCCTTCGGATCGATCCCGCGCCGGTGCATCACATGACGCGGGCTCGGGTCTGCTGTCACTGCTGATTCCCGCGGTCGGTGGACAGGGCGGTGGTGTGCTGTCCGAATGGATCGTCGAGGCCGCGGCGCTCGACGGCTATCGCGCGCACGGCACGTCGATTCCGGGCGTGGCGCAGCGGACCGGCTCGACCACCTATTACGTCGAGCTGCTGGCCGATCGCGCCGCCACCGAGGATCCCGCCTTTTCTCTTTATCCGGTTCCCGGCGCGCTGGATGTGCTGCTCGCGCCCGAGTATCTCGAGGTCGCCCGTATGATCGAGGCCGGCTTCGTCTCGCCCGGCCGGACGACCGTCGTGTGCAGCACGCACCGGCTCTACACGATTCACGAAAAAACGGCCACCGGCCGCGCGATCTATCCGCGCGAGCGGCTCGACGCGCTGGCGCGCGCCAGCGCGCGGCGCCTCATCGCCTTCGACGCCCTCGCCCTCGCGCGCGAGTGCAGCACCGAGGTGAACGCGGTGCTGCTCGGCGCGCTGGCCGGCAGCGGCGCGCTGCCCATCAGCATGGAGGCCTATCGCAAAGCCATCGAGTCCCGCGGCGTCGCCGTCGCCTCCAATCTCAAAGGCTTCGACATCGGCCTCCCCCTCTCGTCTGCCGGGGACGCGACGCCGACGGCTGGCAGCGTCGGAACGATGACCGCTTCCAGCGCAAATGAGGGGGTTTGGGGGAAGCGGGACGGGTCCCCCAATACAAAGACAGACTTCGCCGCCGACCTCTCGGCGCTTCCCGCGGTTATGCGGCCCGTCGTCGACCACGCGCTGCCCCGTCTGCTCGACTATCAAGACGCCCCGTACGCGCGCCGCTATCTCGCGCGCCTCGCACCGTTCGCGGCGCACGAGCGGGTCGGCGCCATCGTCGCGCGCCACCTGGCCACGTGGATGACCTACGAGGACGCCATCCGCGTGGCACAGGCCAAGACGCGGGCCGCGCGCTTCGCGCGTATCCGCGCCGAGACGCGCGCGGGTGACGCGGTGATCGAGGTCACCGACTATCTCAAGCCGGACCTCGACGAGATCTGGGGGATCCTGCCGGACCGGCTGGTCGCGCCGTTCGCGCGATGGGCGGAGCGTCGCTGGCCTCACGGGCGGCCGACGCTCGGACAGCACGTGCGCACGACGACGGTGAGCGGCTACCTGCGTGTCTGGCTGCTGGCCCGGCTGCGCGTGCTTCGGCCGATCTCGTGGCGAGCCCGCGTCGAGAACGAGCGGATCGACCGCTGGCTTGCCGGTGTCGCCCGGGCGCTCGCCTGGGACGAGGGGTTGGCGTCCGAGGTCGCGCAGCTTGCACGGCTCGTGAAAGGCTACGGCGACGTTCGCCGCCGACTGCTCGCGCTATTCGACACCGGCCTCGACCTTGCGCTGCGTGCCGCCGACGCCGAGGCCCCCCGGGGCGCGGGCGTCGGCGTGACGACCGCGCTGACTGCACGTTTCCGTACGCTGGTGCTCGAGGGACCCGACGGCGAAACGCGCGCCGCCGCCCTCGCGAAGCAAGCAGGCGCTCACATCACCGCCGGAAATGTAGACGGTCTCCGCGCGCTCGTTACGACGCCCACGATCGTATAGGCTCGCGCAGTCCGAGCGCGGGCTTTGCCCGCGCAATCCTGTCCTGGGGGGCGGCTCGGAGGGGGGCGCAGCCCCCCTTCGAGGGAACTTAGCGCGGCAGATCGAGTTCGAGGCCGAGCCGCGACAAGGCGACACACGCGTCGCGTCGATACTCGACGCTCGCGATCATCGGCGTCTGGCGGGCCACTTCCTTGATCCGATACGCGCACGCGATGTTCTGCCAGGTGCGTGCCTGCTGACGCTGCTCGTAGCCCCACGCGACCGGCAGGAGAATGAGGCTGATCAACGCCGCGATCCCCATAATTTTGAGCGTCATCTCGATTTCCGACCTAAAGAACCGCATATCACTGCCTCCAGGCACCGATGAAATAGCATTTCCGTTGCCAGAGCCGCCCGGCGAAAGTCGCGGTGAACTCGCGGCATCGTCTGCGCGGTGACTGCCGAATCACGGCCACACTGGGTAGTCAGGGCAAGCGCGTCGCGAGAATGTCCAAGCGATTTCCAGGCGGGGTGAATCTCAGCGCGTGAGACGGCGGACAATTTCCCCGAGCCGGCGAGCTTCGTGCCCGGGCAGATTGACGAACGAGAGCGCGGCGCCGTCGGGGCCGATGCGTAGCACGAGCGAGATGACGTCGAGCGGCGCGCCGTCGTCCGGCGGTTGGAAGGCACATCGGACGGCCACGCCGGACGACAGCGGCGCCGCCGTCTTCACCTTCATGCCGGTCGCCGAGAGCTCGACGCAGGTGCCGCTCCACGAGGCACCGCGATACTCGTGCAGGCTCACGGGCAGCTCGACGCGGGCGCGCGGGGCCTGACGCCGCTCGGCGCGGCGCGCCTGCTCCTCGCGCGTCCGGTTGATGGCGTGGGGCTCCAGGAAGATGAGCACGTCGTGCAGACGCTCGAGCGGTACCGGCTTGCCGACGAAGTCGAGAGCGCCCAGCCGAAGGCACTCCCGGGCCTGGCTCTCGGTCGCCACGCCCGACACCGCCACGATCGGCAAGCCGGCCTCCCGGACGGGGCGCAGCTGCATGAAGTCGAGGCCGCTCATGCCGGGCAGGTGGATGTCGAGGATGATGGCGTCCGGCCGCTCGGATTGAAGCTTGCCGAGCGCCGCCTCCGCGCTCCGGACGAGCACCGGCTGGTGCCCCAGCTCGCTCAGAAAATCGCGAAAGATCTCGCCGAGGTCGGTTTCGTCTTCCACGACGAGGACGCGCATTTTGGCTGCGAGTCTAGCATGAAGGCTTCGACGGCGGCCACGTTCGGGCGAGCAGCGGCGCGCTCGGCGCGCCGGCCGCACGCCCGCCTCGGAAGAAGGCGGACCAGAAGGCGGTCGGGGCGGGCGCGAAATCGCGTCCGAGCAGCCTCCGGGCGTCGAAGCCGTGGGCGAGGCGATACGCGAAGCTGTAGAAGGCGACGATCGACTTCGGCGTCACCTCGCCGTTGAACGTCAGGTCGAGCGCCAGGTGGAGCGACGCGCCCCACAAGTACGCGGTCAGCCAGAGCGATCCCGTCCACCAGGCGATGAGCCCCAGCAGCGCGAAGAGCTCGTAGGAGTGGAGCACCAGGACGGCCCAGCGCATGCGCCCCTCGACGTAGTGACGGAGAAACGCATCGGGCGTCAGCGCACGGTTGCGCTCGAAGAGGACGTAGTCGGCGGCGTGATCCAGATCGATGAAAAAGCCGCCCGCGGCGACAGCGGTCGTGACCGCCCACGACTCCGTGAGCGTGGCGGCGCCGACGCAGGCGACGGCGGTGGTGACGAGATGGCCTCCAGGACTCATGCCTCACCTTGCCACGCAACGCGCGTGCCGCCGTAGAAATGTCGCGGACGCCGCGCGCCGCGCGTCCCGCTGCGCAAGTGCGTGCTCGGAATGGGGCGGCGACTTCCGGTCGGACCACCCGTACTATATACTCGGCTTCCGGAGCGATTTCCCCAGAGGAGGAGACGGGTGTCGGGGTATGTTCCGGTGGCGATCTTCGCGGCGCTCATCGTCGCGTTCGGCGTGGGCTCCCTGGCGATCTCCTGGCTGCTCCGGCCGAGCCGTCCGGACATCGTCAAGCTCATGAATTACGAGTGCGGCGCCGAACCGTTCGGCCCCGCGTGGGTGCGCTTCCCCGTCGGATTTTATCTCGTCGCGCTGGTCTTCATCGTGTTCGATGCGCTGGCCGTCTTCGTCGTGCCGTGGTTGCTCGTGCTCGCGCCGCTCGGCCTGCCCGCGTTCTGGGGCATGGCGGGTTTCGTCGGGATCATCGCGCTGGGCTGGTTGTACGCCTATCGCGAGGGGGTGTTGGAGTGGAAGTGAAGCCGCCGGTTCCGCAGATTCCACCGCCGGTGTGGACGGAGTTCAAGGACCTGCAGGAGTTCGAAAAGTACCGCCAGCACCGCGCTGACGACGACAAGACCTCCAACGCGCTGGCGTCGATCGCCGACGCCATCCACCACATGCCGGGCGGCTGGATCGTGACGACGGGCACCGACAAGATCTTCAACTGGGCGCGCAAGTCGTCGATCTGGCCGGTGACGTTCGGGCTCGCATGCTGCGCGATCGAGATGATGGCCACCTTCGCCTCGCGCTTCGACGTCGAGCGCTTCGGGATGGTGCCGTGGGCATCGCCGCGCCACTCGGACCTCATGATCGTGTCCGGCACGGTCACCATCAAGATGGCGCCGATGCTCAAGCGCATCTACGACCAGATGCCCGATCCGAAATGGGTCGTCTCGATGGGCTCGTGCGCGAACTCGGGCGGACCGTTCCGTCACGGTTACCATGTCGTCAAGGGCGTGGACCGCGTGGTGCCGGTCGACGTGTACGTGCCCGGCTGTCCGCCGACGCCCGACTCGCTGATGTATGGGCTGCTGAAGCTGCAGGAGCAGGTGGCGCACTTCCAGAAGACGGGCGAGCGCCGCCCCGCGGCCGCCGACACGAAGTGATCCTGTGACCGCCGCCGACGCCGCCGCGCGTCTCCGCGAGCAGTTCGCCGTCGAGCCGACGGTGGACGGCTCGCTCGTCAGCGCCGCCGTCGCCCCGGAGCAGTGGCAGCCAGTCGCGCGATTCGCGCGCTCCACGCTCGGCTGCCTCTATTTCTCGTTTCTCACCGCGGTGGACTGGAAAGAGCAGGGGATGGAGATCCTGTGCCGCGTCGAGAACCTCGACGCGCGCCTCGCCGTCATGCTCCGCACGCGCCTGGCCGCCGGCGTCGACCGCTGTTCGACGCTCACCGGAATCTGGCGCGGCGCCGACTGGATGGAGCGCGAGTGCTGGGACATGTTCGGCGTTCGCTTCGACGGCCATCCCGATCACCGGCGCATTCTCCTGGGCGAGGACTGGGAAGGCCATCCGCTCCGTAAGGACTACGCCGTCGACACGCCGCACGCACCGTACCGCTGAACCGAGAGGAGTCGCACGATGATTTACGAGCTGCGCACCTACACGCTCCAGCCCGGCAAGCAGCCCGAGTACCTCAAGCTCAACGCCGAGGTGGGTCGGAAGATCCGCGGGGACAAGTACGGAAAGTTCGAGGGCGGCTGGACGACGGAGTTCGGCATGCTCAATCAGTACGTGCATCTGTGGAGCTATCCGAGCCTCGACGAGCGCGAGCGCCTGCGCGGTGAGCTCGCGAAGAACGAGGAGTGGACGAAGGGCTACGTGCCGCAGATCCGGCCGCTGCTGCTCGCGCAGGAGAACAAGATCCTCGCGGCGGTGACGCCGTTCAAGCCGCCGACGGACGGCGGCAACATCTACGAGCTGCGGTGGTATCGCGCCCAGGTCGGCAAGCTCGGTGAGTGGCTCAACCTCGCCAAGGGCGTGCTGCCGAGCCGCGAGAAGTACTCGCGCAACGTCTGCTACTGGCAGACCGAAGCCGGTCAGCTCAACGAGGCCGTGCACCTCTGGGTCTACAAGGACCTCAACGAGCGCGCGGCGGCGCGCGCCAAGGCGCTCGGCGATCCCGACTGGCAGGCGTTCCTCGGCAAGGCGTTGCCGCTGCTGATGAGCATGCAGTCGGCCGTGCTGATCCCCACGACCGTGTCGCCCATGAAGTAATGGTGCACCAGACCGTCGAGATCGGCTACGGGGGTAGCGAGCGCCTCACGATGAACATGGGGCCGCAGCACCCGTCCGCCCACGGCGTGTTCCGCGCCATCCTCACGCTCGAGGGCGAAACGGTCGTGGGCGTCGATGCCGTGATCGGCTACCTGCACCGCTGCCACGAGAAGCTCGGCGAGACGCTGACGTACGTCCAGTATCCGAGCATCGCGTCCAAGACGGACTACGTGGCCGCGATGACGGCGGAGCTCGCGTATGTGTCGGCCGTCGAGCTGGTCGGCAAGATCGACGTCCCCAAGCGCGCGCAGTGGCTGCGCGTGCTCGCCGCCGAGCTGCAGCGCGTGGCCTCGCACTGTCTGTGGCTCGGCACGTGGTGCATGGACATGGGTGGCGCCCTCGGCGGCGGCGCCACCGTGTTTCTCTATGCGATCCGCGAGCGCGAGGACATTCTGGATCTTTTCGAGTCGCTGACCGGTGCGCGGCTGCTCTATGGCTTTCATCAGCCCGGCGGCACGCGGTACGACTTGCCGGCCGGCTGGACGGAGCAGTGTCGCAAGACGCTCGACCGTGTCGAGCAACGGCTCGGCGAGTACGAGGCGATGCTCGAAGACAACGCGTTCTTTCTCGTGCGCACCCAGGGCGTCGGGGTGATCTCGCGCGAGCTGGCGCAGGAGATCGGCGTGTCCGGTCCACTGCTGCGGGGCTCGGGTGTGAACCACGATCTGCGCACGGCGGCGCCGTACTCGTCGTACGAGGCGTTTGAGTTCCGTGTGCCCGTCGAGACGGCCGGTGACTGCTACGCTCGCTACCGCGTCCGAATGGTGGAGTTCCGCGAGTCGATCAAGATCGCGCGCCAGGCGCTCGACGGCCTCCCGGAAGGGCCGATCTCGTCGCGGCCGGGTGTGAAGTCCGTCGGCCAGGTACGCGTGCCCAAGGGCGAGGGCTACGCCCGCGTGGAGGGCGCGCGCGGCGAGGTCGGCTGCTATCTCGTGGCCGACGGCGGGGCCAAGCCGTACCGGCTCAAGTGGCGCGGCGCCTCGTTTTCGAACCTCTCCGTGCTGCCGCACATCTTGCCCGGCGTGAAGGTCGCCGACGTCGTGGCCATCATGGGATCGGTGGATCCGGTCTTCGGAGAAGTGGATCGGTGACGCTGCCGCCGCTCGCGTACCACGCCCTCGTGGGATTCGTGGTGCTCAACGTGGTCATCGGCATGGTGACGTACGTGACGTTGCTCGAGCGCAAGTTCGCCGCGCGCATGCAGTCGCGCATCGGCCCGTACTACGTGGGCCCCCACGGGCTGCTGCAGCCCATCGCCGACGCGATCAAGCTGATGATCAAAGAGGACGTGGTTCCGACGGCGGCCGATCGTTGGGTCTACAATCTGGCGCCGATCGTCTTCCTCGTTCCGTGCGTGCTGATCTTCGCCACGCTGCCGTTCGCGCCGGGCCTGGGCGTGGCCGACCTCAACATCGGCGTGTTGTTCTTCCTCGCCGTCTCGTCGCTCGAGATCGTCGGCCTGTTCATGGGGGGCTGGGGAAGCAACAACAAATACGCGCTACTCTCCGCCATGCGCGCGGTGAACCAGATCATCTCCTACGACCTACCGTTCGTGTTCGCCGCCCTCGTTCCGGTGGTGCTCGCGGGCTCGCTGCAGATGTCGGTCATCGTCGAGGCGCAGCGCGGCCTTTGGTTCGGCGCGTATCCGGTGATCGGCTGGCTGTCCTTCATCGCATTCCTCGTCGCCACGCTCGCCGCCGAGAACCGCGTGCCGTTCGACATCCTCGAGGCCGAGTCCGAGCTGGTCGCAGGCTTTCGCGTCGAGTACAGCGGCATGAAGTTCGCGCTCATCCAGCTCGGCGAGTATGCGCACATGATCGGGACGTCGTTCCTCGGGGCGCTGCTGTTCCTGGGCGGCTGGCTCGGCCCCGGCTCGGACTACGTGCTCATCGGCGCGTTCTGGTTCCTGCTGAAGGCGATGCTCGTCTTCCTGGTCATCACGTGGGTGCGCTGGAGCTTCGTGCGGATCCGCGTCGACCAGATCCTCGCAATCTCGTGGAAGCTCCTGCTGCCGGCGTCCCTGGTGCTGCTGCTCGCCGCGGCGTTCTGGGTCGCCGTCCGGGGCGGGCATGGCGCCTGAGCGCGCGGGGTTCTGGACGGAGATCCCCCAACTCACGCGCGCGATCGCCCGCGCCATGGGCGTAACGTTCAGGAATCTGCTGCGTCGGCCGATCACCGTGCGCTATCCCACGGTCAAGCGCGTCTATCCCGACCGCTTCCGCGGCATTCTCGCGCTGACGTACGACGGCGAGACCGGCGAGGAGAACTGCATCGGCTGCCGGTTGTGCGAGTACATCTGTCCGCCACAGGTCATCAAGGTCGAGATGCTCAAGGCGGAGAAGCGGAACTACGCCAAGACGTTCACGCTCGAGCTGTACTCGTGCGAGTTCTGCGAGCTGTGCGTCCAGGTCTGCCCGACCGACGCGATCATCATGCTCAAGTCGTTCGACCTCGCGACCGCCGACCGCCGCGAGCTGCTCCTCGACAAAGACCGATTGCACGCGCTCGGGCTGCAGTTCGAGCCGTCGTGGGCGACCGGCAACCGTCTTCGCGACATGCAGGCGCCCCCCAAGGCCGCCAAAGCCGCCGCGCCGGCCGCCGCCGCCGACCGTCGAGCGCCGGAGCCCGCGGCCGAGGCCGCGCCCCCAGCGCCGAGTTCGCCCGACCGTCGAGCGCCGGAGGCCTCCGAAGGCGCTCCGACGGCAAATCCCGAATGACCGAAATCGTCGGGTTCTGCGTCGCGGCGGTGGTGCTGGTCGGCGCAAGCCTCGCCGTCGTGCTGACGCCCAATCTCTTCCACGCGGTGCTCTGGCTCGCGGCGGCGCTGGTGGCCACCGGCGGCATCTTCCTTCTGCTCGACTCGCCGTTCCTGTTCGCCGTTCAGCTCCTGCTCTACGCGGGCGGTGTCGTGACCATCGTCGTGTTCGCCATCATGCTGACCGAGCGCCTGGTCGGCGCGTCCATCCGACAGACGAGCCGCTTCGTCTTCAGCGGCGCCGTGCTGGCGGCCGCGGTCTTCGCAGCCATCATGGGGTTCGTCCTCCAGGGCGGCGCGGTGGCGCGGCCCATCGCCGGCGGCGATCAGCTGCGCGAGCTGGGGCGCGCGCTGGCAGGCCCCTTCGGCGTGCCGCTGCAGCTGCTCGGCGTGCTGCTGGTCATAGCACTGCTCGGCGCGCTCTACTTCGCGCGGGCGGAGGACTGACGTGCCGCTCGCGGCGTACCTCGTCCTCGCCGCGCTCGTCTTCGTCATCGGACTCTTCGGTGTTCTCACGCGGCGGAACGCCGTCGGGATCCTGCTCGGCATCGAGCTGATGCTCAACGCCGTCAACATCAACCTCGTGGCGTTCGCGCGGTTTCGGGCGGATCTCGCGGGGCTCGTGTTCACGCTGTTCACCATCGCGATCACGGTCGCCGAAGTCGCGGTGGGGTTGGCCATCGTGATCGTGATCTTCCGCGTGCGGCGAACGATCGAGGCCGATCACCTCGATCTGCTGCGGGGCTGAGCGTGCGCCTCGGCTCGCCCGAGCTGGCGCTGCTCGTGCTGGCCCTGCCGTTCGTCAGCTTCCTCGCCCTCGCGCTGATCCGGCCGTTGCGACGCAGCGGCCGTCCCGCCGCGCTCGTCTCGATCCTCGCCATGGCCGGCGCGCTCGGCGCGGCCGCCGCGCTGACGTGGCAGGCGATTCCCGTCGCGCGCGACGTGAATCCCTCGGTGCTGTGGTCATGGCTGCCGGCCGACGGCGGTCCGATGGCCTCGGTCGGTGTGTGGGTCGACGGCATGGCCATGCAGATGTGCGTGCTGGTCACGCTGATCTCGCTGCTCGTGCAGATCTATTCGTGGTCGTATCTCGCCGACGAGCCGCCCGCCTCGCTCGGCCGCTACTACGCGTATCACTCGCTGTTCGCGTTCTCGATGCTCGGGCTCGTGCTCTCGCCGGGATTCTTACAGATGTTCGTGTTCTGGGAGCTCGTCGGCCTGTGCTCGTATCTGCTCATCGGGTACTGGTACGACAGGCCGTCGGCGGCGCGCGCGGCGGTGAAGGCGTTCTGGATCACCAAGCTCGGTGATCTCGGCTTCGTCGCGGGCATCGTGATGCTGTGGGCGGCCACCGGCACCTTCGATTTCTGGCCGCTGTTCCAGGCCGCCCAGGCGGGCACACTGCAGGTGGACGGGCTCGCCACGATCATGTTCTTGATCTATCTCGGCGCTGTCGGCAAGTCCGCGCAGTTCCCGCTGCACATCTGGCTGCCCGACGCGATGGAAGGCCCGACGCCGGTCTCGGCGCTGATCCACGCCGCCACCATGGTGACCGCGGGCGTCTACATGGTCGCGCGCGCGTATCCGCTCTTCGCGCTGGTGCCCTCGGTGCTGATGCTCATCGCCTGGGTCGGTGCCTTCACCGCGCTGCTGGCGGCGACGATGGCGTGCGTCGAGCGCGACATCAAGCGCGTGCTCGCATACTCGACGGTGTCGCAGCTCGGCTACATGATGGCGGCCAACGGCGCCGGCGCGCCGGGGGCGGCCTTTCAGCACCTCACCACGCACGGCGTGTTCAAGGCGCTGCTCTTCCTCGGCGCCGGCATCGTGATCCATCACTTCCACACGAACGACGTGTTCCGGATGGGCGGACTGTTCCGGCAGCGGCCATGGGTGGGCGGCGCCTTTCTCGTCGCGACGCTCGCGCTGGCCGGCGTGTGGCCGCTGCCGGGCTTCTTCTCCAAGGAGGCGGTGCTGGGCGCCGTGCTCGACGCACACCTGTCCGTGCCGTTCCTGATGCTGATCGCGACGTCGTTCCTCACGGCCTTCTACATGTTCCGTGTCGTGTTCCTCACCTTCTTCGGCCACGCCCACGCCGAGCACCACGAGCATCCCGCCCCGCCGATAGCCATGGATGCGGTCTGCCGCGCGCTCGCGGTGCTCACGCTGGCGCTCGGTCTCCGCGCGGCGCTCACGGGCCATCACGCCGAAGGGCCCGCGTGGCTGCCGTGGATCTCGCTGGCCTGGGCGGGGGCGGGCATCGTGCTCGCGTGGACGGTATACCAGGCACGTGCGGTGGACCCGGCGCGACTTTCGGCGGCGTTGGCGCCGATCGACATCCTCGCGCGGCGGCGGTATTTCCTCGACGCGATCTTCGCCGGCGCATACCGTTTCCTGCTGCTCGGCTTCTCGCAGGTCATCGGCTGGGTCGATCGCTACGTGGTGGACGGCGTGCTCAACGCGCTCAGCGCGGGCGCGCTGCGTGCGGGCGACACGCTGCGCCGGCTGCAGACGGGCCGGGCGCAGGACTACGTCTACGGCGTCGCCCTCGGCGTGCTGCTCCTCCTCGTCTGGGCGCAGCTGGGCTAGTCCAATCATGCGTCCGCCCTACCTGTCGCTCATCACCTGGATGCCGTTCGTGGGCGCGCTGCTCATCATGTTCACCGCGCGCCGCAGCCCGCTCGCCGTGCGGCTGATCGGCGTCGTCACCACCGGCATCTCGGCCGCGCTCTCGCTCTACCTGTACGTGACGTACGACCGCGAGGCCGCGCTGACGGAGACCGGATTTCAGTTCTACGAGAGGGTCGCGCTCGTGCCGCCGCTCGGCATCAACTACGAGCTCGGCGTGGATGGCATCAGCCTGCTGATGGTCCTGCTGACGTCGATCATCATCTTCGCCGGCGTCTTCGCCTCGTGGACGATCGCGACGCGCAGCCAGGAGTTCTATGCGCTGCTCCTGGCGCTCGTGACCGGCGTGTACGGCGTGTTCGTCTCGCTCGACCTCTTCGTCTTCTTCCTGTTCTACGAGCTGGCCGTGCTGCCGATGTACCTGCTGATCGGGATCTGGGGCTCGAGCGGCGAGATCCGTCCGCGCGGCATCTTCGCCTGGGCCTATCGCGAGACCGGCGTCGGCACCAAGGAGTACGCGGCGATGAAGCTGACCCTGTATCTGCTCTTCGGGTCGGCGTTCATCCTGGTCGGAATCTTCGCCCTCTACGTGGCGGCGGGAACGGCGTCGTTTTCGTTCCTCGACCTCTCATCGGCCACGTTCGATCCGATGCTGCAGCGCTGGGTGTTCCTGGCGTTCTACGTCGGCTTCGGCATCCTCGCGGGCATCTGGCCGCTGCACACGTGGTCGCCGGACGGCCACGCCTCCGCGCCGACGGCCGTCTCGATGCTGCACGCCGGCGTGCTCATGAAGCTCGGCGCCTACGGCGTCGTGCGCCTCGGCATGGGGCTCTTGCCTGACGGCGCCGCCGACCTGGCCTGGCTCGTGGGCGGCATCGCTTGCATCAACGTCGTGTACGGCGCGCTGTCGGCGATGGCGCAGCGCGATCTGAAATACGTCATCGCCTACTCGTCGGTGTCGCACATGGGCCTGGTGATGCTCGGCGCGGCCACGCTCACCGAGGCCGGTCTCAACGGCTCGGTGTTCCAGATGTTCGCGCACGGCGTGATGACCGGCCTCTTCTTCGCGCTGGTCGGGCTCGTGTACGAGAAGGCGCACTCGCGCGAGATCTTCCGCATGGGCGGGTTCGGGCGGGTGATGCCCGGCATCGCGACCGCGTTCACCGTCGGCGGCCTGTCCTCGATCGGCCTGCCGGGCACGTCGGGATTCGTGGCCGAGATCCTCACGTTCATGGGCGCGTGGCGCTCGGAGTTCCGCTGGTGGCTCGTGCCGGCGGTGGTCGGGACGTTTTTGACCGCCGTCTATATCCTGCGCGTGGCCAAGCAGATCTTCTGGGGCCCGCCCTCGCCGCACTTCCACCACCTCGAGGACGCGCGCGGCCCGGAGTGGGTGGCGCTCGTCATCCTCGTCGGCGTGCTCGTGGTCTTCGGCTTCGTCCCCGGCCTCGCGCTCGCGCCGGTCGACACCGCCACCGTGCCGCTGCTCTCGCGGATCCTCGAGCCGTGACGACCGCGCCCTACGTGCTCGAGCTGGGCGTGGGTGCGCTGATGCTCGTCGTCTTCGCGGTCGGCGTGCTGGGGCGGCGACCGGTCGGTGCGATCGCGACGGCCGGCGTGCTCCTGCTGGCGGCGGCGGCGCTGGCCCTGAAGCCATCGGGCCCGGCCCTCAACGGGATGTTCGTGCAGGACGGCCTCGCGATCTTCGCCAAGCGCGTGTTCCTGGCTGCGACGTTCATCGGATTCCTGTCGGGCCTTGGCTCGCCGGACCGCGCCCTCGTACGGCGGAGCACCGAGTACCACCTGCTGCTGCTCGGGTCGCTGCTCGGGATGCTCGTACTCGCCTCGGCGCGCGACATCATCGTGCTGTTCGTCGCCTTCGAGCTGATGTCGATCCCGCTCTACGTGCTGACGGGCTTCGCCAAGCGTGAGCCCGAGCCGATCGAGGCGGCGCTGAAGTTCTTCCTCGTGGGCTCGGTCTCCTCCGCGATCATGGCGTACGGGCTGTCGTTCGTCTACGGCGCCACCGGCAGCACGTCGCTGGCCGCCATCGCGCGCGCGCCGGCCTCGCCGCTGCTCACGCTGGGGCTGATCGCGGCCCTCGCCGGCTTCGCGTTCAAGATCGCCGCGTTTCCGTTCCACATGTGGGTGCCCGACGCGTACGAGGCGGGTCCGACGTCGTTCGTGGCGTGGCTGAGCGTGGCGCCGAAGGCCGCCGGCTTCATCGCCCTCTTCCGCGTGTACTTCGAGGGCGTGGGCGACCGCGCCGCCGTCTGGGCGCCGGCGGCCGCGGCGCTCGCGACGGTCACCATGCTCGCCGGCAATCTGATGGCGCTACCGCAGACGAACACCAAGCGCATGCTCGCCTACTCGGGTATCGCGCAGATCGGCTACATGCTGGTGGGGCTGGCCGCGGCGTCGGCGTCCGGCACCGCGATGATCCTCTTCTATCTGGTCGCCTACGTTTTCGCCAACATGGGCGCCTTCCTTGTGGTCGAGGCCGTCGCGCGGGCGGAGGGCTCGGAGGCCACGTCGGCATTCCGCGGCCTGGCGCAGCGCTCGCCGTTGCTCGCGCTCGCCATGCTGCTGTTCCTGCTCTCGCTCGGCGGCATCCCGTTCGTGGCCGGCTTCTGGGCCAAGCTCTATGTCTTCTGGGCGGCGGCCGAGCGCGGGTTGTACTGGCTCGTGCTCGTGGGCGCCGTGCTCACCGTCGTCGCGCTCTTCTACTACCTGCTCGTCGCGCGCAGCATGTACATCGAGGCGCCGGTGCGGACCGGGCGCGTGCCGGTGACGCCGGCCCTCGCGCTGTCGCTGCTGCTCTGCGTGCTCGGCGTGGTCGCGCTCGGCGTGTATCCGAAGGGCGTCGTCATGGCGGCGCTGAGGGTCGCGAGCCCGCTCTTTTAATTAGGGGGCCTAGAAGGGCCCTAAGACCCCCTGACGCTCGGAAGCGGCGCGGCGGAGCCGTGCCGCTCCTCGATGATGGCTCATCGGGCGGCGGTATCAGTTGGAGGTTCGGCACTCATCACGTACTCCTTGGCTTGACGCGGTGTGCTAGGGGGAGTACGTTTCTGTACCGACCGGTTGGTACAGATGATGACGACCAAGACCGCGAGCCCGAGTCCAGCCGCCAAGAGCCGCGGGGGGAAGTCCACCCGCGAGGCGATTCTCGACGCCGCGATGCGGCTCATGCACGTCCACGGCTATCACCAGACCTCGCTGGACGACGTGCTGAGCGAGAGCGGAGTGGGCAAGGGCAACTTCTACTACCACTTCAGGAGCAAGGAGGAGCTCGGCTTCGCGATCCTCGATCAGATCGTCGCGACCTTCGTCGAGCGCACACTCGAGCCGTGCTTCGCCGACCCGACCGGCGCGCCGCTGCCCCAGATCCGATGCTTCCTGGACCGGGTCGTGCAGGCGCAGCGCGACCGCCAGTGTCGCGGCGGCTGCGCGATGGGCAACCTCGCCTCCGAGCTCTCGGACGTACACGAGGGATTTCGCAAACGGCTGGCATCGGTGTTTACCACGTGGCACGCGCGACTCGCCGAGGCGCTCGCCGAGGCGAAGCGGCGCGGGCAGGTGAGTGCGGGCTGCGACTCGGACGCAGCGGCGCGCTTCCTGGTGGCGTCACTGGAGGGCGCCATCCTGCTCACCAAGCTCAGCAAGGACATCGGGGTGATGGAACAGTGCGTGGGAGAACTGAAGCGGTATCTCGCGACGTACGAGGTGACGGCGTGACGGTGTCGCCCGGCGCCCGCACCGACGCCGACGCCGGTCTCGTCGAGGCGCTTCGGCGCGAGGATCCCGAGGCGGCCGAGCAGCTTGTCGAGCGCTTCGGCGACCGCGTGTACCGGCTCGCCCTGCGCATCACCGGCAGCAAAGAGGACGCCGAGGAGGCGGCGCAGGACGCGCTGTGGACGGCCGCGCGCAAGATCGGCACGTTCAAAGGCGAGTCGGCGTTCGGCAGCTGGCTCTATCGCATCACCGCGAACGCGGCGTACCAGAAGCTGCGTACCCGTCGCGGCAAGGCGCGCGAGGTGGCGCTCGACGACGTGCTGCCGTCCTTCGACGGCGATGGCCGTCATTTCGAGCCGATGGCCGACTGGTCCGAGCGCGTGGACGAACGCGCGCTGACCGGCGAGCTGCGCGAGGTGCTGGAACGCGCGATCGACGGGTTGCCGGCCGACTATCGCACGGCGCTCGTGATGCACGACGTCGAGGGACTGTCGAACCCCGACATCGCCGAGACGCTCGGCATCAGCCTGCCGGCGGTGAAGTCGCGCGTGCACCGCTCGCGGCTCTGGGTGCGCAAGCAGCTGGCGGATTATCTGCAGCCGCGCTGACCGCCGAGAGTTGACGCCCGCCCGGCCGCTGTGGTTCCATAGGCGACTGTCACTCCAAACACCCGCGAAAGGTTGAATGCGCATGGAAGCGGTGATCGCGACGGGCGGCAAGCAGTACCGCGTGACGACGGGCCAGGTGATCGCCGTCGAGCGTCTCGCGGGCGACAAGGGCGCGACGGTCGAGTTCGCCTCCGTGCTCCTCGTCAACAAGGACGGCGAGATCATCGCGGGCCGAGAGCGCCTCGCCAAGGCGCGCGTGGCCGGCGAGGTCGTACGGCAGGGCCGCGGCCGCAAGGTGCGCGTGGTGAAGTTCAAGCGGCGGAAGAATTATCGGCGGCACCGCGGCCACCGGCAGGCGGCGACCACCGTGCGCATCACGAAGATCGAGGTCTGAGGCCATGGCTCACAAGAAGGGCGTCGGCAGCTCCCGCAACGGTCGCGACAGCAATCCGCAGATGCTCGGCGTCAAGCGGTTCGGCGGCCAGTTCGTGACGGGCGGCAGCATTCTCGTCCGGCAGCGCGGCACGCGATTTCGGCCGGGCCTGAACGTCGGACTCGGCTCGGACGACACGCTGTTCGCGAAGATCGACGGCTACGTGCGGTTCGGACGTCGGGGCGACAACCGCTACGTGAGCATCGTCACCGCCTCGGCCTGAGCGGCGCGGGCGGGCGTCCCCCCGGGCCCGCGGGCACCGAGATGTTCGTCGACGAGATCGACATCTTCGTCAAGGGCGGCGACGGGGGCGCCGGCTGCATTTCCTTCCGCCGCGAAAAGTTCGTGCCGCGCGGCGGTCCCGACGGCGGCGACGGCGGCTCCGGTGGCTCGGTGTTCCTCGAGGCCGATCCCGCGCTCACCACGCTCCTCGACTACCACTACCAGCGTCACTACCAGGCCGAGCGCGGTCAGCACGGCGAAGGCAACAATCGCTCCGGCGCCTCGGGCGAAGACCTCGTGCTCCGCGTGCCGGTCGGCACCGTCGTGACCGAGCGCGAGTCCGGCGAGCTCCTCGGCGACCTCGCAGGGTCGGGCCAGCGCCTGCTCGTCATCGGCGGCTCGCGCGGCGGACGCGGCAATGCGCGCTTCGTGTCGTCCACCAACCGCGCGCCACGGCGCGCCGACCTCGGCCGGCCGGGCCCGGGCCGATGGCTGCATCTCGAGCTCAAGCTGCTCGCCGACGTCGGCGTGGTCGGCTTTCCCAACGCGGGCAAGTCCACGCTGGTCTCGCGTCTGTCGGCGGCCAAGCCGAAGATCGCGGACTATCCGTTCACGACCCTGGTTCCCACGCTCGGCATCGCGCGCGCGGACGCCGACCGCTCGTTCGTCATCGCCGATCTGCCCGGGCTCATCGCGGGCGCTGCCGAGGGCAAGGGACTCGGTCACCAGTTCCTCCGGCATACCGAGCGCACGCGCCTGCTCGTGCACCTGCTCGATCCCGATCCGAACACCGGTCGTGATCTCGTCGAGGATCTCGACACGATCAATGCCGAGCTCGCGGCGTACTCGCCCGAGCTGGCGGCGCGGCCGCAGATCGTCGCCGTGAACAAGGCCGACCTGCTCGACGGCGCGCCCCAGCGGCGCGCGGAGATCGACCGACTGCGCACGCGCTGCGCCGATGCGGGCTGGCCGTTCCTGCTCGTCTCCGCGGCGACCGGCCAGGGGCTGCGGGAGCTCGTCGGCGCCATCGCCGCGCGTCTGGACGCCACCGGATGGCTGCGCGCCGCCAGCTAGGCCGCATCCGGCGGCTCGTCGTCAAGGTCGGCACCTCGCTGATCACGGAGCCGAGCACCGGACCCGATCCCGACCGCATCGCCGCGCTCGCCACCGAGATCGCCGGCGCACGCGACGGCCGCGAGGTGGTGCTCGTCAGCTCCGGCGCCATTGCCACCGGCATGGCCCGCCTGGCGCTGCCGGCGCGCCCGCGCTCGATTCCCGAGAAGCAGGCGGCGGCCGCGGTCGGGCAGTCCGCGCTCATGTGGCACTACGAGGCCGCGTTCAAGCGCCACGCCATCGCCGTCGGCCAAGTCTTATTGACCGCGCAGGACATCGGCGACCGCGCACGCTATCTCAACGCGCGCAACACGCTGCTGGCACTGCTGCGCTTCGGAGTGCTGCCGATCGTCAACGAGAACGACACCGTGGCCGTGGAGGAGATCAAGGTCGGCGACAACGACAACCTCAGCGCGCTCGTGGCCTCCCTGATCGACGCCGACCTGCTCGTGCTGCTCACCGACGTCGAAGGCCTCTACACCGGCGATCCCGCCACCGATCCCGCCGCGCGCGTGATCGACACCGTCGAGGCCGTCACGGACGACGTCACCCGCCTCGTCTACGACGGCACCGGCGCGGGCGCCGTCGGTGGCATGGCCACGAAGCTGCAGGCCGCGCAGAAGGCGGCGGCCGCCGGCGTGGCGATGGTGATCGCCAGCGGGCGCAAGCAGGGCGTGCTCGGCCGCGTGCTCAAGGGCGACGCCGTCGGCACCTACTTCGCGCCGAAGGCCGACCCGCTCGGCGCGCGCAAGCGCTGGATCGCCTTCGCGGTGACGCCGCAGGGACGCCTCACGGTTGACGCCGGAGCGTTGCAGGCTTTAACTCATCATGGAAAGAGCCTGCTGCCCTCGGGCGTCGTGGACGTCGAGGGCGACTTCGCGGCGGGCGAGGTGGTGGCGCTGGTGGGAGAGGGCCGGGAGTTCGCGCGCGGGCTCGTCAACTTCGATGCCGGCGAGCTGCGTCGCATTCGCGGCGCCAAGACCCGTGACATCGCCACGCGTCTCGGTTACAAGAGCTTCGACGAAGTCATCCACCGCGACAATCTGGTGATTTTGTGAGAGCGATGGACGTGAGTTTGTGACGCGCCGGCAGTAGAGCGTCATCAACGGCACACGCAATCCCGTTGGGGGGGGTGTCGGGGGGGAGCGGCGGTCGCTCCCCCCTGATACAAATACAGCATGGACGTAAGGCAGCTGGTGGAGTCGAAGGCGCGCGCGGCGCGGGCGGCCGCGCATGCGCTC
>QHSO01000171.1 GCA_003220475.1 Candidatus Rokuibacteriota bacterium | reverse complement strand
CGCTCGTAGCTGAGGAACCCGCGGTCCAGGCGCACGCGCCGCGTGTCGGGCTCGATGGCCGTCGCAGACTCGTGGAGGATCTTCACGCCGTGCTGCTCGCGCAGCCCGTTGTAGCCGAAGGTGAGGCTGCCGATCGAGCGCACGCCACTGAGCACGAGATTGCTGAACGGGCACGAGATGAACTTCCTGTTGGGCTCGATGAGGACGACCTCGAGCGACGGGTCCTCCATCCGCACGTACTTGGCGGCGGTGGCGCCCGCCCAGCCGCCGCCCACCACGATCACGCGGCGGCCCGTGGTGGGCATGAGCTCCGACGGCGTCGTCGTCGCCGTGGGCGCGCCGCCCATGCTCGCGCAGCCCGCGAGACCCGAAACGGCGAAGGCGGCGCTGCCCGACGCCTTCAGGAAATCCCTGCGCGTCATCCGTGCCATGACGTCCCCCCCCTGGAACTGCCACGGTCGCTGGACTGCGACGGTAAGGTACAGCGGTTCAGTCGGGTGCGGCGAATTTTCTGGTGTCCTCGTTCCACGTCGCCGCGAGCGCCCACGCAGCGGCCACCGCCATCACGAGCAGCAGCGCCGCGCCCCAGCCGACGACCGCCGGCAGGAACACGGCGACGCCGAGCTTGGCGAGCGCGCCGCCGAGGGCCAGCCGCGCGACGGACGCGCCCAACGCGAAGCACGCGACGGCCGCCCACAGCTTCACCTGCCCCTCGCCCGCGCGCCAGATCGAGCCCGCGCCGCAGCCGCCGGCGAGCGTCATGCCGATGCCGAAGAGGGTGCCGCCCAGGAGCCCGCCCACGCCGGCGGCCGCGAAGACCCAGTCGCCCTTGTCCTTGAGGTCGGTGAACTTGAGGATCGCGAAGCCGAGCGTGCTCACCCCGAGCGCCAGCGCGGCCGCCCGCGTGTGCTCGGCGTCGCCGGTCATGAACGGCTTGCGGAACGCGCGCACGAGGCAGAAGCGCGAGCGCTGGAAGATCACGCCGAAGACGGCGCCGAAGAGGAGGAAGACGCCGCGCTGCGGATGACCGAAGGCCGCATAGGCGAACGGCGCCGCGATCAGCGCGGCGAGCAACAGCACCCCCGCGAGCGGCTGCCGGCTCGCGTCGCGGCGGGCCCGCGCCCACGTACGCCCGCGGCCGCTCGACCAGCGCGGGCGGTGCGCGGTCTCCCAGAGCAGATAGCGCAGGCCGAGGAAGGCCCCGACGCCGAGCCCCACCATCATCGCGAAGCCGGCGAGGCTCAGGGCGCTCACCGCGGAGAAGAAGCCGCCGATGTTGCAGCCGAACGCGAGGGTGGCGCCCACGCCCATGAGCACGCCGCCGGCGGCGCCCTTGACGAGCTCGCCCCGGGCGGGCACGCGGATCGCGAACTCCCTCGCGCACAGCGCGCCGGCGGCGCCGCCGAGCAGCACGCCGAGGTTGAGCAGCGAGCCCGAGTAGAGCCACGGCGGCAGGAGGTCCGGGCGGCGCACGAGGCCGGCGCCCGTCAGCACCCAGTCGCCCCAGTTGCGCAGCCCGTCGGAAGCGGTCCACGGCCGGTCGAAGGCGAAGAGGAACACGTTGACGGTGGCGACGAGGAGCGCGGCGCCCCACACCGGCCACGCCCGGCCGACGAGCGCGTCCCACTGCGCGCGCAGCGCGGACGCCATCAGCCG
The DNA here is from genome assembly GCA_003220475.1 of Candidatus Rokuibacteriota bacterium. Lineage (GTDB taxonomy): Bacteria > Methylomirabilota > Methylomirabilia > Rokubacteriales > CSP1-6 > AR12. The sequence continues at coordinate 7,706 of QHSO01000171.1, read as the reverse complement.
TTACGCGCGGGTGACGCCGTAGCCCGCCTTGAGCCAGGCGCCCATGCCGCCCGTGACGTTGAACCACGGGCCCGGCACGCGCCGCTTCAGGGCGCTGATCGTGGTGCTCGAGCGCAGACCGCCGGCGCAGACCACGGCCTTCGGACGGTCGGCGGGCAGCTCGGCGGCGCGCGCGACCGCCTCGAACATCGGCAGGTGCATCGCCCCCTGCACGTGGCCCTCGAGCCACTCGAACGGCTCGCGGACGTCGACGACGACCGCCTCGCCGCTCTCGAGCAGCGTGTGGAGGTCCCAGGCGCTGATCTGCGGCACCGTCTCCACCGGCAGGGCCGCGTCGCGCCAGTCGATCATGCCCCACTGGATGCGGGCCGTCGATCCAGACGTTGAGCGCGCCGGCCGGGTGCGTCTCACCGTGCGTGCCGGGATCGCGCAGGTCGAGGATGACGGCGCCGGCCTGCGCGGCCTCCCACGCCTCGCGCGCGCTCATCGGCCGCGGCTTGGCGGCCGTGAGCGGCAGCAGGCCGCGGTTCTTCGCGACGATCGTCTCGAAGGCGGCTGGCTTCGGCGGCATGCCCTCCATGATGAAGTCCACGAACCGCGCCTTGCTGTCGAAGTGGAAGGCGGGGTTGAAGCGCCGCTCGAAGCCGATCGTCGACGCGGCCTTCGCGCTCATCGCGCGCCCGCACGAGCTGCCGGCGCCGTGGGCGGGATAGACCTCGACGCCGTCGGACAGCGGCAGCAGCACGCGGCGCAGCGTCTCCCACAGATCCTCGGCCGCCGAGGCGCCGCCGAGGTCGGGGCGACCGACGGAGCCGACGAAGAGCGTGTCGCCGGTGAGCACGAACCACGGCTCGGCGGCGCGCGCGTGATCGGTCACGAGCAGGCAGAGCGAGTCCGGGGTGTGGCCGGGCGCGTGACACGCCCTCAGCTCGACGTTGCCGAGGCGGAGGCTGTCGCCGTCCGCCAGCGTCTCGTGCGGGAACATCACGCCGGCCGCGCGGTGGACGTGGATGGCGGCCTTCGTGACGGCGGCGAGGTCGCGGTTGCCCGAGATGTGATCGGCGTGGGTGTGGGTCTCGACCACGTCGGTGATGGTGAGTCCCTTCTTGCGGGCGATGCGGATGTAGTCGTGGACGCGGTCTCGTCCCGGGTCGACCACCACGGCGCGCCCCGCCTGGGCGCAGCCGATCAGGTAGGACAGGCAGCCGGACTCCTCGTTCAGGAGCTGCTGGAAGATCATCGATTCGATTCTAGTGCGTGACGCTAGTGCTTGTCGGCCTTTTCCTTCTCCGCCTTCGTTTCCTTGACGATCTTCTCGGCCAGGAACGCCGGGACCTCTTCGTAATGCGAGAACTCCATCGAGTACGCGCCGCGACCGCCGGTCATGCTGCGCAGGCTCGACTCGTAGGTGAGCATCTCCGACATCGGCGCCTGCGCGCGCACGATCGCGGTTTCCCCCGCCGGCTCCATGCCGACGATGCGACCGCGCCGCGAGTTCAGATCGCCGATGATGTCGCCCGCCACGTCGGCCGGCGTCGTGACCTCCACGTTCACCACCGGCTCGAGCAGGATCGGATGCGCCTCCATGAACACCTTTTGCAGACCCATGGAGGCGGCGATCTGGAACGCCATGTCCGACGAGTCGACGTCGTGGTACGAGCCGTCGTAGAGCGTGACTTTCATGTCGACGATCGGATAGCCCGCGAGAATCCCCTTCTTCATGCAGTCGCGCACGCCCTTTTCCACCGAGGGAATGAAGTTGCGGGGCACGGCGCCACCGAAGATGTCGTCCACGAACTCGAACCCGCCGCCACGCGTCAGCGGCTCGACCCGCACCCACGTGTCACCGTACTGGCCGCGGCCGCCCGTCTGCTTCTTGTACTTGCCCTGCCCCTCGGCGCGACCCTTCACCGTCTCCTTATAAGGAATGCGCGGCGGCAACAGCGTCACGTCGACGTTGTACTTGCGCTTCATGCGCTCGACCGTCATCTCCACGTGCATGCTGCCGACACCCGAGATGAGCAACTGCTTGGTCTCCGGGTCGAACTGGTGGTGGACGGTCGGATCCTCTTCCTCGATCCGCGACAGCGCGGTGGAGATCTTGTCCTCGTCGCCACGCGACTTGGGCTGGATGGCGAAGTTGATGGCGGGCTCCGGAAACGTGATGCGCGTCAGCTCGAAGGCGTGCGCTTCGTCACTGAGCGTGTCGCCGGTCAGCGTCTCCTTGAGCTTCTGGGCGACGCCGATCTCGCCGGGCCCGAGGTCGGTCACCGGCTTCTGCGTCTTGCCCTGCAGCCACGCCACGTGGCCCATCCGCTCGCGCACGCCGCGCCCCGAATTCAGCAGCGTCGAGTCCGCCTTCACGGTGCCGGTCATCACGCGGAAGAGCGAGAGCTTGCCGATGTGCGGGTCCTGCAGCGTCTTGAAGACGAGCGCGACCGGCGGCTGCTTGGCATCCACCGGCCGCGTCGCGGCCTGCTTGGCCTTCACGTCGGTGCCGCTGATCTCCGCGCGGTCGGCGGGCGAGGGGAACTCCTGCACGATCATGTCGAGCAGCGGGTGACTGCCGATCGCCTTCGTCGCGGACGCGCAAAGGACCGGCACGATCTTGCCCTCGGCGATACCGCCCTTGAGCGCCTTGAGCATCGAGGCCTCGTCGAGCGCGCCTTCCTCCAGATACTTCGCGAGCAGGTCGTCGTCCGTCTCCGCGGCCGCTTCCACGAGCTTTTCGCGCCACTCGCGGGCGCGGTCGGCCACATCGGCCGGCACGTCGGTCTCCGACGACTTGCCGTCGGAGTACACGAACGCCTTCATCTTCGCGAGGTCGACGTACCCCTTGAAGCCCGACTCCTCGCCGAGGGGAATGTGCAGCGGCACGATACGACCCTTGAGCCGGCGCGTGAGCGACTCCAGCGTGCGGAAGAAATCGGCGCGCTCGCGGTCCAGGCGGTTGACGATGACGGCGCGCGGCAGCTCGTACTCGGTGGCGAACTTCCAGACCTTCTCCGTCTGCACCTGCACGCCGGCCACGGCATCGACGACGACGAGCGCGGCGTCGACGACGCGCAGACCCGCGCGCGCGTCGGCGATGAAGTCCCCGTAGCCCGGGGTGTCGATGAAGTTGACGCGATGGCCCTTCCAGTCGCCGTACGCCACGGACGTGTTGATCGAGATCTTTCGCTTGATCTCGTCGGGGTCGAAGTCGGTCGTCGTGCTCCCGTCGTCCACCTTCCCGAGGCGCGTGAGGCCGCCCGCGGTGAACAAGAGCGCTTCGACGAGGGAGGTTTTGCCGACGCCGCCGTGGCCGACGACACCGACGTTGCGGATCTTTCCGATCTCGATCGCCATAAGACCGGCCTCCTGATGCGCGGTAGAGGGCCGATCCTACCACATCAGGGCGGGTCAGACGCCGAGGGCGCGGCGGACGGCGGCCACGATCGCATCGTCCGAGCCCGCGAGATCGACGGCGGCCGGCAGCGGCGGCGGGTCGTACTTGATGCCGGCGCCGGTGAGCACGAGCACGATGCGCGCGTCGGCGGCGACCGCGCCGCGGTCCTTCATCTGGCCGAGCGCCGCCACGAGTGCGGCGCCCTCCGGCGAGGTCCACACACCCTCCAGGCGCCCGAGCAGCCGCTGCGCGTCCTGGATCGCGCCCTCGCTCACGGCGATCGCATCGCCACGCGTGTCGCGCAGGATCTTCAGCATCTGCCGGCCGGCGAACGGCGACGGAACGCGCAGTCCCGCGGCGTGGGTCGTCGGGTTCTCCCACACGGCCGTCGTCTCCGCGCCGTCGTGGAGTGCCTTCACCACCGGCGCGCAGCCCTCGGCCTGCACGGCGACGATCCGCGGCAGCGCTCCGGACACCCAGCCCATCGCGCGCAGCTCCTCGTAGCCCTTCGGGATGCCGACGAGGCCCGTGCCGCCACCGGTCGGATATAGGAGGATGTCGGGCATCGTCCAGCCGAGCTGCTCGGCGAGCTCGAGGCCCATCGTCTTCTTGCCCTCGAGGCGGTACGGCTCCTTGAGCGTCGAGAGATCGAACCAGCCGATCTGCGGTGCGACCTTTGCGACGATCTTCCCCGCGGTCGCGATCGAGCCCTCGATGGTGAAGACCGTCGCGCCGCCGATGGCCGCCTCCGCGATGGCCGCGGGCGGAGTGCCGCGCGGCACGATCACCGCGCACGGCAGCCCGCAGCGCGCCGCGTACACGGCGGCGGCACCGCCCGCGTTGCCCGCGGACGGGATGACGAAGCCGCGCGCGCCGAGCGAGCGCGCCTTGGTGATGGCCATGCCGAGACCGCGCGCCTTGAACGATCCGGTGGGGTTCTGGCCCTCGTCCTTGCCCCAGAGATGACGCAGACCGAAATGCGCGGCGAGCCGTGGCAGCGCCAGCATCGGCGTGCCACCCTCGCCGAGCGTCACCGGCTCCTCGCCGTCGTCGAGCGGCGTGAGCTCGCGAAAGCGGTACATGCCCGCTGGCCGCGCGCGCAGCGCGTCCTTCGTCACGCTCGCCTTCACGCGCTCGAGCTCGTAGCGGACGGCGAGCATCTGACCGCAGCGCTCGCACACGCTCAGCACGCGCTTGGGGTCGTGCCGATGGCCGCAGACCGTGCACTCGACGTGACTGACGAAGCTCATGACGTCGTCGAGTGTATCGCATCATAGGCAGTGCTCGTTCGGCGCCGACCTTGCTGACCGCGCCGTATCGCCTGCATCGGTTCAACGTCCGGGACCTCGACCGCATGCTCGAGATCGGGATCCTGGCGGATGTTCAGCGCCACGAATTGCTCGATGGTGTCGTGCTCGACCTCGACGTCGACGCTCAGGCGCGTGCGGCAAGGGTCGCCGCTGACGTCGCCGCGAGGCTGCCGCCACTGAAGGCGCTGCTGGAGGAGCGAGAAGTAAGCCGCTGACCCGCTTGACCGAGCCGCTAGGCCATCACCTGGCCGCCGTTGACGTCCAGCGTCGCGCCGTTCACGAAGCTCGCGGCGTCGGAGGCGAGGAAGAGAATGGCCTCGGCGATCTCCATCGGCTCGCCAAGCCGGCGCACCGGGATCGTCTGCGCGAGCTCGCGGCTCTCGTCGGGCGTGCGCAGCGCCTTCACGCGCTCGGTAGCCGTGGTGCCGGGCGCGACGGCGTTGACCGTAATGCCGTGCGGGCCCACCTCCAGCGCCAGGTGGCGTGTGAAGCCGACGACGCCAGCCTTGGCCGCTGCGTAATGCGAGGTCACGCGCACCGCGCCGCCGCGCGCGACGACCGATGCCACGTTGACGATGCGGCCCGCGCGCTGGCGCTTCATCGCCGGCAGTACGGCGCGTGAGCACACGAACGCCGTCGTGAGATTCGAGCGGAGGATCGACGCCCATTCCTCGTCGGTGATGTCCTCGGTCGCGCGGATGGCGGCGAACCCACCCGCGTTGTTGACGAGCACGTCGACGCGCTGCCAGCGCTCGAGCACGGCGTCGACGACGCCGCGGATCTCGGCAGGCGCCGCGGCGTCGGCGCCGAAGCCGAGGATATCGACGCCGGTCTCGCGCAGCCGCTTGACCACGGCGTCAACGCCGGGGCCGTCGAGATCCAGCGCAGCCACCCGCGCACCCTCGTGCGCGAAGGCTTCGGCCGTGACGGCGCCAATGCCGCGCGCGGCGCCGGTGACGATCACGACGCGTCCCTGAAATCGCATGTCGGTCTCCCCTCCCGCGCTCACGCGGCGAGGCGTCAGCCGAGTGCCCGCTCGGCGCGCTCGCACCAGTAGGGCATGTCGAGCGCCGCGTACTCGGCACGCGCGGGCTCGATCTCCTCGCGCGCCCTGTCCTTGATCCCCGCCCGGGCGTACATCGCACCCCGGCCGAGGCGGCAGTGCGCGAGCAACGGTCGCATGCCGCACCCGTCGGCGAGCGCCGCGGCCGCGGCGAACCGCGCCTCGGCGGACGGAACGTCGTGAGGCTCGCGCGCCGCGACCTCGGCTGCCAGGTGCTGCGCGCGCGCCTCCCACCCGCGCTGGCCACAGCGCCGAGCGAGCTCGAGCGCCGACTCGGCGCACTGGCCGGCGCCGGCCGCGTCGCCGGCGAGGAGGCGTCCCTGGCCCAGCATGCCGATGACGAGGGCCTGGCTGTAGGTGAAGCCGAGCGTCTCCGCGTGGGCGGCCGCGCGCTCGAGGAGAGCCATGCCCTCGGCGATCCGTCCCGATCGCACGTACGCTTCGCCGAGCGACGACGCCGTCCGCGAAAAGTAGACGGCCAGATCGCTGCTGGTCTCGCACAGCGGCAGCGATGGCTCCAGGATGGCGATCGCGCGCTCCCACGAGCCTTGAACGACGTAGAGTCGTCCGAGTCCAAGGCGCGCCCACACCTCCTCGTGCCGCCTGCCATGAGCCACCGCCGCGCTCAAGATGTCTTCGCCGGTCCGGACGCCTTCGGCGAAGGTGCCGATCTCGGCCATCGAGAGGACTGACCAGATTCTGGCGAACGTCACGTTGCGCGGCCCATGGGGGTCATCCGGACGTAACAGCAGCGCGTCGTTTCTCTGGGCGGTTTCGATGGCCAGGTGATAGTCACCCAGCCCATACCGCGCGCGAGCCAGGACGACGTTGCTACTGAGGGCCGTCGGGACGTCGCCGGCCTCGGTGGCGAGCGCCAACGCGCGCGCACCCGTCTCGAGCGCGGCGGTCAGTTCACCCACCGAGCCGAGGTTGTAGGTCATCCGCGAGTAGATGCGACCAAGACGGCGGCGGTCGCCGGAGGCCTGCGCCAGCGCCTCCGCTTCACGCAGACGCTCGAGGCTTCGACGGAACTGCCCGAGCCCCATCAAAGCGTTCTCGAGATCGACGCGTGTGTCGATCGCCTGCCCGCTTCTGTCGGGCCCCTCTGTCATCTCCTCGACCGCCTCGAGGGCCGCCTCCAGCGAAGCCACCGCGTCGCGGTTGGCAGCGCGCTGGAAGGCGGCGACACCGGCCTGCCGCAGGTACCGGACCGCGTGGGCCCAGACCTCGGCGCTCCGGTAGTGCAGCCCGAGCGCGAGCGCATGAGGCTCGAGATTGCTAGCGTGCACCGTCTCGATGGCCTCAGCGACACGACGATGGATCAGCCGGCGCCGCGGCGCGAGGATCCGCCCGTAGACGGTTTCCCGGATGCGGTCGTGCGCGAAATCGAACCGCTCACCGACGCCGTGCAGGATGTGACGGCGCACCAGCTCTTCCACGGCCGACGCCGTGTCTTCCTCGCCCAGCCCGGCCGCGCGCTCGAGGAGCGCCCACTCGAACTCACGGCCGATGACCGCCGCCACCGCGGCCAATGACTGCCCGCGTTCCGAGAGCCGCTCGAGGCGTCGACCGACGATTTCACGCACGCGTTCCGGCAGGGCAAGACCATGACCATGGGCGACGATGGCGCCCTCGGCGTGCGCGCGCACCGTCTCCACCGCGACGAACGGGTTGCCCTCGCTCGCCGCCCACGCTTGCTCGGCCAGCGCGCCGAGCGCCGCGTCATCGCCGCCGCGCGCGAGCGTGCGCACGAGGCTGAGCGTATCGGCGCGCGAGAGCGGACGCAGCGAGAGCGTGGTGAGGCACCCGTCACGAGCGAGATCGTCGAGTGCCTGGCGCAGCGCCGGCGCGTCCGCGAGCTCGTCGTCGCGCGTGGTCGTTAGCAGCAGCACGGGCCGCTCTCGCAGCCGGCGGCCGATGAACGCCACGAGCCGCGCGCTGAGCT
>QHSO01000170.1 GCA_003220475.1 Candidatus Rokuibacteriota bacterium | reverse complement strand
GGGCGGTGCTCGGAGCGCCGGTAGTGGTCCTTTACCTCTTCCGTCGGCCCGCCGCGCTCGGCGTGATGGCCGAGGACTATGTGTCGTTCATCGTCTTGTTGGCCGGTCTCTACGCGATCTCGGCAGGCATCCGGCTGACGGGCGACCTGGAGGCGACGCCGCTCACCAACACGAGCTTCCTCGCGATCGGCTCGGCCCTGGCCTCCTTCATCGGCACCACCGGCGCCTCGATGCTGCTCATCCGTCCGCTACTGCAGACCAATCGCGAGCGCCGGCGCGTCAAGCACACGGTGATCTTCTTCACCTTCCTCGTGGGCAACGTCGGCGGCATGTTGACGCCGCTGGGGGATCCGCCGCTCTTCCTCGGCTATCTGCAGGGCGTGCCGTTCACGTGGACCTTCCGTCTCTGGCCTCAATGGCTCCTGCTGACCGTCGCCCTGTTGATCGTCTATGCGCTCTGGGATGCGTGGGAGTACGCGCACGAGTCGCGGGCGGCGCGGCGGCGGGACCGCGCCGAGATCGAGCCGCTGCGGTTGCAGGGCGGGCTCAACGCCGTGTGGCTCGCGGCGGTCGTCCTGGCCGTGGCGTTCCTGCATGCGCCGTGGCGTGAGCTCGCCATCGTCGCGCTCGCGGCGATCTCGCTCTGGCGCACCCCGGCCGCGATCCGGCGCGCCAACGGCGTCACCGCCCATCCGATCATCGAGGTCGCCGTCCTCTTCTTCGGCATCTTCGTCACGATGATCCCCGCGCTCGAGCTGCTGCGCGTGCGCGGGGGCGAGCTCGGCGTGCGCGAGCCGTGGCAGTTCTTCTGGGTGACCGGGGCGCTTTCGTCGTTCCTCGACAATGCGCCGACCTACCTGACCTTCCTCGCGCTGGCGCAGGGCCTGCGCATGACAGACGAAGTCGTCGGCGTCACCCACGTCGTGCTCGGCGCAATCAGCGTCGGCGCCGTCGCGATGGGCGCGAATTCGTATATCGGCAACGCGCCCAACTTCATGGTGAAGTCGATCGCCGAGGCGGCGAAGGTGCCGATGCCGTCGTTCTTCGGCTACATGCTCTACAGCGCCGGCGTGCTCGTCCCGCTGTTCGTCGTCGTCACGCTGCTGTTCTTCCGATGAGCGCACGACACGCGCGATGAGCGTGCCGCCGACGCCGGTCCTCGTGCTGCCCGGCTACGGCGACTCCGGCCCCGGGCACTGGCAGAGCCGCTGGCAAGCCGCCGATCCGACGCACCGGCGCGTGGTCCAGCGAGACTGGCTCAACCCGACGCTCGACGAATGGCGCGAGACCCTCGAGCACGCCGTCGCGGGGTGTGACCGGCCGCCGGTCCTCGTCGCGCACAGCCTCGCCTGCGCGCTGGTGGCCCACTGGGCGCGCGGCACACGGCGCCGCGTCGCCGGCGCACTGCTCGTCGCGCCCGCCGACGCCGACATGGTGGCGCTGGCGCTCGACGCCGTCGCCAGCTTCGCGCCGGTGCCGCTCGAGCGGCTGCCTTTTCCGAGCATCGTCGTGGCGAGCAGCGACGATCCCTACGTGAGCCTGGAGCGCGCGGAGGCGTTCGCACGAGGCTGGGGCAGCCGCCTCGTGACGATCGGCGCCGCCGGCCACATCAACACCGACGCGGGCTACGGCGAGTGGCCGGAGGGTCGTCGGCTGCTGGACGAGCTGCGCGGCCCCTGACGCTCACGCCTTGCTGAGCAGGCCGAGCACGCGCTCGGCCGCCGTCGCGACCGCGGCGGCCACGATCTCTTCCTCGTCCGGCTCGAACGTCGTCAGGACGTGGTCCGGCACGTGCGCCTTGTGCTCAGGTCTGCCGATGCCGATCTTCACGCGGCGGATCGCATCGGTGCCGAGCGTCTCGATGATGGACTTCACGCCGTTGTGACCGCCGGCGCTGCCCTTGAGCCGCGTGCGGACCTTGCCCAGCTCCATGTCGATGTCGTCGTAGACGAGGATGAGATCCTCGGGCCCCGCGTCGAGCGCGCCGCACACGCGTCGCACGGCGGGCCCGCTGACATTCATGAACGACTGGGGCTTGACGAGATAGAGCGCGTCGCCGCGCCACGTGCCGCGTGCGATCAGCGCGCGGCCCTCGGGGTGCCACGCCTTCTTGAGCTGGTGTGCGAGCTGATCGACGACGCGCTGGCCGACGTTGTGGCGGGTGCCCCGGTACTCCGGGCCGGGATTTCCCAGCCCCACCACGACGTGGGCCAACGCGTCGCCTCCGGATTACTTTTCCTTTTCCGCCTTCTTGGGAGCGGGCGCCTTCTTGCCCTCGGCCTCGGCGGGCGCCGCCTCTTCCTTCGGCTTGCGCTCGGTGAGGACTTCGGGCTCCGCCGGCGTGACCGCCGCGGCGGCCGCGTCGGGCGTCGGCGCGACTTCCTCGGCCATCGGCGGCGACACGGTCGCCACGGCCTGGCCGGGATCGTTGACGATACGCACGCCCTCCGGTGGGCGCAGGTCGCGCACGGTGAGCACGTCGCCGATCGCGAGGTTGGAGACGTCGGCGTCGATGCGTTGCGGGATATTCATCGGCAGGCACGACACCTCGACCTCGTGCATGACGAGGTTGAGGATGCCCTTGGTGTCCCGCACGCCGATCGCTTCACCCACCGGATGCACCGCCACGCGCACGGTGATGGCGCGGTCGGCGCGGACCTCCTGGATGTCGACGTGCACCAGCTTCTCGGTCACGGGATCGAACTGCATGTCGCGAATGATCGCCATGCGCGCGCCCCCGTCGCCGTCTAACTTGAGCGACAGCAGCTGCGTGGTCCCCGCGTGGCCGCTGATGATCCGCAGCACGTCGCGCGGGTTGACGGTGATGGTCTGCGGCGCGCTTCCACCATAGAGGATGGCGGGCACGGCGCCCTCGCGGCGCAGACGACGCGCGATGCCCTTGCCCGTGCCCTCGCGTCGCTTGACGATGATCTCCGGCGTGTTCATCTGGGACTCCTTGCTCCTCGTGTCTACACGAACAGGGTCGAGACGGATTCCTCGTCGTGGATCCGTCGAATGGCCTCGCCGAGCAGCGGCGCCACGGTCAGCACGGTGATGCGGCCGGCCGCGCGCTTGTCCGCCGCGATCGGGATCGAGTTGGTGACGACGATCTCCTCGATGGGGGAGGCCTTGATGCGATCGATGGCCGGGCCCGACAGCACCGGGTGGATGCCGCAGGCGAGGATGCGCCGCGCGCCCTCGCGCTGCACGGCGGTCACGGCCTGCACGAGCGTGCCCGCGGTGTCGATCATGTCGTCGATCACGACGGCGTCGTGCCCCTCGACGTCGCCGATGAGGTTCATGGCGACGGCAGCGCCCGGCTTGTCGCGCCGCTTGTCGATGATGGCCAGGCCCGCGTTCAGCCGCTTGGCGATCGCGCGCGCGCGCTCGACGCCACCGGCGTCGGGCGAGACGAGCACAGGATCTTGAAGATCCTTCTTCTTCAGATAGTCGATCATCACCACCGGGCCCGCGAACAGATGGTCGACCGGGATGTTGAAGAATCCCTGAATCTGGCCGGCGTGCAGATCCAGCGCGAGGACGCGATCGACGCCCGCGGCCTCCATGAGATCCGCGACGAGCTTCGCCGAGATCGGCACGCGCGGCTGCACCTTGCGGTCCTGGCGCGCATAGCCGTAGTACGGCAGCACGGCCGTGATGCGATGGGCCGACGCGCGCTTGAGCGCGTCGATCATGATCAACAGCTCCATCAGCGTGTCGTTCACGGGCGGACAGGTGGGCTGGATCACGAAGACGTCCGCGCCGCGGACGTTCTCGTTGACCTGCACATAGACCTCGCCGTCGGAGAAGCGCGAGACCTCCGCGTCGGAGAGCGGCACGCGCAGGTACTGGGCGATCTCTTCCGCGAGCGGACGGTTGGCGTTGCCGCTGAACAGCTTCAGATCGAAGGACATCGGCGCCTCGCCCTGGGGGTGGTTGGGGCGGGAGGATTCGAACCTCCGAATACGGGATCCAAAGTCCCGCGCCTTGCCGCTTGGCCACGCCCCAGCATGTGTGTCTCCGTCAACCTACTATCCTGATTGCGGGTCCGTTCAACGTCCGTACCGCCCAGCAGTCCCAGGCGCCGCGCGTCAGCCGCCGGCGGATCTGCCGCGCGTGTTCGAACGAGCGCGCCACACCGAACACCGTCGGCCCGCTGCCCGACATCAACGCGCCAAGCGCGCCGGCAGCCAGCAGCGCGGCGCGAATCCTGCCGATCGGTGGATACGCCGCCACCGCCGGCTCCTGTAGCCCATTGTAGAGGCTCGCCGCCACACGGGCCGGGCTTCGTCCGCCGAGGCCGGCGCACAGCGTCTTGGCGTGGCCGCCGTCGGTGTACATCTCCGGGGTGAGCCGCGCGTACATCTGCGCCGTGCTCACCGCGAAGCGTGGATTCACCAGCACCAGCCCGAGCGAACGGCCGCGCAGCGGCTCGATCCGCTCGCCGCGTCCGGTTGCCAGCGCGGTTCCGCCGCGCAGGAAGAACGGCACGTCCATGCCGAGTCCCGTCGCCACCGTGTCGAGCCGCGCGACGGGCCACCGCAACCGCCACAACCGATTCAATCCGAGCAGCACCGCCGCAGCATCGGCCGATCCGCCGCCGAGGCCCGCCGCCACCGGAATTCGCTTGTCGAGTGTGATGCGGGCGCCGCGGTCCACCCCGGCCGCCTCGCGCAGCGCTCGCGCCGCTCGCAGCGCGAGATTGCGGTCATCGGTGGGTACTCCCGCTGCACGCCCGTCGAGCTCCAGGTCCTCGGCGTCTTCGAGCGTGAGCCGATCGGAGAGGTCCACGGCCTGCATCACCGTGACGAGTTCGTGATAGCCGTCGTCACGCTTGCCCAGCACCTCGAGGACCAGATTCACCTTGGCCGACGCGTTGAGCACCAGGCGACGGGCGCGCCCGATCCCCTTCGACAAAGCACGGAAGGCTACCACGCCGACGCGCGGGCGGTCAACGGATGCTCTGTATTTTCGCGTCCTTCGGTGGCGTCAACGCGAAGCGCTCGGGCTCGACGCCGGCGTTGAGCGCAAGCGATCGATAGCGCACGGCGCCCGTCACGTAGCCGTTGCCCGCGGTGACGTCCAGTCCGCCGAGGGCGCCGTCCGTTGCGCGCTGGAAGGTGACGGTGGCCTCCGTGCGGCCGCCGGTGATCGTGATCTGCCGCGCGATGCCGGTCTCGAAGTCGAGCCAGACGCGCTGGCGGTTATAGCGACCGACGAGGTTAATGGACGGGCCCATCTCGTCGGGCGGCAAGATCTCGGCCGTGCGCAGGTCCCTCGGCGGCGCCGCGCGACCCGACAGGAGCGCAACCAGATCCTCGGGCTCGACGGGCAGGCTGATCAGTTCGGCGGCGCTTTCGACGCTGGCCGTCCCGACGCGCGCCTCGTTCGTGGCGGCGTTGTACGCGGTGATGCGCCCCTCGTGCATCGCGACGAACAGGAACGGCTGACCGAAGGGAGATAGCGCCTCGAAGCGCACCGAGGCGGGCGCCCGCGCGAGCAGGACACCGCTCACCCGCTGACGATCGCTGCCGCGCTTGAGCGTGATGTCGGCGAGGGCGCGCAGGTCGTGGAACTCTTGCCAACGCTCGGTGAGCCGGTCCACGACGCGCCGCGCGTCCCCCTCGATGGCCGCATGCGGCGGCGGCAGCGCGATCGCGCACCCCGTGAGGAGGAGGCCGACGAGGGCGCTACTGAGACGCTTTGGACCGCTCGCCCTGCGCACGGCGGAGACGCGACTTCACTTCCTGGACCTTCTGCTTGACGCCGTCCGAGCTCGGATCGAGCGACAGCGACTTCTCCCACGCGGCGAGCGCGTCTTCCTCGTAGCCGTTCTTGGCGTACGCGTCGCCGAGGTGGTCGAAGATGACGGGGTCTTCCTTGGCCTTCTCGACGGCGCGCTTGAGCTCGCGCAGCGCGTCCGGATACTTGCCCTGCTGGTAGTAGGCCCAGCCGAGACTGTCGATGAAGTAGCCGTTGTCCGGCTCGAGCGCGAGTGCCTTGCCGATGAGCGAGACCGCTTCGTCGAGGTTCTGGCCGCGCTCGGCGTACATATAACCGACGTAGTTGTAGGCCTCGGCGTGCTTGGGATCCAGCGCGATGACGTGCTTGAAGGCGCCGACGGCGTCCTCGAACTTCGACTGCTTCTCGAGCACGACGCCGACCTGGAAGTACAGGTCGCGGTTCTTGTCGTCGAGCGACAGGCCCTCGCGCAGCGTCTCGAGCGCGCGGTCGTAATCCTTGGCGCGGAAGTAGGCGGTCCCCAGATAGAGGAAGAGCTCCGGCCGCCGTGGCTCGAGGTTCACCGCCTCGCGCAGCACCGCGATCGACTCGTCGAAGCGCTTGGCGCGGCCGTAGAGGAAGCCGAGCTGCACGCGGGCGTCGATCGAGCGCGGGTCGGCGCGCAGGATGCGCTCCAGCTCCGCGCGCGCCTCGCTGTCCTTGCCGGCGTCCATATAAGTGGTGGCGAGGAAGTAGCGCGCGCGCAGATTCGTCGGCTCGAGCATCACCACGCGGCGGAAGGCGTCGCTGGCGCGGTCGTACATCTTCTGCTCGTAGAAGACGGCGCCGAGCTTCATCCACACCCGCGCGTCGCGCGGGGCGATCTCGGTCAGCTGCTCGATCTCCGTCTGCGCCTCCTTGTAGCGGCCGAGCCGGATCAGGAGGTCGCCCAGGCGCTCGACGAACGCCGGATTGTCGGGGTTGGCCTGCACGGCCTTGCGATACGTCGTCACCGCCTCTTCGGTGCGGTGGCGCGTCTCGTACACGTACCCGAGCGCCGTCCAGGCGCCGTCGTGGTCGGGATCGAGCTCGACGGCGCGCGTGAGCCGCGCGATCGCCTCGTCCCAGTTCTCCGTCTCGATGGCCAGGCGACCGAGCAGGAACTGCGCCTGCGCCAGCCGCGGCTGCCGCTCCGCGAGTCGTAGCAGCACGGCGCGCGCACGATCGTAGGCCTTCTGCTCGACCTGGTAGCGCGCCAGCGTGAGGTAAGCGTCCTCGTTCATCGGATTCAGCTCGATGACCTTCTCGAGCTCGGCTTCCGCCTCGCGGAAGTTCTTCTGCGCGCGCAGCAGCTCGGCCAGCGTCAGGTGCGGTCCCGGATCGTCGGGCGCCAGCTGCACGGCCTTCTGCGCGGCGGCGAGGGCCTCCGCCGGCTGATCCGCACGAACCATCCACTGCGCGAGCTGGGTCCACAGGAAGGCCGAATTCGGATCGCGTTTGATCGCGTCCTGCAGGAGCGGGATGGCCTCCTTGAATCGCCCTGCCTGCACGTGCAGCTGCGCCGCCGCGAAGTCGTAGTACGCCTCGGCGCGCGGATCGCGCGAGGCGGCGACGAGACGCATGCGCGGGCCGTCGCCATCGTCCGCGGCGGTGCGCGACAGAGCCGCGCAGCCGGCAACAGCCAGCGGCAGCAGGGCAACGGCGACGGCTCGAGAACCCCTCATCGTGTAACACCTCGTGCGTGGTCCGCACGACGCGCCTTGGTCAGGAGACGGCGCGCAGCGTCGGCCAGCGCGGGATCGGAGATCGCCGAAGCGGCCGCCTCGATGTCGCGGCGGTCGTCGTCACCGAGCGTCTTCGCGCGACGCTCGCGACGCTCGGCCGGCGGCGAGGGCTCGGCCTCGAGCGTGCCCAGGGTGAAACGGAGCGAGCGGACCGCGTCGACCTGCGCGTGCAGTTGTGCGGTCAGTTCGGTGTTGCGCAGCGTGAGCTCGGAGAGCCATGGAGAATTGTCGACGATAATGTGCAAACACCCGTTCGTCAGAGACTGTGGCTGCGTGCGGCGCGAGACGTCGGGGCCCACCAATGCGCGCCACGCACGGCGGACGCGGTACTCGGGGAGTCGCTCGGCGATCTGGGGGACGGCGGCAGCGAGGACATCGGCCACGGGACGCGGCGCTCCGCTCCTCATTAAGTCGGTATGATACACCGCGAAGTCCCCGCCAAATTGACTGGTTTCGGACCGACCCTTATAGTGGCGCTGTCCATGGCGAAACCGCGTCGCGGCGACACGCTCGAGCTCGCGATCGAGGATCTGGCTTTCGGCGGCGAGGGCGTCGGGCGTGCCGACGGCTACGTGATCTTCGTGCGCGGCGGGCTGCCGGGCGATCGGCTGCGCGTGCGGCTCGTCGAAGCGCGTGGCCGCTTCGGCCGCGCGACGATCGACGAGGTTCTCGTGGCCTCGCCCGATCGCGTCCAAGCGCCCTGCCCGTACTTCGGACAGTGCGGCGGCTGCCGGCTGCAGCATCTGGCCTATCCGGCGCAGCTCGCGTTCAAGGAAAAGCAAGTCCGCGACTGCCTGCAGCGCCTCGGCGGGCTCGGAGCCTTCGAGCTGCGGCCGATCCTTCCGGCGCCCGAGCCCTACGGCTATCGGAACAAGATGGAGTTCACCGTGGCCCACGACCCGCCGGCCATCGGCCTGCACGCCGCCGAGCGCTACGACGTCGTGCTCGACATCGAGCGCTGCCTGCTGCAGTCGGAGTCGATGAACGCGCTGCTCGATGAATTCCGGCGGCAGGTCACCGAGCGCGCGCTCTCCGTCTACGACCCGCAGACCGAGCGCGGGCTGCTGCGCTTCGTGATGATGCGCGAGGGCCGGCGCACGGCCGAGGCGATGGTGAACGTCGTCGCCGCCGCGCCCGACGTCGAGAGGCTCACCCCCGTGGCCGATGCGCTACGCGCCCGGGTGCCCTCGACGACCAGCGTCGTGCTGAACGTCAACGCCAAGAAGGCCAGCGTGGCCGTCGGCTCGGAAGAACATCTGCTCGCCGGACGCGATCACATCCGCGAGGCGCTGGGGCCGCTGACGTTCCAGGTCTCCGCGAACTCCTTCTTTCAGACGAACACGCTGCAGGCGGAGCGCTTGTTCGCGCTGGTGGAGTCGGCGTGCGAGCTCGACGGCTCCGAGACGCTGCTCGATCTCTACGCGGGCACCGGCGCCATCAGCCTGCTGCTTGCGCGCCGCGTGTGCGCCGTGTACGGCGTCGAGCTGGCCGCGGCCGCCGTCACCGACGCCATTCGCAACGCAAGCGCCAACGGCATCGACAATTGCACCTTCCTCGCCGGTGAGGTGCGGCACGTGCTGCCGGAGCTGATGCGCCAGGGCATCACCGCGTCGGTCGTGGTCGCCGATCCGCCGCGGGCCGGCTTTCATCCCAAGGCGTTGACGGCGCTGGCGGCCATGGCGCCCGCACGCATCGTGTACGTGTCGTGCAACCCGTCCACGCTCGCGCGCGATGTGAGCGACCTCGCCCGCCACGGGTACCAGCTCGAGTGGGTGCAGCCGGTGGACATGTTCCCGCAAACCCCGCACATCGAGGCCGTCGCCCGCCTGCGCCGCGGGGCATGAGGACGTTCCTCGTCCGCCGACTGGCGCAGTCGGTAGTCGTGCTACTCGGCATCTCGGTCGTCGTGTTCGTGATCCTGCATCTCACCGGTGATCCCGCGCTCGTCCTGCTGCCGCCCGAGGCCACCGTCGAGGACGTCCGCCAGTTCCGCGAGCGGATGGGCTTCAACGATCCGCTCTACGTTCAGTACGCGCGGTTCCTGCGCGGCGCGCTGCAGGGGAATTTCGGCGAGTCCATTCGCCACGGCGAGCCGGCGTTCGGCCTCGTCGTCGAGCGGATGCCCGCCACGTTTCAGCTCGCCGGAGCGGCGCTGTTCATCGCGCTGTGCCTGGCGATTCCGGCCGGCATCGTGTCCGCGGTGCGCCGCAACACGATCGTCGACTACGTCTCCACGGTGGTGGCGCTGCTCGGCCAGTCGATGCCGACGTTCTGGCTCGGCATCATGCTGATCCTGCTCTTTTCCGTGCAGCTGAACCTGTTGCCCTCATCGGGCCGGGGCGAGTGGCGGCATCTCGTGCTGCCGTCCATCACGCTCGGGCTCTTCACGACGGCGCGCATCACGCGCCTCACGCGCTCGGGGATGCTCGAGGTGCTGAACCAGGACTACATTCGCACCGCGCGCGCCAAGGGCGTGAGTGATCCGCCGGTGGTCTGGAAGCACGCGCTCAAGAACGCCGCGATCCCGATCGTCACGATCGTCGGTATCGAGCTCGGCACGTTGCTCGGCGGCTCGGTCATCACCGAGACGATCTTCGCGTGGCCGGGGGTGGGACGTCTGTCGGTGCAGGCCATTTACAACCGCGATTATCCCGTCGTGCAGGCGGCGGTGTTTCTCCTCGCGTCGACGTTCGTCCTCGTCAACCTCTTCGTCGATCTCATCTATACGTATCTCGACCCGCGGATCCGCCTGTCATGAGCGCGCGCGCCACCGCGCTGCCGATGCCCGAGGCCCTCGCGCCTCCGCGGAGCGAGTGGTGGATCTTCCTGCGCCGGCTCGCTCGACGGCGCACGTCGCTCTTTGGGCTGGTGGTGGTGGCGGTGGTCGTGGTCACCGCGCTGGCCGCGGCCGTCGTCACGCCCTTCGATCCCATCGAACAGGACATCGGCGAGCGGCTCAAGGCGCCGCTCACGCGCGACGCCGCCGGTCGTGTGCACCCGCTCGGCACCGATCACCTCGGGCGTGACATCCTCGCGCGCATCGTGTTCGGCGCGCGGCCCGCGCTGCTGGTCGGCTTCGCCGCCGTGGCGATCTCCGGAGTCCTGGGCATGGTGACCGGGCTGGTGGCCGGCTACTTCGGCGGGCGCATCGACGATCTGCTGATGCGCCTGGCGGACATCCAGCTCGCATTCCCGTTCATCTTGCTCGCCATCGCGGTGATCGGCGTGCTCGGTCCGAGCCTGACGACGATCATCTGCGTGATCGGCGTCTCGAGCTGGGTGGTTTACGCGCGGATCGTCCGCGGTGCCGCACTGTCCCTGCGCGAGCGGGAGTTCGTCCAGGCCGCACAGGCGCTGGGCAGCCGCGACGGCCGCATCCTTTTGCGTCACGTCTTGCCCAACGTCTTCACGCCGTGGTTGGTGGTGGCCACGCTCGACATGGCCCGTGTAATCGTGATCGAGTCGGCGCTGTCCTTCCTCGGCCTCGGCGTGCAGCCGCCCACCCCGACCTGGGGCGGCATGCTCGCCGACGGGCGCGTCTACATCTCGACCGCGTGGTGGCTGGCCACCTTTCCGGGGCTCGCCATCCTCATCACCGTGCTCGGCATCAATCTCTTCGGCGACGGCCTGCGCGACACGCTGGATCCGCGGCTGAAGGTGTAGTCAGCGCCGCAGCGCGACCCGTCGGCGTAGCGCGAGCGCCAGTACCGCCGCCGGCACCGTCACCCACAGCACCCCGGCGGAAACGCCACTGGCGAGATCGAGCGCGATGACGACCGCACCGCCGGCCGCAGCCGCCCACAAGAAAAACAGCGCCGCCACCTCGAGCACGCGGCTGCCGCCGTAGCGGCCGACGACCGCCGCCGCCATCGCGCCGGTCGAATCAAGCGCGACATCCATCGCGCTCGCTGTCCTGCTGGGCACCGTCGCCTGGTGCAGCTCGTCGAGCACCGCCCAGACGACGGCGACGCCCAGAGCGACCCACGCCGCGCGGCGCCGCGGCAGTCCGCGCTCGCGCGTGAGCGCCACGAACCACAGCGCGGCGAGCAGCGCGTATTCCGTGACGTGCGCGATCTTGCGTGTGAGGAGGTGGAGCGCCGCGAGCTGGGCGTCGGTGGCGGCGGGCAGCAGCCAGCGAAAGAGGGGACGGAGGACGGTGCCGGTGTTCTCCGCGCTGAACTCGGCGGTGGAGAACCACGCGATGGTCGCCATCCACAGCAGCGGCGGCAGCCAAAACGCGAGGCGCTTCACGTCGCTATGATACAGTCGCCGCGATGCTCGGCGAGATCCTGGACGATCTGTTGATCTCTGCCTCGACGGGCCCCTGCATCACCGCCTCTCGTCACTTTCCGGCGCGGCCGCCTGTGTATGCGCCATTCCCACAGTCGATGGATCCGCGCATCGTCGAGGCGCTCCGCGCGCGCGGCATCGCGCAGCTCTACAGTCACCAGGCGCGCGCATGGGAGCTCGTGCAGGCCGGGCGTCACGTCGTGCTGGTGACGCCGACGGCGTCCGGCAAGACGCTCTGTTACAACCTGCCCGTGCTGCAGGCGCTCGTGCATCGGCCCGACGCGCGCGCGCTTTACGTGTTCCCGACGAAAGCGCTTGCGCAGGACCAGCTGGCCGAGCTGGAGCAGCTCGCCAAGCAGCTGCCCGAGATGCGGATGTTCACCTACGACGGTGACACGCCCCAGGATGCGCGCCGTGCCGTGCGCGCGCGCGCCAATCTCGTGCTCACCAATCCCGACATGCTCCACTCCGGAATCCTGCCGCACCACACGAAATGGGCGGTGCTGTTTCAGAATCTCGAGTACGTCGTGATCGACGAGCTCCACGCCTATCGCGGCGTGTTCGGCTCGCATCTCGCGAATGTGCTGCGGCGGCTGCGCCGCATCTGCGCCCACTACGGCTCCACGCCGCAGTTCATCATGGCCTCGGCCACCATCGGCAACCCCGGCGAGCTCGCGGCGCGCCTGACCGGCGAGAACGTCGAGGAGCTGGCCGAGAGCGGTGCGCCCAGCGGCGAGAAGACGTTTCTCTGCTACAACCCGCCCGTCGTCAATCACGAGCTCGGGATCCGGGCGCCCTATCTCGGCCAAGCCGCCACGCTCGCCATCCGCCTGCTGCGCGAGAAGATCGCCACCATCGTCTTCGCGCAGAGCCGGCTGTCCACCGAGGTCTTGCTCACCGCCATCAAGGCCGGTGTGGCCGACCGCGCCACCGGGGATTCCGGCATGGTGCGCGGCTACCGCGGCGGCTACCTGCCGAATCGCCGCCGCGAGATCGAATCCTCGCTGCGCGCCGGCGACGTTCTCGGCGTGGTCTCGACCAATGCGCTCGAGCTCGGCGTGGACATCGGGCATCTCGACGTGGCGATCCTCGCCGGTTACCCCGGCACCATCGCGTCGCTCTGGCAGCAGGCCGGCCGCGCCGGGCGCCGCTCTGGGCCGTCGGCCGCCATTCTCATCGCCACGAGCGCGCCGCTGGACCAGTTCATGGTCACGCATCCCGACTATCTGTTCGGCACGCCGCCCGAGCACGCGCGGGTCAACCCCGACAACCCGTTCATCCTCGCCAACCATCTCAAGTGCGCCGCGTTCGAGCTCCCGCTCGTCGCCGACGAGCCTTTCGGCGGCACCGACGTCCGCAAGCTCGCCGCCGCGCTCGAGGACGAGGGCGTGCTGCACCGTGCGGGCGAGCGCTATCACTGGGCGTCCGAGACGTATCCCGCCGACCACATCTCGCTGCGCACGGTCACGACGGACAACTTCGTGGTGATCGACACGACCGCGCGCGATGCGGCGTAAGAAAAGGTCGCCTACGTCAAGCGCGTGAACGTCGACTACTTCACCGACGCCGTCAGCGCCAAAGGCGTGTGGATCTTGCAGCGCTTCGAGGGACGCGACCAGCCCGGCTATGTCGCCGAGCAGGGCGAGGTGCTGGTGGCGGAGAAGGTCGTCGGCTTCAAGAAGATCAAGCTCGGCACCATGGAGAATGTCGGCTCCGGCGAGGTCGACCTGCCACAACAGGAGATGCAGACGACGAGCGCCTGGCTGACCGTGCCGCCGACGATACTCGCGCGCGTGAGCCCGTCGCGCGAAGAGCTCATCGACGGCCTCCGTGCCGTGACGTACCTGCTGCATCACCTGGCCCCGATCTTCCTGCTGTGCGACGTTCGCGATCTGGGCTCCTGGCTCGGCGACACGACGCCGGCCGAGGCGGGGGCCGTGGCCACGCGAGAGTCGACGAAGACCCGCCTCATGAACGCGGCGGAGTTCAACCCCACCATCTATCTCTATGACTCGCACGCCGGCGGCATCGGCCTCGCCGAGCGGCTGTTCGAGATCTTGCCCGATCTCCTGCGGCGCGGCCTCGAGACTCTGTCCACGTGTCCGTGCGCCTTCGGCTGTCCGTCGTGTGTCGGCCCCGTCAACGAGGTCGGCCGCCGCGCCAAGCCCATCGCCGCCAGGCTGCTGCGCGAGCTCATCGCCTGACCTGATGCAGAGCCTCGACGACCTGCGGCGAATCATCCGGCGCATCGAGACGCACCGGGCGCCGCGAACCGCGCCCGAGCCGATCGAGCGTGTGGTGGGCGGCGAGGTCGTCGACACCGGCGCCGGCTCGCTCGTCGTCGTGCGGCGCGAATATCCGCTGGACCACCGCCACGGGCGGGTCCCGCTCGATGGCGTCCGCCGCGCGCCGCTCGACGTCCTCGCACGCGTCGCGCGCATGGAGGCGGAAGCGCCCGTCGCCGAGCGCCTGCTGTTCCTGGACACCGAGACGACCGGCCTCGCGGGCGGCACCGGCACGTACGCCTTCCTCGTCGGCGCCGGCTGGCTCGAGGGCGAGGTCTTCGTCGTCGCGCAGCACTTCATGCGCGACCTCGACGAGGAGCCCGCCCTCCTGGCCGCCCTCGCGCCGTTGATCGAGCGCGCGGGTGCGCTGGTGACCTTCAACGGCGGAGGCTTCGACCTGCCGCTGCTCGAGACGCGCTTCGTGCTCGCGCGGCGCCGGTGGCCGGCCATGTTGCCGCACCTCGACCTGCTGCGCCCCTCGCGACGTGTGTGGACCGGCTGCTTCGATGACTGCCGGCTCGCCACGCTCGAACGGGACGTGCTGGGCCTGGCCCGTGAGGAGGATGTGCCCGGCGGCCTGATCCCGACGCTGTACTTCGACTGGCTACGCCGGCGGCGCGCCGCGCCGATGGCGCGCATCTTCGCCCACAACCGTGACGACGTGCTATCGCTCGCCGCGCTGGTCGGCTGGTTCGGCGCCGCGCTCGGTGAGGCACCGACGTTGCGCGCCGAGGAATGGGCTGGCCTCGGCCGCCTCTGGGAGCCGGTGGACCTCGAACGCGGCCTCGGCTGCTATCGCGCGGCGCTCGCCGCGGGACTCCGCGACGACGCCGCGCACTGGGTTCAGTTGCGGTTGGCCTGGTGGGAAAAACGCGCCGCGCGCTGGGCGACGGCCTGCGCGTTGTGGGAGGCCGCGCGCCAGCGCGAGCTGTTCGATCCCCGGCCCTGGGAGGAGCTCGCCAAGTTCCACGAGCACCGCGCGCGGGATTTCGCCGCCGCGCGGGCGGTCGTCAGCGACGCGCTGAGCCTGGCGCGTGCC
>QHSO01000169.1 GCA_003220475.1 Candidatus Rokuibacteriota bacterium | reverse complement strand
GGAGGCGCACGTGTAGACCGGAATCGCGATCACGAGCATGATCAGCATCGTGACGAGGCCGCCGCCGAGGTAGTGCTCGATGAGCGACGGCGGCACCAGCACCGTGATGAGCGCGGCCACCACGATACCCATCACCAGCCAGTGCGCGATCTCGTCGAGCAACTCCCCGAACGCATAGTGAACGACGCGCCGCGCGCGCGCCGCGATGGTGGGGACGTGACGACTCTCAGCCTCACGCGCGGGCTCTTCCGATACCGATGTGACCGGCATCGGCACGGGCGGCGGCACGCCTGCCGGTTGACGCCGCTCGCCGAAGAGATTGGTTGCGATCCCGCCGGCGATCGCCGTGAGCACCCCGGCAATGGCGCGGAATATGGCGAACCGCGGGCCCATCAGGCCGTACGTCAGCGCGATCGCGTCGACGTCGGTCTCCGGCGTGGAGATCAGAAACGACACGGTCGCGCCTTTGGTGGCGCCCTGCTTCGTCAGTCGGAGCGCGGCGGGCAGGACACCGCACGAACAGAGGGGCAGCGGCACGCCGATGGCTACGGCCCAGAGAACGGAGGAGATCCGTCCGCGCCCGAGGAGGCGGACGATCAATTTCTGGGGCACCACGACGGCGAGCACGCCCCCGAGCAGGAAGCCGAACAGCAGAAAGACGGAGGCCTCCTGCATGATGGACCACGTCTCTGCCGCCACGCGCGCGAAGAAGTCGATCACGTCCACGTCATCCGCACGGCGCGGACGCCGGGGAGCGGCCCCGGCGTCGCGCCGCCGTCATCCCTCCTCGCCCTACTTGGGCAGGTAGCGCTTGTCCAGCACGCAGGCCACGGAGTACTGCGGGTCCACGACGTTGGCGATCTTGATCTCGGCGGCCTGGCCGAGCAGCTGGTAGGCCTCGATCTTGTCGAAGCCGTAGTCGGTCGCCAGCCAGTCGATCAGGTCCGAGCACGCCAGCCGCAGCGCGTCCATCAGCGGCCGGGTGCTGGCGATCGACATGATCTTCCGGTCGTTGATCAGGCGCGGCCAGTTGATCTTCTTCCCCTTGATGACCTCGACCGTGAACTCCACGTCGAACGACGTCTCGATGGCGGCGCCCATGATCTCGCCGTCTCCCTGGGCGGCGTGACCGTCGCCCAGCATGAATAGCGCCCCGCGCTCGAAGACAGGGAAGTACATGGAGACGCCCTGGACGACCTCGTTGAAGTCCATGTTGGCGCCGTGGGTGCCGGGCACGAGCGAGCTGATGCACTCCTTGCCGTACGGCGCCGTGCCGATCGTGCCGAAGAACGGCCGCAGCGGCACCTCGACCTTGCCGATCTTGCTCTTGGGCAGATCGACCATCGCGACGTTCCGCGAGCGGTCGAATCGCCAGATGAACAGCGTGTCCTCCACCGGCGCCGTGATCATCATGGTCTTGTACTCGGGCGCCAGCGCGCCGAAATACGGGATGGCCCCGCCCCAGCCCCAGTCCCGGTTCAGGGCGATCTTATTGAGCGTCACTTTCAGGGTGTCACCGGGCTCGGCGCCTTCCACGAAGAACGGACCGGTCTGCGGATTCACGCGCGACAGGTCGAGGTTGCCGTCGGCAATTTTCTTGTGCGTGGGCCGGAAGGAGTCGTTCGAGGCGTCGCGCGTCTTCGTGATGACTTTGTCGCCGGACGCGATCCGCGCCGCCGGCGGGTGCGAGTGGCAGTAGGTGAAGTAGACGGTTTGTGGGTCGTACCGCACGTCCTTGGCTTCGGTCGGCCCGGCGATCGTGAGCAGCAGCGCGACTGTCACTGCAACGGACATCGACGTCAGTGCACGTCTACGGGACATCGTTGTCCCTCCCCGGTGCTTTGCCCCAAGGCACTGCGCGTGAGAACCGGATCCGCCAGCTGCGCGTGATCTCACCTCCCGGGCCTGACTTGCGTGTTGCGCTCACTCCCGGGCGAACGGCGCCCGGCTGTCGCGCAGGAGCCGGAAGAGCTCGGCGTCGACTGGCAACACGAGGGTGGTGTCTTTGTCCACCGTCTTCTTCATCGCTTCGATCGAGCGGGTGAACTCGTAGAAGCGTGGACCCCGCCCGAGGCTCTCGGCATAGATCCTCGCGGCCGCGGCCTCGCCCTCCCCCCGATGCTTCTGCGCGCGCACGTACGCCTCGGCCAGGATGCTCGTCCGGGCCTTCTCGGAGGCGGCGCGGATCTTCAGTCCTTCCTCCTCGCCCTCCGACCGGTATTTCATGCTCATCTGCGCGCGCTCGGACTTCATGCGCGAGAAGACCGCGAGTCGATTCTGGTCGGGAAAATCGAGCCGGCGCAGGCCGACGTCGACGACGTCGATCCCGTAGTCTCGCCGCGCCACGTGACGGTACTGGCGGGTGACGTCGGCCAGGATGGCCTCGGCGCGGTACTGCCCGGGCGTGACGGAGACGAACGCCGACATCGGCGCGTTGCCGAACGCGGCGCCGAGCTCGGCGAAGAGGATGTCGCCGAGGCGCGACTCCGCACCGGTGCGATCGAACACCGTCTGGAGAAATCTCCGGGGATCGGCGATGCGCCACACGATGTAGCCGGACGCCACCACGTTGCGCTTCTCGAGCGTGAGCAGCTCGCTGGGTGGCGGCACCAGGATGTGCAGCCGCCGGTCCAGCGAGATCACGCTCTGCAGCGGGTACGGATGCTTCACGTGCAGGCCGGGAGCGCTCTCGACGCGTACGGGATCGCCGAACTGGGTGACGATGGCCACCCCGCCGGCGTCGACCGTGAAGAAGCAGAGGGGAAGCGTCAGGATCCTGCGTCGACTGCGCGTGATGGTCCCTCCTGTCCGGCGCGCCGCCTGGCGCGAAGCAGCGAGGAGGGTAGCACGGGTGACGGGCCTGCATCCCCGGCGACGTATCGCCCGCGCGCGCGCCCCGGTAAAATCGCCCTGTGACCCCGACCTGCGCCGGCTGCGGCTACGAGGCGTCGCGCGACTTCGCCTTCTGTCCGCGCTGCGGAGCGCGGCTGCCCCGTCTGTGCTCCGCCTGCGCGCAGCCATGCGAATCGGACTTCGCGTTCTGTCCTCACTGCGGCGCGCCGCAGCGGCCGAGCGCGACGGAGCCGGCGGCGAAGCCGGCGTCGCCAGAGGCCGCCGACCGCCACGCGGACCGCCGCCACGTCACCGTGCTCTTCGCCGACCTCTCGGGCTTCACGACGCTGGCCGAGCGACTGGATCCCGAGGACGTGCGCGCCTTCCAGAGCCGGCTGTTCGAGACGCTCGGCGGCGTCATCACCCGCTACGACGGCTTCGTCGAGAAGTTCGTCGGCGACGCGGTGCTGGCGGTATTCGGCGCGCCGGTCGCGCACGAGGACGATCCAGAGCGCGCGTGCGACGCCGCGCTGGAGATGCTCGAGCGCTGCAGCACGCTGAGCGGCGAGTGGGAATCGCGTCTCGGTCAGCCGGTCGTGCTGCACATCGGTATTCACACGGGGCCCGTCGTGGCGGGCCAGCTCGGCGGCGCCGCGGGGTCGGCGTACGCGGTGACCGGCGACACCGTGAACACGACGGCGCGACTGCTCGGGGCGGCGCCGCCGGGCACCGTCCTGATCTCCGACGCGACGCACACGCTGGTGCGACATCGCTTCGCGTCCGAGCCGTCGGGCGAGCTGACGCTGCGCGGGAAGACCGAACCGGTCGCGGTCCATCGCTTGATCGGCGCGCAGACGCAGCGCGGATCCGCTCGCGGTCTCGCCGCGCTCGGGCTGACGTCGCCGTTCGTGGGCCGCAAGGACGAGCTCGACCAGCTGGTCGCGGCGTTCCGCCGCATGCGGCGCGGGCAGGCCCAGGTGGTGAGTCTCGTGGGCGAGGCCGGCATCGGCAAGTCGCGGCTGGTCGCCGAGCTCATGGCCCGGCTGGAGCGCGACGCGCGACTGGCTGACGTTGCCGTGCGCCACGCGAGGTGCTCGTCGCTCGGCGAGGCCGCCTACGGGATCTTCGGCACGCTCTTTCGCGAGGCCTACCAGATCGACAGCGCGGATTCGCTCGACGTGGCCCGCCAGAAGCTCACGGCGACGCTGAGCGCGCTCGGCGCGCGCGAAGCCGAAGCGAACGCCATCGCGCCGGTGCTGAGCTACCTGCTCGGCCTCGAAGGCGACGGCGCCCCCGACATCGAGCCGGAGCAGCTGCGGCGTCAGATCCTGTTCGCCGCGCGCGCGCTCATCGAGCGGCGGCTGGACAAGACGCCGCTGCTCGTCGTCGTCGAGGACGTGCACTGGGCGGACAGCGCCTCGATGGAATTGCTGCGCGATGTCGCGGATCAGCTGGCGGCCCGTCCGCTGATGCTGCTGCTCACGCTCCGGCCCGAGGCCCGTTCGCCGCTGTTCGCGCGCGCCGAACAGTCCGTGATCCGGCTCGCCCCACTTTCCGACGACGACACCCGCACGCTCATCGCCGGCCTGTTCGCCGGCTCGCCGGACGTCGTCGCCCACGTCGCGGACTTCGTCACGACGCGTGCCGGCGGCAACCCGCTGTTCGTGGAGGAGATCGTCCGCAACCTGGTCGGTCGCGGCGTGCTGCGACGTGATGGCGACGCCTGGACATGCACCGCGGCGTGCGAGGGAGCGGACGTCCCACCGTCGCTGCAGGGGTTGCTGCTCTCGCGCGTCGATCGGCTGGCCACCGACGCGCGGCGCGTGCTGCAGGAAGCCGCCGTGCTCGGCGCCGACTTCGACGTGCCGCTCCTGCTCGCATCGAGCAACGCGCCCCAGACGCTGCCCGCCGCGCTCGATCCACTCGTGGAGGCCGATCTCATCCAGCCGGTCGACCGCCGGCGCGCGGAAGGCCGCTATCGCTTCACGCACGGGCTCGTGCGCGAGGTGGTCTACCAGAACCTCTTGCTGTCGCGCCGCACCGAGATGCACGAGCGCATCGGCCGCGCGCTCGAGCGCATCGTCGGGCCGCGCCCCGAGCGTTTGAGCGACCTGGAATCGCTGGCGCAGCACTGGAGCCTCAGTCCCGACAAGCTGCGTGGGGCGCGCTATATGGTGGCGGCGGGCGACCGGGCTCGCACCCTCTACGCGAACGAAGACGCGATCCGACACTACGAGCGCGCGCTGGAAACGCTGGCCGCCTGCCCCGAGGACTGCGAGGCCGACGCGCGCGGCGCGCGCGAGCGACTGGCCGACCTGCTCGCGCTCACGGGCCGACGCGCAGACGCGCTCACGCACTACGAGTCGATGCTGAAGAAGGCCGAGCGCGCCGGAGATCGCGCGATGGCCGCGCGCCTGCAGCGCAAGATCGGCGGCTTGCACTGGGACGCCGGCGACCGCGAGCGCGCGGGTGCGTGCTTCGCCGCCGGACTCGAGCTGCTCGGCGCCGACGACGATCCTATCGAGCGTGCGCACCTGTTTCAGGAGATGGGACGTCTGGCGTTCCGCGCCGGCGACAACGCGGCCGCCATCGCCTGGGCCGAGCGCGCGCTGGGCGAGCCGGCGGCGGACCGGGATGCCGCGGAGCCGGACGCGGTGCGGGAGACCGCCGTGATGCGGGCGCAGGCCTACAACACGCTGGGCGTCGCACTGGCGCGCACCGGTCGCATGAGCGAGGCCGTGGAGCAGATCGAGCGCAGCATCGCGCTGGCCGAGGCGCACGACCTGCTGGCGGCGGCGTGCCGCGGCTACACGAACCTCGGCGTGCTCTACGCCTCGCTCGAGCCCCGGCGCAGCATCGAGACGTGCCTGCGCGGGCTCGAGACCGCGAAGAAGGTCGGCGATCTGGGATTCCAGTCGCGGCTGTACGCGAATCTCGCGGTCGCCTACTGCGCGCTCACCGATCGCTGCGAGGCCGAGGGCATCGAGGCCGCGCAGACCGCCATCGACCTCGACCGTAGACTGGGCCTGGTGGATCACCTCGCCGTGCCGCTGATCGTGCTGGGGCAGATCCATCAGTGCCACGGCGAGCGCCGGCAGGCGTTCGCGATGTACGAGGAGGCGCTTGCTCTCGCGGAGGCGGTCGGGGAGCCGCAGCTGTTGTTTCCGTGTTACGACGGCCTGGCCACGCTGTATCTCGACGCGGGGGACCCGGCGAAGGCCGAGCTGTACCTGACGAAAGCCCAGGACACGTGTGCGCGGGCCGGCGTCGAGCCGGACGCGCTGATGGTGCTGCCGTTCTTGTGCTGAACCCGGTTCTGCTGAACGGCGTGTCGGCTGACAGCCATGAAGGAGCGTGAGAGATGACGATGGTCGAGTCGCGTCCGCCCGTCGCGCCGGGAGAGCCGGCGCCTGACTTCACACTTCCCGCGATCGATCGGCCCGAGACGGTGTCGCTCGCCGACTACCGGGGCCGGAGCCCGCTGTTCCTGGTGCTGCTGATCGGACTCTGGTGCCCGTTCTGCCGTCGCGCGATCGCACAGATGGCGCCCATCGAGGGCCAGCTGAAGACGCTGGGCGTGGAGACGCTGGCTATCGTGGCCACGACGCCCGAAAACGCCCGCCTGTATTTCAAGTACCGTCCCACTCGCCTGCGTCTCGCCTCCGATCCCGCGTTGAGCACGCATCGCGCGTACGGCCTACCAAAGCCGGCGCCGACGCCGGAGTTCATGCACGCGCTCGAGACCATACGCATCAATCCCGACGGCGCGTTTCCGGAGCCGCTGCCGATCGTGCAGGTGGCGCAGGAGCTCACGAAGGCGGACGGCTACCTCAACACGCCCACCGACCAGGCCGAGCTGGAACATCAGTGGCCGCAGCTCAAGGGCCAGTTTCTGATCGACCGGGACGGCATCGTGCGCTGGGCGAACGTCGAGGGCAGCGAGGGCCCCGCCGGCGTCGGAAAGTTCCCGTCGGCGCAGGAGATCATGGCCGCGGCGCGGGCGCTGAAGAACTGACGAACCGATCGCTCGCGAGGCTGGCGCTGCGCCAGCTGACCACGCATCCGTGGCAACTGGCGCTGGCCATCGTGGGCATCGCGCTCGGCGTGGCCGTCGCGGTGTCGATCGATCTGGCCAATGCCAGCGCGCTGCGCGCGTTCGGGCTGGCCACCGAGGCGGTGAGTGGCCGCGCGACGCATCAGATTGTCGGCGGCCCTGGCGGCTTACCGGACGACCTTTATCGTCGCCTGCGCGTCGAGCTTGGTGTGCGCCGTGCGGCGCCGATCGTCGAGGGCGACGTGGCGCTGTTCGCGGAGCCGGCCGGCGCGGCGAGCACGAGCGGCGTCGGTTACGAGATGGCGATCGGGCGCGATCTGGTCGCCCGTCCCGGCACCGCGCTGATCGCGGCGGGCACCGCGAGAGAGCTCGGTCTGGCCGTCGGCAATGCGTTGTCGATCGAGGTGAGCGGCCACCGTCGCACGCTGACGATCGTCGGCCTGCTGCAGCCGGCCGATCCCGCCAGCGCCCGCGCTCTCGACGGCCTGCTGGTCACCGACATCGCCACGGCGCAGGAGACGCTCGGCGCCGTCGGCCGGCTCTCACGCATCGATCTGATCGTCGCCGACGACGCGCCGGGCCGCACGCTGCTGGCCCACATCACCCAGGCGCTGCCCGCCGGCGCCGATCTCGTTGCCGCCGGCTCGCAGGCGGGCGCAACGGCGCGGATGATCCTGGCCTTCCAATGGAATCTCTCCGCGCTCTCGCTGCTCGCGCTGGTCGTCGGGATGTTTCTGATCTATCAGACGATGACGGTCTCGGTGGTGCAGCGGCGGCCGCTCATCGGCTCGCTGCGCGCGCTGGGCGTCACGCGCACCGAGATATTCGGACTCGTGATGAGCGAAGCGCTCGTCATCGGCATCGCCGGCACAATCCTGGGCCTGGTACTCGGCTTCGCCATGGCGCAGGGTCTGCTGCGCCTGGTCACGCGCACGATCAGCGACCTCTATTTCGTCGTCTCCGTCCGCGAGGTGACCCTGGACCCGGTGACGCTCGCGAAAAGTGTTCTGCTCGGCATCGGCGCGACCGTGCTGGCCGCGCTGCCCCCCGCGCTCGAGGCCACCGCCGCGCCGCCGCGCGTCGTGATGACCCGCGCTTCGCTGGAGGGCAGCGCCCGCCGTCGCGCGCGCCGCGCGGGGTGGCTGGGCCTGGCGGTGCTGGGCGTGGGCGCGCTGGTGCTCGCGGTGCCCGGCGGCATCATGGTCGGATTCGCCGGGCTCTTCCTCGTGATGGTGGGCTGCGCGCTCGTCACGCCCGCCGCCGCGCTCGGCCTGCTGCGCCCACTACATCGCGTGGCCGGCGCGTTGTTCGGATTGCTCGGCCGGCTCGCCACGCGCAGCATCGTCGCCGCGCTCTCGCGCACATCGGTCGCGATGGCCGCGCTGATGATCGCCGTCGCCGCCGCGATCGGCGTCGGCGTGATGATCGCGTCCTTCCGCGAGGCCGTCACCGCCTGGCTCGAGGGCACGCTGCGCGCCGACATCTATATAGCCGCGCCCAGCCTGGCCAACAGCCGCCCGGACGCCACGCTGGATCTCGAGCTGGTCGCGCGTCTAGCCGCCACGCCGGGCGTCGCGCGTTTCAGTACTTCGCGCGGCGTGGTGGTGCAGAGCCCGCGCGGGCCGGTGCAGGTGGTGGCCCTCGCCGTCGATCCTTCACGGCCGCCGCGCTGGCGGTTTCGCTCCGGCGGCGACGCGGGCGTCTGGGACGGAGACGCTGTTCTGGTCTCGGAGCCGTTCGCCAATCGGTTTGCGGTGCGGGGGACGGTGCGGCTGAGTACCGACCGCGGCGATCGCGACTTCCGCGTGGCCGGCGTCTTCTACGACTACGGCTCCAGCGCCGGCGTCGTGATCATGAGCCGCCACACCTACGAGGCCGCGTGGAACGATCGAAAGATCTCCGGCCTGGCGCTGGAGGCCGCGCCCGGCGTCGACGTGACCGCGCTGGTGGCCGCGGTGCGCGAGCGCGCCGCGGGCGGCCCGCGGCTGGTCATCCGCTCCAACCGCGCGCTGCGCGAGGCATCGATGGAGATCTTCGACCGCACGTTCGCCATCACCGGCGTCCTGCGCACGCTGAGCCTGGTGGTGGCCTTCGTCGGCATGCTGGCCGCGCTCATGGCGCTCTCGCTCGAGCGCGCGTCTTCGTCATCAACCGCCGCTCGTTCGGCTGGACGATGTCGATCGACCCCTCGCCGGCGATCCTGCTGCAGGGCGTCGCGCTGTCGCTGGTGGCCGCGCTGCTCGCCGGTCTTTATCCGGCGTGGCGGATGGCGTCCGCGCCGCCGGCGGAGGCGCTGCGTAATGAGTAGGGTGCGGCTGAGCGTAGCGCTTGCGGTTGTCGCCGCGCTCGGTGTGGCGGTGTTCGCATTGTGGCCGTCAGTCTCGCGGCCGCGCATCGACGCCACCGTCGCCGTGCGCGAGGCGCTCGCGTCGGATGACGCGGGCTTCGCGCGGGCGCTCGCGCCGCGGTCATTCTCATTTCCGGCGGATCACGGGCCGCACCCCGACTTCCGCACCGAGTGGTGGTACTACACCGGTAATCTGAAGACCGCGGCCGGCCGCCACTTCGGATTCCAGCTCACGTTCTTCCGCATCGCGCTCGCGCCGGGTGCGGTGGTGCGCGCGTCGGCCTGGGCCACGCGTCAGCTCTACGTCGCCCACTTCGCCGTCACCGACACTGCGGGCGGTCGCGGTCGCTTCTACGCGGTCAGTCGCACGAGCCGCGAGGCGCTCGGCCTGGCCGGGGCGTCGGCGTCGCCCTATCGCGTCTGGCTCGAGGATTGGTCCGCCGAAGGCGATGGACCGTCGGCGCGACTCCGCGCCAGCGAGGCCGACGTCGCGCTCGATCTCGTCGTCACCGCCGCGAAGCCCGTCGTCGCCCAGGGCGACCGCGGCCTCAGCCGGAAGGGGCCCGAACCCGGCAACGCATCCTTTTATTACTCCATCACCCGCATGCCGGCTCGCGGCGTCGTCCGCGTGGGCCGCGAGAGCTTCGATGTCTCAGGCGAGGCGTGGATGGACCGGGAATGGAGCACGAGCGCGCTGGGTCCCGCTCTCGCGGGCTGGGATTGGTTCGCGCTGCAACTCGACGACGGCCGCGAGCTGATGTTCTACCTGCTCCGCCGCCGCGATGGCACGATCGATCCGTTCAGCGCCGGCACGCTCGTCGCCGCCGACGGCGCGACGCGCGCGCTCGAGCGTGGCGATGTCCGCGTCGAGACGCTGGCGCACTGGACCAGCCCGCGCAGCGGCGTGCGGTATCCCGCGCGCTGGCGATTAATTGTTCCGTCCGTCGCGTTGCAGCTGGCGATCGCGCCTCAACTCCCGGATCAGGAACTGATCGTGGGCACGCGCTACTGGGAGGGCGCCGTTGCGGTCACCGGGACCGCCGGCGATCGCCCGGTCGCGGGGCAGGGGTACATCGAGTTGGTCGGGTACGTGGAGCCACGTCGCCGAAACTCGCGCCGCAGACGCTGACGAACGAGCAGTTCGGGCTAACCCGCGGATCGCCGACGGCGCGTCGCAGTCGAGCGTGCGGTGGACTCGGCGACTCGCATCAAGCGGCGCAAGGCGTTGTTCACCGCGCGATCGTTCGGAAACGCTTTCGCGACTTCTGGTTCGAGAACGACGACGTTACTCGTCTCGGCTAGACGTTGGGCATACTTGCCTCGGACTAGGTTTCCAAAGCCCGACCGTTTGTATTCTCGGCGTAGATTGTCGGTCGGCTTGCGTCTAGCCTTCGTCATAGATCGTCCGCTCCCTGCGGGTTGCCTCCCGCGCGCTGATGATGCCTGATTATATCGTCGCGATCCGTATGGGCGACAACAAGCAGACGCCGCGCGTCGCCTC
>QHSO01000168.1 GCA_003220475.1 Candidatus Rokuibacteriota bacterium | reverse complement strand
TTCGCCGAGCGCGGCTACGACGGCGTGCCGGTGGCGGCCATCGCGCAGAAGGCCGGCGTGAACAAGGCGATGATCAACTACCACTTCGGCGGCAAGCGGAAGCTGTACCTGGCGATCGTGAGCGCGACGTTCACGGACATCATCGCGCGCGTGGAAGCGCTGGCGGAGTCCCCGCGGCCGGCGCCCGAGGTGCTGCGCGAGCTGATCGCGGCCGTCGGCGAGATGGCGACGCGACGCCACCCGCACTTCTGCTCGATGATGCTGCGCGAGGT